>JAHEGA010000040.1:0-9164 GCA_024639925.1 Microbacteriaceae bacterium
GCGCGGTGGCAAATATTCCCGCGGGGTCCATCAGGTGCTGGGACCCATACCCGCTACCCATCGCAACTTTGGTCCGCAACACCAGGGGAACCGCGGATTCGCCACCAAACATGTGACGCGCTTTACCAATCTGGTTGAACACCTGGTCGGCTGCCACCCACATGAAGTCGGGATACATGAATTCGACCACGGGTCGGTAGCGACCATCGAGTGCGAGGCCACCGCCCAGGCCGGTGAAGGCGTTCTCTGAAATGGGGGTGCCCAAAATGCGGTCGGGGAATTTTTCCGCCAAGCCCTTGGTCGCGCCGTTGGTCCCACCTTTGAGCCGGTGAATATCTTCGCCCAGAACCACGATTCGGTCATCCTCGGACATGTTGCGGTCCATCACATCGGCAACGGCATCAACGAACCGCACTTCGCGAAGCTCACCGCTATAGTCAGCGCGCTCTTGAGTGCGCGCACCAGAAAGCTCGCTCAGGTCACCGCGAACGCCCACGTCCACGAAGCTCGCCTCGGGCCAGAGGTCGGGTCGAATGCGCCGAACGCCCGGCTTCCCTTCGGGGTCCTGCTCCACAAGCGTGGCCGCTACAGCGGCCATCGCCTCTTGTGCCTGCTGGCGAACGGAGGCAACGATCTCGTCGTTAATGAGGCCGAGAGCCTTCATCTTGTCGGCCATCATCGTCAGCGGGTCACGCGCGCGCCAGGACTCTTCTTCCTCTTTGGAACGGTACCCGAACGCGCTGCCAGGGAATGCCCCGTTTTGATGGAAGAAGCGATACACCTCAGCTTCGATGACGGCGGGACCATGTCCTGCTCGGACATACTCTTCCGCTTTTTGCATCGTCAGGTATACCGACAGTGGGTCCATACCATCAACCCGGAAGGAGGGAATGGCAAAGCCCACTCCCCGACCCGAAAGACGAGGTTCCCCAGTGGCCTCTTCCACTGTGGTGGACACGGCGTAGAGGTTGTTTTCGATGAAGAAGATCAAGGGAATATCCCAGGCCGACGTTAGGTTCATGCTCTCCAGGACGGAGCCAATGTTGACCGCTCCGTCACCGAAGTAGGTAACGGTCAGGTCGCTGGTGCCCGCGCGCTTTTGGGCGAAGGCGTTTCCCGCCGCTAGGGGCACTCCCCCACCGACGATGGCGTTTGTGCCGAGCGCTCCGGCGTCATGCCACTGAAGGTGCATCGATCCGCCGCGACCCTTACAGAATCCTCGGGCAAGCCCGAGGATTTCGGCCAGGGTCTTATCCAACACAGTGGCGATATCCGGGGTAACCAGCTGCTGCAGGTCGAGACCGCCGGGAGCCACGTACCCGAGCGCTTTCGCGAGAAACTGGTGGTGGCCTCGGTGGGACCCATTAACAGCGTCCGTGGTCCGCAACCCCACGGCAGATCCGACAGCTCCACCCTCTTGACCCACAGAGGAGTGAGCGGGGCCGTGAACGAGGCCTTCGCCCGCAAGCTCAAGCACCGTTTCTTCGAAAGCACGGATGAGGTGCAGTTGACCCAGCATCGTGGCGAGCAACGCGGGGTCGGCGCTCTCCCAGTCTTCCTGGGTGGCCTGGACCTGAATCCAGGGCTGGGCCGGCTCAAGAGGGGTATGTGTGGCCACGATCGGTTCTCTTCTCTTCGTTGAGGGATAAGGCACTCGGGCATCCCGGTAATGACCCGACCATACCCCAGATTGTATCCAATGTCACCCCAATAGTGCGTGTACGGGTGGATTATGCGCCAAATAACCGCCATACTGTATGCAACACGTCGACAAAGGAGTCACCCATGGCACTGCCCGGGCTGCGAGGAACGGAACACATCGGGTTTACCGTTCCTGACCTCGACGAAGCCGAGCGGTTCTTTGTTGATGTCATTGGGTGCGAGAAGGTCTACAGCCTGGGTCCCTTCATTCGGGACGACAACTGGCTGGCGGAGCAGTTGCACGTTCACCCCCGCGCCGTGATGCGTGAACTTCGGTTCTTCCGGTGCAAAACAGGCCCCAATTTCGAAATCTTCCAGTGGGAAGCACCCGATCAGGTGACCACCCCACCTGCCAACTCCGATGTGGGCGGGCACCACCTGGCGTTTTACGTCGAAGATCTTGACGCCGCCGTTGACTATCTCAAAGCCCACGGGGTCGAAACGATGGGCGAGGTCGTCCACTCCCAGAACGCAAGTTTTGGGCAACGTTGGCTCTACTTCCTGACCCCGTGGGGCATGCAGTGCGAACTCGTCAGCTTCCCTGACGGCAAAGCCTACGAAGAAGAAACAGACCTACGACTCTGGCACCCGATGAAGCCGGGAGAATAGGCGCATGACGTTGACCGAATCGCTACGGGACGGCAATGCGTCCCAACGCATCGCGGATTCGTTGCGCGAGAGCATCCTGGGCGGCGAGCTCTCCCCCGGTGATCGAATCGTCCAGGAGGACCTGTCCGCGCGTTACGGCGGCTCACGAATTCCCGTCCGTGAAGCTCTCCGGCTTTTGGAATCCGAGGGTTTAGTGCGCCTGGTGGCCAATACAGGGGCGTGGGTGGCAAGCCTCACCCTGGCCGAGTGCTCAGAGGTGTACCAAACGCGAGAGCGCATCGAACCCCTGCTTCTGCGGTTCTCCGCAGAACATCTGACACAAGAGCAGTTGGCCCGTCTGGATTCTCTTGCCCATCAGATGGCGGATGCTCACGGGGTCGAAGAGTTTCTCGATCTCGATCGCCAGTTCCACCTCGGTGCCTACGAAAACGCCCACACCCACGTTCTCGGTCCGCTGGTGACCAGGCTGTGGAACACAACGCAGCCCTATCGCCGGGCCTACACGCAGCTCGTCGGAGACCGCAACCGTCGTATCTTCCACGACGAGCACCACATGCTGGTCACCGCGCTCCACGACGGTGATCTCGCCCTTGCCGAACAAATTTTGGCCCTCCACATTCGTCGAACCCGTTTGCACCTCGAACGCCACCCCGAATTGTTTGACCAAGCCCCCAACAGTAAGGAAACCCCCGCATGAGCATGGCCGTCACCAACCCCACCACTGGAGAAGTGGAAAAGACTTTTGAGGAAGACACCGCCGAGGTGGTGGAGGCAAAGATCACGCTCGCCCAGGAAGCCCACGAACAGCTGCGCAACGAAAGCTTTGAACAGCGCGCTGCCTGGATGCGGGCCTCCGCTGACCTGATGGAGTCAGAAGTAGCCACTCTTGCTCCCATGCTGGTGCGCGAGATGGGTAAGCCGATCGCCCAGGCAGAAGCCGAGGTGCACAAATGCGTAAAAAACATGCGTTTTTACGCGGACAAGGCCCCAGAGTTTCTGGCCGACGAGCCTCTCGCGGATCCGAGCAGTGTCAACGCGAGTTCCGCCTATGCGATGTATCAGCCTCTCGGCGTGATTCTCGCGGTCATGCCCTGGAACTACCCGCTGTGGCAGGTCATGCGCTTTGCCGCTCCGGCACTGATGGCGGGCAACACCGGAGTGTTGAAGCACGCTTCCAACGTGCCCGAGTCAGCCCTCTACTTGCACACGCTCTTCACCCGCGGTGGTTTCCCCGAAGGCTCCTTTGGAACCCTCATGATTGGGGTGAGCATGGTCAACACGGTTATCGATGACTGGCGCGTCAAAGCCGTCACTTTGACCGGGTCTGAACCAGCTGGTCGTGCGGTCGCCGAACGCGCGGGTCGACAGATCAAGAAGTCGGTCATGGAACTGGGAGGCTCCGACGCCTTTGTCGTCATGCCCTCGGCGGACATTGCCCAATCCGCCAGCGTCGCTGTCACCGCGCGGATCAACAACAACGGCCAATCCTGCATCGCTGGCAAGCGTTTCTTGATCCACACCGACATCTATGACGAGTGGGTTGCCGCGTTTGTTGACGGGATGAAAGCCCTCGTCGTGGGTGACCCCATGGACCCGGCCACACAGGTTGGCCCGCTGGCGACAAAGAATGGTCAGCGTGACATCTCCGAGCTGGTTGAGGATGCAAAAGCTAAAGGTGCCAGCGTGCTGGTGGGTGGAGAGCTCCCCGAAGGGCCTGGATACTTCTATCCCCCGACGGTTATCGCCGACATCACGCCAGAAATGCGTATCACCATGGAAGAGGCCTTCGGTCCTCTGGCTAGCATTTACCGTGTGAAGGATCGCGATGAAGCTATCGCGATTGCTAACCAGACCACCTTTGGCCTGAGTTCAGCGATCTGGAGCACCGACGCGGAGGAACAGACTTTCTTCACCGAAAAATTGGATGCGGGCGCAGTCTTCGTCAACGGGATGACGATTTCCTACCCAGAGCTTGCCTTCGGTGGTGTCAAAGACTCAGGATTCGGTCGCGAGTTGGGAGCCCCCGGTATTCGGGAATTCACCAACATGAAAACGATCTGGAAGGGCTGAGCCGGTGGCAGACGTCGGTTTCCTCGGGCTTGGCACCATGGGCTTAGCAATGGCCCGTCAGCTGCTCAGTGGCGGGCACGCCGTGGTGGTGTGGAACAGATCCCCCCAGGCCATCGAAACTCTGGTCGCTGAGGGCGCCATTGAGGCCCACACTCCTTCGGAAGCACTGGCTACCGGGGCATCCTTTTCGATGTTGGCAAACGACGCCGCCGCCGAAGCAGTGCTCACACCGAGCGCAGTGAGCGCCGCGCGGGGAGGTTTCCACGCAAATATGGCCTCGGTTTCGCCGGAATGTGGCACCAGGCTGCACAAGGTCTTCAACGATGTCGGCGTGAGTTATGTCTCCAGCCCAGTCCTGGGGCGACCCACAGTCGCTGCCGCCGGCGAGCTCAATATTCTCGTGGCCGGCGATGTGGCAGCGGCAGAAGCCGCGCAGCCGTTTTTTGATCTCATGGGTAAGAAAACCTGGCCACTGGGCACACAACCCTCGCAAGCCAACACCGCCAAAGTCGCGGTCAACCTCAACATCATCCACGCGATCCAGGCACTGGCCGAATCGGTCACGCTGGCCGAGGGGGCAGGGATTGATGCCGAGGATTTCGTGGAGTTGTTGACCAACACGCTGTTCGGAGGAGTTGTGTATTCGGGCTACGGGCGAATGATTGCCCAGTCCTCGTACCTGCCTCAGGGCTTCTCGCTCGAGCTCGGCCTCAAAGACCTCACCCTCGCCACTGGCATCGCATCCTCGCAGGGGAGCTCATTAGCCACGTCAGCGGCATTGGCGAACGTGTTTGCTGAGGCCTTGTCGCGCCCGGATCTCGCGGATTTGGACTGGGCGGCACTGGCAGAAGTCGCTCGGGAACCCTCGGTGGGAACGAACCCGGAATAGCGTTACTGCGCGGTTGAGCCCCCGTCGATGACGAGTTCTGTGCCCGTGATGTAGGAGGCATCGTCCGAGGCCAAGAACAGCGCCCCGTGGGCTACCTCGAGGGGGGTCCCCAATCGGCCGATCGGGGTTTTATCGATGAGGTCCTGGGTCAAACTCTTGTCCTGCGCCATAACCATTGGCGTCCCAATAATGCCCGGGTGGATGGAGTTTGAGCGAATTCCCTCTGCCGCGTAGGTCAGTGCGACGTTTTTGCTGAGAGACCGCACCGCTGCTTTGGAGGCAGTGTAGGCAGCCACCCCGCTGGCGCCGACATAGCCCCACATGGATGATGTGTGAACCATCGCACCTTTTCCTGCCTCACGCATGGCGGGCAGAACAGCTTTTGTCCCGTAAAAAACTCCGTTGAGGTTCAAATCGATAATTCGGTGCCAATCGTCGAAGCTGATGTCAGCAATGCCGTCATACGAACCCACCGCACCCGCGTTATTGAACAGAATGTCAATACGGTGGTGGTCGCTGAGTACCCGCTTCACGAGAACGTCCCACTGCTCGGGTGACGTGACGTCCATCTCTACAATCTGCACTGATTCAGAGGTGAAGGGTTCGTCAAAACTGAGATCAACCGCGTAGACAATTGCCCCTTCTGCTGCGAAGAGCTCCACAGCCGCGCGCCCGATGCCTCGAGCGCCCCCGGTAATGATGGAGACTTTTTGTGCGACACGCATCCTCAACCTCGCCTTCTGTCAACCCTGACCACACGTAATCATCTAAATTCCTGGCCGGAGCCGAAAAGTGCGTGTAGTGTTACCTTACACAGAACACCACAGGGGGTGCGCGTGACCAACTCGATTATCGTTTCGAACACCGGCTCTGCATCGCAGGTCATTGGTGTTCACGGTGGGTCTGGACTGATGCACTGGAAGCGCTTTGTGACCGGCCTGATGTTGCACGCTGCGTGGGACTCGTTTGAGCACAATATTTTGGAACCAGGCGCTGCGGTCGGCGAGCACGTCCACTCACGGACCGAAGAAATCTACTTCATTGTCTCCGGCAAAGGAATGATGAAGTACAACCGAGACGAGTTCGAAGTCGTCCCCGGAGACCTCATTATGACGCCCCTCAATGGGCGCCATGGAATTGTGAATCATGGGAGTGAGCCACTCGAATTTGTGGTGGTGGAGGCTCTTCCCCCCTCCATCGTCAATGCTCTTCCGGATTATTCCCCCTCGGTTGGCGCTTACTAAGGAAATAACATGACCACAGCACGGGTAAATCTCTTTGAAACAGCAGATTCTGGCATCACCGACATGATGGAAGGACCCTGGAAGGCGATTCAGGTTCTGACCCTCGGTGCCCAGGAAACAACGACCTTGACCACTCAGGGCGAGGAACACTGCGTGTTCACCGTGGACGGGTCAGCCACAGTGAGCGAACCCGACGGCCGGTCCTGGAAGTTCAGCAAAGGAGACACCGTATCTCTGCCCCTGGGCGGGGAATGCACCATCACCGCAGGCGATGATGGGTTTCGCTACCTCATCATTTCCATGCGCGTCGACTAGCGCACAAAGCCGACTCAGTAGGGGTTCGCGACGAAGAGCTCTTGCGCGGGGAATCGTGTCAAAACCTCAGCGCCCTTCTCGGTAATCACCACTTCTTCTTCTATGCGAGCCGCCGAAACACCGTCGGAGGCGGGGCAGTACGTCTCGAGGGCGAACACCATGCCCGCCTCGATTTCGACGGGTTTCGTCATCGAGTTCAAGCGGGAAATGATGGGGCGCTCGTGAAGACCCAGGCCCAAACCGTGGCCGAATTGAAGACCAAAGGCATCCATCTCATTAGCAAACCCGAATTCCTGAGCTTTGGGCCACAGGGCAGCCACCTCGTCGGTGCCAACACCGGGTCGCACCTTGTCGATGGCGAGATCCATCCACTCGCGGGCTTTCCGGTAAGCATCGTGCTGAGGCGCGGTAGAGCTGCCGACCGAAAATGTTCGGTAGTAACAGGTGCGGTATCCGTTAAACGAGTGAATGATGTCAAAGAACGCCTGGTCACCGGGACGAATAATCTTGTCCGTGAAGTTGTGGGGGTGGGGGTTGCACCTCTCCCCCGACACGGCGTTAATGGCCTCAACCTGGTCAGAGCCCATCTCATAGAGACGCTTTGACGCCAGTGCAACAATCTCGTTCTCGCGAATGCCCGGTTTCAACACATCCACGATGTCTTGGTACACGCCATCCACCATTGCGGCAGCTTGAGAGAGCAACATGATCTCATCGGGCGACTTAATGGCTCGGGCATCCAGCATGTGTTGCTGAATATCGACGACCTTGAGCCCTTGGGCCTGCATTTCGAACAAAAACGCCGGCTCGACGAGGTCGACACCGATAGGGTCGTCGACCACGCCCGCGTCCGTCAGCATGCCCTTAATCACCGTGACAGCTTCTTTCATGAGGCCAACATCGGGCGAAATAGCGCCTCTCAGCCCCAGCATTCCGGCGTGCGAGTGGCCCTCGTGCAACCAGGGAGCAAACAGCCGGTGATGCTTAGCCGCAGACCCAAAGTCCCACAGATGGGGCTTGCCGTCGGGCATGAGGAGCGCGTAGCGGGACATTTTGTCGCCCAGTGCCCCGCCTATCCAGGTCTGGGTCGTGTAGCGGATGTTGTAAAAGTCAAAAAGCAGAAAGGCGCCACATTCACTGGCCTCGAGAGACTTCATTGCTCGATCGAGGCGGTAGGCACGCAGGCGGTGGAAATCAACACGCTGTTCGTAGTCGACGCCCATCGAACCGTGCGCAGGGATCTGGCGGTTCGCAAAGTCAAGGGCAGGGACAAGGGGTGCTGGAGTGAATTCGGAAGTCATGACAGTTCTTTCACAAGAGAGTTTCGGCTCACCCGTTTGGGGAGAGGGCAGTGCTGCTTGTGCGAGTGTTCTGGGAGGGCCCGCAGGCCCTCCCAGAACGCACGCTGGTACTACAACCGGGTTAGCGGTTTACCATTCAGGAGCCACATCGGCGTCCGAGGCGTTCGCTGCCGTCACCTTGGGGTTAGGCATGTAGAGAACGGATCCCTCGTCGTCGCGACCCTGGCTGGTTGCACCGGTCATGGCGTTGTAGATACCGACAACAGCGTTCTCGCCATCCCATGAGGAGGACTGGAACACGGTGCCATCGAGCTCTCCACTAATAACCAGTGGGTTACCCAGGAAGGTGTTTCCGATGGAGGTGATGAAGAAGTCGGCAGGGTCAAGGTCACGTGCCTTGAGTGCGTCGATTCCACCCTTGATCATCGAGTCGTCAGCAGCGTACATACCCTGCACGTTCTCAACGCCCACCGAGGTCAGCATTTCGGAAGCAGCAATCTGCGACTTGTCCGGTACCCAGTCACCAGGCTGTTCAGCCAAGATGGTCACGTTCGGGCAGTCCGAAGCAATGGTTTCGCGGAAACCGTCGCCACGCAGCGTTGCCACCGAGTTACCGGTCACACCGTTGATCTGGATGATGCCGATCTCGGCGCCGTCCACGATCTCACACATGATCTCTGCCGATGCTGCGCCCTGTCCGTAGCTGTCCGTTCCGGAGTAGCCGTAGGTGAGGGGTGCATCTTCGGGGTTCACGTCAGCGTTGGTGACCCACACGGGGATACCAGCCGCGTCAGCTGCCTCGAGGCAGGGACGAATGGTGTCAGCAATTGCTGGCCAGAGGATGATGCCATCAGGCTGAGCTGCAACGGCAACCTCACACTCAGAAGCTTGCTTGTCACCGTCGTACTCGGAGTTGGTGATGGTCAGGTTGATACCGAGCTCAGCAGCCTTTGCCTCCATGGGGGGCAGGTAGGTGGTGCCGTAGGCCTGGTCGTTACCCTGGGGAAGAAGTGCGTACACGTCGAAGGTCTCTTC
>JAHEGA010000040.1:9264-26804 GCA_024639925.1 Microbacteriaceae bacterium
GCAGTCCCCGAGTTTTTAGGCTCGAGGTTTCGAACGGCCCTGGCGAACGGATCTAATGCTCCCCAGGACTGCTCGAAGACTTGCCGGGTCGGTGGTCACTGCCAGCAGCAGAATCAACCCGATGAAAATTTCCTGAACAGGAACTTGAATTCCCGACAGCGTGAGTGCCACCTGAAGCACTCCCAATGCGGTAGCCCCGATCAGCGTTCCCACAATTGACCCGCGGCCACCCTTGAGGTAGTTACCTCCGATGATTGCCGCGGCAAAACTCGCCAGAAGAACGGTGAGTCCCGCTCGCGGATCCGCTGCTGTTCTCTCCAACGTGTTGATGATGCCAGCGAGTGATGCGACGAATCCAGAAATCATGAATCCGGTGAAGATGCGGCGCTTCACGGGAATGCCGGCGTCGTACGCTGCCTGGCGGTTACCGCCGACCGCGAAGAATTCGCGTCCCGCCTTCACCCTGGAGACAAAGATCTGCAAGGCCAGGAAGGCAAGAATAAAGATAAGGACCCGAGGCGTAATGGGGCCGATCAGCGGGAGCCCAAAGGCGATACCGGCATCGGTATCAGTGAGGCGCACCGGGGTCTCGTCGGAGAGAATGTACGCGAGACCGCGCAAAGCGAAGAGCATGCCCAGAGTCGCAATGAACGAGTTAATCCCAACAACTGCGACGAAGAAGGCGTTGATCACGCCAATTACCAGCCCCATGGCCAGTGCCGCAAGAATTCCCATCCACACGTCGGGGATCAGGGCCATCACGACACCCGAAACGGCCAACGTGCTGGCCACGCTGAGATCAAGCTCCCCCATCAGAATGACGGCGGTCAAACCCAGCGCTACCAGGCCGATCAGGGCAATACGGCCCAGACTGACCGGATAGGCGGTGAAGACGAGGGGCTGGGTCAGGGACACCACGACCAAGATGATGGCCAGCAGCGCCACACCACGACCCTCGGTTCGTCTCGCAATGACGAGTCGCGCGCGACCCAGGAAGCTGGTATCGCTGGAACCAATTTTGATGGACTGGGTCTGGCTCATCGCGTGCCCACCTTCCGTGAGAGTGCATCGATGGTGACGGCAACAACAATCAGAATTCCCAGCGCAACTTGCTGGTACCCGAAGGTGATGTTCGAGAGAACAAGAATGTTCGTCAAGACACTGACGAAGACAACCCCGAGCAGCGTCCGAAGCACAGAGCCTTTTCCGCCAAACACGCTGGTTCCGCCCACGATGATGGCGGCGAGTGCTTGGAAGTCATACCCCGTCGACATTGAGGACACCGCGGTGTTTGAGAACGCCGCCAGCACCCACCCCGCGACCATCGCAGCGAGCGCCGTCACGAAGAAGGCTCCCACGATGACAAACCCGGTGTTGACCCCTCCCAAGCGAGTTGCGGACTCGTTGACGCCGAAGGACCGGACCAGGAAGCCGAAGTTGGTGCGGCTCAAGACAAACGCGAGGATCAGGGTTACCAGGATGAGGACGAGAGCCGAATACGGGACGGGCCCAAGTTTGGCCGTTCCAAATGCGCGGATGGGACCGTCCTCTGGCCCAAAAAAAATACTGCCGCCGGAAAAGTATCGAAGCACACCCACGCCTATATAGGTGGTTGATAACGTCACGATGACCGCATTGGCTTTGAAGTATCCGACCGCGATGCCGTTAATCAGCGCATAGGCGATTGCCGCGAGCAGGGCGGCACCCATCGCAATCGGAACGTTGTAAACGTTGCTGACCGCCAGGAATATCACCGCCGAGGTTGCCACCTGAGCGACAACCGACAAGTCCAAGTAGTTTCCGCTGATGACCACAAAAGTCATGCCGGCGGCAACAATCCCAATCGGGGCTGCCCGGTGGAATACATCGGTGATGTTCACCAGTGAGGCAAATCCATCCACAAACACAGCGGCTCCAATGATGAGGAGAGCGGTGAAGATGAAGATTCCGTTTTCCGCCATCCACGGGAGGACAGAATTAGGTTTAGAGACTTTGTCTTCTTCGCCTTGAGCCACCGTGATGACTTCAGTCAGCGTTTCTTTTGCCATTAGGCGTCCACCATTTTCTCTCCGGCTGCCAGGGACATCACGTTCTTTTCGTTTGCTTCACCCGCGGGCAGGGTTCCCATAATCAAGCCATCTCGAACAACGTGAATCACGTCTGAGAGCTCCAGCAACTCGGGAAGGTCGGAGCTCACCACAAGCACCGCGGTGCCCTGATCAGCCAAATCCCGGACAAGGCGATGGATTTCGGCTTTTGCTCCCACGTCAACACCACGGGTTGGCTCATCCAACACGATGAAATCAGGTCTGCGACCCAACCATTTGGCAATCACGATCTTTTGCTGGTTTCCGCCCGAATACTGGCCAGCCTCGCGAGTGACGATCGGGGGCCGAAGACCTACAACCTCAGCAAGATTTTGCGCGAATTTCACGATCTTTCCCCGCAATTGAACGGTGCCACGAGACAGCTCCGCCCGATTGGTCAGGGTGATGTTGTCGGCGACGTTCATAGTCAGGGCAAGCCCGTCGGTGCGCCGCTCCTCGGGAACATAAGCCACACCGTTGCGGATCGCTGACTGATAAGTCGTAATGTTGGCGCTCTTGCCCTTGCGAGTAATGGTGACGTGGCCGGACGTTCGGTTGTCAGCACCGATAATCGCGCGAACCAGTTCTGTTCGACCAGCACCCACGAGCCCACCCAGTCCGACGATTTCGCCTTCGCGCACGGTGAGATCAATCCCGTTCACGCCTGGAGCTTTGATTCCTGTGGCTGCGAGAACTATCTCCCCGGGGGTTGCATCGCGACGAGACTGCAGGTCGCGCTTGAGTTCGCGACCCACCATTTGATCCACGACACTTTCAGGAGTCGTGTCCGCCAGAGGCGAGTTCAGGACCTGCTTGCCATCACGCAAAATCGTGACCGTGTCGCCAATCTTGAACACCTCCGGAATACGGTGGGAAATGTAGATGATGGCCATCCCGCCAGCAGCCAAACGTTGAAGCATCTCGAGGAGATAGTCAGTCTCCGCCGGGGTCAAGGTTGCTGTGGGTTCGTCCAGAATGAGCACCTGGGGCTCACGGGCAACCGCACGGGCTATCTCGACGAACTGACGCAAGGCCACCGAGAGGCGAGAGATGCGTTCGTTCAAATCAACGGAGACACCGATCTCGTCCAGCGCTTTCTGGGCAATTGCGTTGAGTGCTTTGGACTGCGTAAAACCGAGACGGGTGGGTGCATACCCGAGCATGATGTTCTCTGCCACCGTCATCTCTGGCACAAGGCTCAGTTCCTGGTGAACGAGGGCGATACCGGCATCGATCGAGCTCTTGGCGCCCTTTTCGAGCACCCGGCCCGCCACGCGAACTTCACCCGCGTCCTGGGGAATCACCCCCGCCATCACCCGCATGAGGGTTGATTTACCCGCACCGTTCTCTCCAACAACGGCGTGGACCTCTCCGCGACGCACTGAGAGCGACACATCATCAACAGCGGTGGCTCCACCAAAACGCTTCGTGATCGAGGCAGCTTCAAGAACAACGTCTCCCAGAGTGTGGCTCGATGGGGTCATAGCTGCGGCTCCTTAGCCTTATCTCGTGTGCAAAGGCACACCAAGACAATAGCGCAAGTGTAAACCCTGAGATAACACCACGGCCACTTTTGCTGAAGCAGTAACCAAAACGTTACCTAAGGCAGAACGCCTAGGGTGTCACGTGGTGGTGGGACGCAGAATCGGTCCCGGGGAAATCCGCATCCATTTCTTGAGCGACCGAGTCCCAGACAAACCACACAGCTTTAACCTGCTCGTCGGTCTGGTTCCAGAACCGATGAGGAATGCTGGAGTCAAACGAAATCGAGTCCCCAACACCCATTTCTGCTCGGCCAAAACCCACCTGAACACTCAGCGTGCCCTGGGTGATGATTCCGTACTCACGGCCAATATGGCGGATGAAGTCCTCGGGAGGGGCAGCGCCGGGCGCAGGGCCATAAATGACCTCGATGAACTCAGCACCGACCTCGGGCTTTGCCGTCAGCCGCTCCCAGCGCGGCCCGGACTGCAACTGCATGGAAGGACGCGATCCTGCGCGCAAAACAATTCCCGCTTCATCAAGAGGGCCAGCCTGCGCTGTCGCTGCAACCTCGTCTTCAATGCGTGGGGGTCGCGCTTCGTCGGAAGCATCCTCAAAAAGAGAGTCCATCGAAATGCCGAGAATGCTCACCACGTTGTACAACGCCCGCACGCTAAACGAGGCAAGTCCCCGCTCCACTTGAGACACGTGGCTTGCGGAAACATCGATGCGACGCGACAACTCACGGACACTTATTCCTGCGGCGTCACGAGCCTGCCGGATGCGTTCGCCGACGGTGCCCCATTCCGCTTCAGTATTCATTGCGCCAATCCCTCAAATCTCTGTGGTTACGGTACTACGAAAAAGTCGCCACACCACGCGCAACCCGCCTTCTATGCCCCCAGCTCAACGGAATCATCGGCATTGGCCGGTTGCTTCGTGGGTTGCAACCACAGCACAATCATCACAATCGTTCCCAGGCCGGGCACGAGGCCAATGAATATGAGGCCCCAGGGTAAGCCAGCATCTCGGAGCCTGCGGACGCCCACAGCTAAATACGGCAGCAGCGTGGCAAGGAACCAGACTCCCGAAAGAGGCTCAAACAGCGCACCGGACACAAATGACCCCAGCACGAGGAAGAGGTTGAACCACCAAAACTCCGGACGTCCAGCCACCCCCGAAAAATCAGCGTATTTGCGGAATCCGGTGGCAATTGCGGTACCAAAAGTCATGTTTGTCAGCTCTCCCGTCTCTCTCTCAGCCTATCGGGGCCAGGCTATGGAACCACTACGGTGGTGGAGTGACCGGTGACCACTACTTCTCCGACGCTCCCGAAAGTGCGCTGCGGCTCACTACAAAAACCTTGAACCTCCGAGGCCACGAAGTGGAACTCAGTAGCGCGAGCGGAACTTTCTCACCGGGCTCTCTTGACACGGGAACAGCACAACTCCTGAAATGGGCGCCCGCTCCCCCGGCGACGGGCCGCTTTGTCGATTTGGGGTGTGGGTGGGGTCCGCTTGCTATCGCCCTAGCCCTCGAAAGCCCGGAAGCGACCATCTGGGCGATTGACGTGAATGAACGCGCCCTGGAAACGACCGCACAGAACGCTGCGAGGCTCACGCTCTCTCGGGTCCACACCTCACGGCCCGAAACCTACCCGGATGACGCACCGATCGACCTGCTGTGGTCCAATCCGCCCATCCGGGTGGGCAAGGAAGCCTTGCATCAGATCCTCCAGGTGTGGCTCCCCCGTCTTGCGCCCGAGGGCGAGGCATGGCTTGTTGTTGCCAAGAAACTCGGCGGCGACTCTTTGCAAGCGTGGCTAAATGCCGGTAACGCAGGAGAGTTCATCGTCGAACGCACCGAAACCTCAAAGGGTTATCGGATTCTTCGGGTCCAAAGGACCTAAACGGCGACAGAAGTTGTATAGACCAGGGTCGCTGGTCCCGCCAAACTAATGTGCTCGCCCTCTTCCGTGGGGAACATTCTCACAGCGAGCGAACCTCCGGGAACCTCGACTTTCCAGTGGTGTGGAGCGCCGTCGCCTGCCCAATGGCGGGTTGCCAGCGCTGCCGCCATCGCACCGGTCCCACAGGAGAGCGTCTCACCGACCCCGCGCTCGTGAACCCGCATTGAAATCATCCCCACGCCGTCGGACACCAGTGGCTCTGCAGGCACGACAAACTCAATGTTTGCTCCCTCAGGTGCGGGTGGGTTCAGCACTGGCGCGGCTGAGAGGTCGAGGCCTTCAAGTTCCTCGGCAGAGGCCAATGCCACGACCACATGGGGGTTAGGGCAACTGAGCGCCAGCGAGGGTCGCGCAACGTCCAATCCGCGCGCAGTCACGGTGTGATCAGCGTCGGTCACACTCCAGCGGCCCATGTCCACCTGGTAGGAACCCGTGCTGCTGGAGGCCACTTCAACCACTCCCGCGCGGGTGGCAATGGGGAGGGTGCTGCCCTCGGGAATACGGGCAAGACCCTCTGCTTGGAGATACTCCACAAAAACGCGAACGCCGTTGCCGCACATTTCAGCGCGAGAGCCATCAGCATTTCGGTAGTCCATGAACCATTCGGCATCAGGCTCGTCCTCGAGCAGGTGAGCCACCTCTGAGGCGTGAGCGGTGCGAACAGCTCGGATGACCCCATCTCCGCCGACCCCGCGGTGACGATCGGCAAGAAAAGCGATCTGGTCATGGCCAAGCTCGAGCACACCCTCAAGGTCCGTGAACAACACAAAGTCATTACCCGTTCCGTGACCCTTAGTCACGGTGAGGGTGAGCGGTTCTGACGTTCTTGGCACGCGATTATCCTACGGGCGCTCGCCCACAACAAGCGCGGTGGCTTGGTGGACCCGTGCAGGGTCATCACTATCGAACCACTGGATCGCATCGTCCCTCCGGAACCAGGAGACCTGCCTTCTGGCGTATCGCCTGGTGAGCGCCTGCGTTGATTCCCTGGCCTCCTCGTTCGAGGAGACCCCATGGATCACGGAGAGCGCCTGCTGGTATCCGATTGCCCGTGACGCGGTCACCCCTTCGCGTAAACCCTCGGCAATCAGCTCGCGTGCCTCCTCCACGAGGCCGGCCTCCCACATCTGCTCAACCCTGGCGTCCAACCGCGACACAAGAAGGTCTCTCTCGGTCTGCAATCCCACGAGGACCAGATTGTCCTGCCACCGCCTGTGCTCAGCGTCAAGCCCTGCCCCGAAAGGCTTTCCCGTCAAGGTGACGACCTCGAGGGCACGAATCAGTCTCCGGGAGTTGCGGGAATCGATGGCCACCGCCGCCAGCGGATCGTAGGTGGCAAGCTCCCGAACGAGAGCTTCCCTGCCCTCCGCCTCCAAGCGTCTCTCGAGTTTTTCCCGGAGTGCTGGGTCCGTGCCGGGAAACTCAAATTCATAAAGCACAGCGGACACATACAGTCCCGATCCCCCCACAAGAATTGGGGTCACGCCCCGGGCCTGGAGGGCTTGAATCTTTGCACGTGCCATCGCTTGGTAGTCCGCAACGCTCGCTTCTCGGGTCACTTCCCATACGTCCAGCAGGTAATGATCAATTCCGCCGCGCTCATCCTCGGACACTTTTGCCGTGCCGATGTCCATACCTCGATAAAGCTGCATGGCGTCCGCGTTCACGATTGCTGCCGGAAGCCCCCGAGCCTGTAACTCCTGCGCGATAGCCACAGCGGAACCACTTTTTCCCGTGCCCGTCGCACCCAACACGGCCACCAACGGGGGGTGATCGGCAACCTCTCGGGTGCGGTCTGTGGCGCTCACGCGATGGTGGAGGAAGGCTTGAGAGTGGGCATTCCGAGACTCACACCCGTGGGTGCTCCACCCATAACCGGCGCACCACAACTCTCTGCTTGCCACCGGTCCCAGGCATCTCCTGCGCGCGTGCTTCGCACCGAAAAGGTCTCTGCAGGCCCGTCAGCGAGCAAGAAGTAGGGCTTACCCTCGGTGACCACCGAGGTGATGACATCACCTGGCCGCGGCTCTCGGCAGCCTTCGGGCAGCGCAAAGTGCACGAGTCTGCCGTCTCGTGCACGGCCCGACAACCGGTCGGTCGCATGCCCTTTGCGACCCGAGTGTTCGGTCACCAGTACCTCCACGCTGCTGCCCACCAACTCTTTGTTGAGCTCCCAGGACATGGCGTCTTGTGCCGCCATCAGCCGTTCGAAACGCTCCTGAACAACCTCTTTAGGAATCTGATCAGGCATTGTTGCTGCGGGAGTTCCTGGCCTGATCGAATATTGGAAGGTGTAAGCCTGCGTAAATCTGGCTTCACGGACCATATCGAGGGTGTCCTCAAAATCCGCGTCCGTTTCGCCGGGGAATCCCACGATGATGTCGGTCGTGATCGCTGCCTCGGGGATCGCTTCTCGAACGCGGTCCACAATGCCCAGAAACTTATCCCGCCGATAACTCCGACGCATGGCCTTCAACACGGCGTTTGAACCCGATTGCAACGGCATGTGGAGCTGCGGCATGACCACCTCAGTCTCAGCCATAGCGTCGATCACGTCGTCGGTGAAAGCGGCGGGGTGTGGGCTGGTGAAACGCACACGCTCGAGGCCTTCGATGCTGGCACTTGCGCGCAAGAGTTTGCCAAAGGCCAGTCGGTCGCCAAACTCCACGCCATAGGTGTTCACGTTTTGGCCTAAGTACGTGATCTCAATGGCCCCGTCATCCACGAGAGCTTTGGCCTCCTGCAGCACGTCGCCGGGACGACGATCTTTTTCTTTCCCCCGCAGGCTGGGGACAATGCAGAACGTGCAGGAGTTATTGCACCCCACGGAGATAGATACCAGGCCTGCATAACTGGAATCCCGTTTGGAAGGCAACGCTGAGGGAAAGGTTTCTAAGGCCTCGAGTATTTCTACTGCCGCTTCCTGGTTGTGCCGCGAGCGCTCGAGTAGCACGGGCAGAGCCCCCATGTTGTGCGTACCAAAGACAACATCGACGTAGGGGGCGCGTTCAACAATCCCCGCCTGGTCCTTTTGGGCCAAGCATCCGCCGACAGCGATCTGCATGCCCGGTTTTTCTCGCTTAATCGAGGCCAGGTGCCCCAGGGTTCCGTACAGGCGGTTATCGGCGTTTTCGCGGACGGCACAGGTGTTGATCACGACAACGTCAGCCACTCTATCGGGATCTACGAGCGAATAACCGGCAGACTCCAAAGAACCCGACATGCGTTCAGAATCGTGGACGTTCATTTGGCACCCAAACGTCCGCACTTCGTAGGTTCTCTGATGTTCCCGATCGAGGCCCGCCAGATCGCTGGCAAACTCAGCCCGAGTCTGGGCTTCCTCAGCGATGGACATGTCCCCAGTCTAAGCAGTGGCGCTTGATGCCTCCAGAGCCAGGTTCCCCCGGCCGTAAACTGGGAACTCCCCTCGAAACCTCTAGGAGCACCATGGCGGAGCCGCTGGATCGCAGCTCTGCCTCGCATGCGCTCTTCGAAAAAGCAGAGCGTCGAGGCATCTCGCTTCGGGCGTATGGCGAGTCCGCCTCGGGAGAGGTGTTGTTCTCGCATGGGGACCCCTCTCTGCCTCTCGCCCTGACCGGGGTGACCCGCATGTTCCTTGTGGCCATGATTCTTCGCGATATCGACCGGGGAGCACTTGCCCTGGAGACGCCGATCACCGATGTCTTGCCTGCCTCATACGCGCACGGGTTATGCGTGATCAGTTCCACAGACTTCACGACATCAATCACCGTCGGACACCTGTTATCCGGCAGCTCGGGAATCCCCAACTTTTTCGACCCGCCAGCAAAAGGCATCCGATCACTGTGCAGTCAGCTCGTTGAGCAGGATCGTTCGTGGTCACTGCCCGAAGCCCTCGAGCTTGCTCGACATTATCCGGGGCTCTTTCGCCCGGGAGCACGCACAGGCCACCACTCGCCAACGGGCGACCTCCTGCTCGGGGAGCTTCTGCGAGAAACAACGGGCATGGCGTTACCCGCACTCCTGGAACTTCGGGTCACTAAGCCTCTTGGTTTGAATTCCACCTATTTTTTCGCGGAGGAACACCACAGCACTTTCTATTCCCTTGCCCCCATCCATCACCGAGGAAAGGTCGTGCACATCCCTCAGGCTCTGAGCAGCTTGGGAGCGGCGGGAGGCGTTGTCTCCACTCCCCGGGATACCGTGCGCTTTATTCACGCTCTGTGGGCAGGAAGCGTCTTTAGCTCTGAGTGGTCACCGCAGATTCAGGCCCGCCCGCAAGCCTTTGGCTTGCACGCAGCGCGCGGAGCAAACCACACCGCCGCGGTTACCGGGGTTTCGGGCATCAGTGCCGGCTTCAATTCGCAGTCGCGGGCGGCAGGTCTCGTGGCCACTCAGCAGTGGGACGGCGGCCCCGGGGCCAGCGACTACCTTGCGAAGGCACTCAAACTAGCGTGACGCGAGCACCCGGTCGATGGTCGTGAATACCTCGGACGACGAGAAGCCCTTTCGCTGCAGGTAACCGGCTAATCGTCTTTTGGTCGTCGCGGGGTCAAGCTCCCCCATTTTCCGCAGTCGATCCCGGGCTAAATCATCCAACTTGGAAGCCTCTACGTCGTCATCAAGCTCCGCCAACGCGGCCTCTATGCTGACCGGATCAAGCTTGCGCTCCCGCAGTTTCTGAGCGACGACAGGTTTTGCCATCCCTCGACGGTGGGCATAACGGTCGACGAGGTCCCGGGCGAGGGCATCATCATCAATCAGCCCCTGCTGAATCAACTCCTCAACTTCTGTCTCAATAACGTCAGACGGTAGCTCGCGCTGCCGAAGCCGAGCCTCCACCTCCGAGCGAGACATGTCTCTGCCCGCAAGAGCGTGGAGAGACACATTGTGGGCTCTCTTCACCACCTTTTCGGAAGCGGGCGCCTGAGGCGCCGCGGGCTCTTCGTCGGGGCGAAGCACCGCTGCTGTGAGTGTGGCCAGCGCCTCCTCCTGAACGGGTGTCACCACGGGGGAAGGAAGCGCGTGAATCGGCGCCTCTTCCTGGCCTGTGGCAACCTCGTTCGCAGCGCTCACGCGGTGCAGGGGGAAAGGAATGATGGTGGCATCTTCTGCCCCCTGCTCCGCGTGAGGCTTCATGACTATGCGCCCTGCGCGGCGCGCTCGGTGATTTTTTCTTCGAGCGACTCGACGGGAGCTTCAGGTTTTTCCTCCGCGAGGGGCTCCACGGCCTGAACGGTGCCAACACCCAGGGCGGTCAAAATCTTGCGCTCGATTTCGTTGGCCGTCTCAGCGTTCTGGATGAGGTACTTGCGGGCGTTCTCTTTTCCTTGACCCAGTTGGTCACCGTCGTAGGTGTACCACGCACCCGACTTCTTGACGATGTCGTGTTCGACACCGAAGTCGATAAGGCTCCCTTCGCGAGAAATACCGCTGCCATAGAGAATGTCGAACTCGGCCTGCTTGAACGGTGGTGCCATCTTGTTCTTGACGACCTTCACTCGAGTTCGGTTACCCACGGCATCCGTGCCCTCCTTGAGGGTCTCAATGCGGCGAATGTCGAGTCGTACCGAGGCGTAAAACTTCAGTGCTTTACCGCCAGAGGTGGTCTCGGGACTCCCAAAGAAGACACCGATCTTTTCGCGCAACTGGTTGATGAAGATCATGGTGGTACCCGTCTGGTTCAAACCACCGGTCAGCTTCCGCAGTGCTTGGGACATCAAACGCGCCTGCAGGCCAACGTGGGTGTCACCCATGTCGCCTTCGATTTCCGCACGGGGCACCAGTGCTGCCACCGAGTCGATGACCACCAGGTCGACGGAGCCGGATCGCACCAACATGTCGGCGATTTCGAGAGCCTGCTCTCCGGTGTCCGGTTGGGAAACGAGAAGCTGGTCGATGTCAACGCCGAGTGCCTTCGCGTATTCGGGGTCCAGCGCATGCTCGGCATCCACAAACGCGGCAATTCCGCCATTAGCTTGGGTGTTCGCAATGGCGTGGAGCGTCAGTGTGGTTTTACCCGAGGACTCGGGGCCATAAATCTCAATAATGCGGCCTCGGGGCAGACCCCCAATTCCGAGGGCAACATCCAGGGCGATCGAACCGGTCGGGATGACAGGGACGGGTGGGCGCTCGTCAGAACCGAGTCGCATGACCGACCCTTTTCCAAACTGACGGTCGATTTGCGCGAGAGCTGCCTCGAGGGCTTTTTCGCGATCAGTGGCTGCGGTCATGTGGTTCTCCTGCTTCTTTTCGTGTTCGGCTGCCTATCGGCTGTCGTCCCCCACCACACCCCGGAAGGTGGGTGGAATCTCGACAAGGCGTGGGAGTCGAGAGGTGGCCCTAACCTAAAGTCGACACCCGACACGTGCTGCGGCGGGAACCGAAAATGAGGACAGAAACCCTCTTTCGCTCTCTGTGGACGACCCTAGCGTCATTCGAACGAATATTCGAACGTCTTAGGCAGGCGTGTCGCCCACTGGCTGGCGGTGCCCTACGCCGTGCCGCCGAGACAAGGGCACCTGCATGGCATCACACAGCGCCGCCCAGACGTCTTTGGGAAGAACACCGTCCTCCAGCGCGTCGTGCGCGCTACGGTGCCCAAGCGGGCTCAGCACCATCTCCCGAACCAACGCGCGACCCTGGGTGTCGCCAAATTCATCGGCAACGGCGAGATGAAACTCGCTTCTGGTCACTAGCGAACAGACAGATCCGAATCGAACTGCGCCAGCAATTCATCGGGAAGAGTGTCGGGAACGGTCGAGGAGGGCACCATCTGTTCGAAAACCGACAGCCGGTCGCTTACCTCGTGCAGGATCGTGGAGAGCGGAATGTCCAGGGCTTCGGCGATGGACGCCAAGATTTCACTGGAAGCTTCCTTTTGGCCACGCTCTACCTCGCTGAGGTAGCCCAGAGCAACGCTCGCGCTGCTGGAAACCTGGCGCAGAGTTGCGCCTTTTTGCTGGCGGAAGTCACGAAGGACATCGCCGATTTCGTGTCTCATTAACACCACGGGGCACCTCCTTTGTATTTGCTCTCGTAGTGAGATGTTTCTACCCTAGCGACAACCACCTTGCGCTCGTCGGGGAACTCCCTGAGTAGATGCTGAACGTTTCTCGCTCGCTAGAGGGGGTAATCGTGGGACAGAGCATCGTGAAGACCCTGCAGGGCGGCTCGGGTGGCAAGGCCCCGAATCTCGTCTCGCGGACCCGAGTAGCGAAGCTCTCGGACCCAAGTCCCCAAACCAGAACCCGCGACAGCAATAAAGACAACGCCGGGTTCGAGGCCGGAAACCGGGTCGGGATCCGGCCCGGCGACACCCGTGGTGGCAACGGCATAATCCGACCCCATCAGATCCGCAGCACCCTCCGCCATCGCGCGGGCAACAGCGGCACTCACGGCACCGCCCTGCGCCAGCTCGCTCGCGTCAACACCCAGCAGGCGAGATTTGAGATCTGAGTGATAGGCCACGAGGCCACCGCGCAACACGGCCGAGGCGCCGGGGATAGAGACCAGCGCGGAGGCGACATCACCGCCAGTGAGGGACTCTGCGCACGACACGGTGACCTGGTGAGCAACCCCCAGGGCGATGATGCGCTCGGCCTCAGGATTCACGAGGAGCCTTCGCACCTTTCACGAGGTAGTCAATACCAGTCCAGAGAGTGATCACCACGACAGCCCCCATCAGCACATCGTTGGCGACAAACACCCACGAACCCGCGAACACCCAGGTGGGCAACAGCCAGGAGGACACAGCAACGGATTGAATGATTGTTTTGAGCTTCCCCCCGCGAGAAGCCGGAATAACGCGGTCTCGCAGACGCAGGAAGCGAAAGACAGTAATTCCAACTTCGCGACCCAGAATGACCGCGACAACCCACCACGGCAATTCACCCACCCACGCGAGAGCGACCAGCGCCCCCCCAATGAGGACCTTGTCCGCAATCGGGTCGAGCAAGATTCCTAGTGGGGTCACGAGGTTTCGCGAACGCGCCAGTGCGCCATCAACACCGTCCGTCGCAATCGCAAAGATAAAAAGTAGTGCTGCCGCCCAGCGCCAGGGACCGTGTTGACCCTCATCCACCAGCACCGCAACAAGAAAAACAGGGGTGAGCGCGATGCGCGCCACCGTAATGATGTTCGCGATATTGGCAATGCTCGCGGGGCTCTCACCCCGCGCGAGTACACGCCCTCGAAAAGGGCTCTCCTGGGGTGAGTGGGTGGCCACCAACTAGTCCCGACCGGTGAGCTTCCAGGCGTCTTCCTCGCCCTCATCGACGACTTCCGGGTACCCCGCCGTCATCTGATCAATGGGGTCATCCTGGTCGTGAACCAGGTGATCACCGGCAGATTTGGGCGCGGGCGCCTGCGGCGGGACGATTTCCTGGGTGAGGTGATCCTCGCTGGGTGCTGCCACAGGCGTGTCATCACCGCGCAGAGAGGCAAGAACCTGCGGGAGCTGATCGGGGGTGACCAGGACGTCTCGGGCTTTGGAACCCTCCGAGGGCCCCACGATGGACCGCGATTCGAGCAAATCCATCAGCCGACCGGCTTTGGCAAATCCCACGCGCAGCTTCCGCTGCAACATGGAGGTGGAACCAAACTGGGTGCTCACCACCAGCTCAGTGGCCTGAAGGAGAACGTCCAAGTCATCGCCAATGTCGGCGTCGATCACTTTGCCGCCACCCGCAGCCTCGGCAACGTCCGCGCGGTATTCGGGGTTCGCCTGCTGCTTGACGTGGGCCACCACAGCAGACACTTCCTTCTCCGACACCCAGGCGCCTTGGACACGGTTGGGTTTACCCGCTCCCTGCGGCAAGAACAGGGCATCGCCCTGGCCGATGAGTTTGTCAGCCCCCGGCTGATCCAAAATCACCCGTGAGTCGGTCATGCTCGAGACGGCAAAGGCAAGACGGGCGGGAATGTTGGCTTTGATAAGCCCGGTGACGACGTCCACGCTGGGGCGCTGGGTGGCCAACACCAAGTGGATCCCGGACGCACGGGCGAGCTGAGTGATGCGCACAATCGATTCCTCGACATCGCGCGGGGCCACCATCATGAGATCGGCCAGCTCGTCGACCACCACCAAGAGGTAGGGGTAGGGGCGCAAGACCCTCTCGCTACCGACCGGCAAGACAATCTCGTCGGCCAAGACTGCCCGGTTGAATTCATCGATGTGTTTAAATCCGAAACTGGCGAGGTCGTCATAGCGCATGTCCATTTCTTTGACGACCCACTGCAGCGCTTCGGCGGCACGTTTCGGATTCGTAATGATCGGCGTAATGAGGTGGGGCACACCCTGATAGGCGGCAAGTTCCACACGCTTGGGGTCCACGAGCACCATGCGGACTTCGGCGGGTGTCGCCCTCATCAACAACGAGGTGATCATCGAATTGATAAAGCTCGACTTACCGCTCCCCGTGGCACCGGCAACAAGAAGGTGCGGCATCTTTGCCAAGTTCGCGGCGACAAAGCCGCCCTCCACGTCTTTTCCAACACCGATCACCATGGGGTGAACATCAGAGGTGGCGACCGACGAGCTCAATACGTCGCCCAACGACACAATTTCGCGATCAGAGTTGGGAATTTCCACACCGATCGCTGACTTTCCGGGAATGGGCGAGAGAATGTTCACTTCATTCGAGGCCACCGCATAGGCGATGTTCTTCGACAGGGCGGTCACCCGCTCCACTTTGGTTCCCGATCCCAGCTCCACTTCATACCGGGTGACCGAGGGTCCCCTGGTGAAATCCACCACAGTCGCATTGACATCGAACTGTTCGAACACACTGGTGATGGCCGCCACCACAGTGTCATTGGCTGCGCTTCGAGATTTTGGCGGGGTGCCAGGAACCAGAACCGTGGGCGAAGGAAGACGATAGGGCTTATTCGAGGGAATCGCCACCGGCGGGGCCTCGGCCCCTTGCGCTACCGGCTCTGGCGGCGCGACCGGTGCCGTGGCCTGGGCAAGCGCCTCTTCTGCTTTTCGCAACTGTTCTAGCAGGTCTTCTTGGGTCTCTACGGCGCCGGTGTCTTCTGGCACCGTACTCACCAGTGGTGAATCGAAAGCATCCTGCTTATCCTTTTTGCCCCGGCGCCACCACGGCATCGAATCAGGGTTCGACATGTCAAGGCCCAAGTCGCTGAGCGTGCCGAATTCCACCCCGGGGGTCGCCTCATCCTTCTTTTTCTTCCGCGCCACCTCCGAGAGGTCAACCCCAAACAGGTAGGCGTAGGCCTCTTGGCTTCGAGACACGATTTTGTTGGGTGGGGTTTTGGTCATGATCAACACGGACGTCAGGAGAAACAGCACCATGACGGGCCACGCAAGGTAGACCGTCGCCGCCCCAATAAACACGAAGGGCTCGGCCACGAGCCACCCCAGCACCCCACCTGCAGCCGAAAGCTCAGCAAAACTGGCGCTTCCCGGTGCGGGGCGGCCCAGAGCCAGATGGGTCATGCCGCTAATGGACGCCACCAACAAGACCAGACCAATCCCCACACGACCGTTGGTGTACACGCTGGAGGGATGCCTAAAAAGCCACACCGCCAGTGCGACAAGGATCACGGGCAAAGCAAAAGCGAGCCTTCCGAGCGCTCCCCCGACCGTGTAAGTGTTCAGAGTTAGGGCCCACGTTTGGTTGTAATTGAACCATTCGATGACGATGCCGGCGATCGCAAACAACAGCAGAGCGAAGGGGATTCCATCGCGTCGGTCCTCTTTAGCCACGAGCTCCGAAGAGAAGACCCGAAACCCCTGGCCGACAAAACCAGCCACGGCCAGCCAACCCACTCGAATGGGCGATGGCCCACCAGATCTCTGAGGGGTGGGTGCACCCGATTTCGGGGTCCGTTTGCCCGATGTGGTGGAGGTGCCCTTGCGGTTCGAGGTGGCGCGAGCGCGCGACGAGGGGCTCTGTGCAGCCATTACTCCACGCTACCCGCCCGCGAGCTGGAGTCGACGGATTGACACGTCGCACCAGTCCCCTCGCTCTAGTATTGCGGCAACGAGGAGGAGATAGTGATGAGCGGGAAAAATCACACATTTGTGGTCACCGGAGCCGGCAATGGCATCGGGCGGGAAGTCACTCTGGAACTTTTGACCCGCGGAGCATCCGTTGCGGGGCTCGACATCAATAAAGAGTGGCTTCAGGAAACCGCTGAACTAGCGGGCGCCGACGCAAGCCGTTTCGCGCCCTTTGCCCTCGACATCACCGACCGGAACGCCGTGGTGGCGCTCCCCCCGAAGGTCACGAAAGCTTTGGGAGAAGTCGATGGCTTGATCAACGTTGCCGGCATAATCCAGCCCTTCGTCCGGATCAACGATCTGGACTTTGGGGATATCGACCGGGTTGTTGACGTCAATTTCCACGGCCCCCTGAACCTCATCAAAGCGTTTTTGCCGGGACTGCTCGCACGGCCAGAGGCCTACCTGGCGAACGTGTCGTCCATGGGGTCATACGCACCTGTCCCCGGCCAGACTCTCTACGGCGCCACCAAAGCCGGTATCAACCTGCTGAGCGAGGGGCTGCGGTCAGAACTGCGCGACTCGAAGGTCAGCATGACGGTCATTTACCCCGGGGCGATTGGCACCAACATCGCCGGGAACTCGGGCCTGGATATGGCGGGCGCCGAAGACGCGGGAGAGCGCAAAGTGGTCGACCCGAAAGACGCAGGTATTGCCATTGTCGACGCCGTCCTCGGTCGCAAAAAGCGGGTTGTTATTGGATCTGACGCCAAGGCGCTCTGGCACATGAACCACCTCTCCCCCGACCTTGCCTCGAACATGATTTACAACAACATGAAGGATCTGTTGCCCTAATCGCATGCCCCCGCGGGACCTCATCGAAAGAGCCCACAGCGCAGACATAGCGTTTCGCGCCTAGGATGGGGTTATTGGTGGACAACCTGTTGTTCCCAGCGTCGTAGAACGCTCCCTCACCACCTGGTGGTTGATACTTTTTTGCGGCGAACGATTGCATCACTCGATGCCCTCGCCCCACATCACGCTTCGCGTGATTGAT
>JAHEGA010000044.1 GCA_024639925.1 Microbacteriaceae bacterium
TTCTCGCAAGGACGCCAGAACAAGGGCCAAAGCATGCTCGCCCACGGGTTCGGAGTAAGCACCCTTTGCCGACGTAACGACTGGTCTCTGCCCCTCGGGGCGTGCGGCAATACCTTTCAGTACGGTCGCAAACGCATCAACCCCAGCCCACGGGAGCTGTAGCCACGAAATACCAGGGTGCTGATCGAGGATTTCCTGGAGCTCGTCGGCACGTTGCTCGCTCAACCACACGAGTCCTCGTGTTTCGGGACCCAGGGGAACGATGTCGACGCCCGAGCCCTTCGCCGCATCCACGAAAAAATCCGTGGCTTCCGGTGCCAGAGAGATGGGTCCGCCCACGAGCTGTCGGTGGGTGAGCACCTCGGGGACGCGTTCGCGATGCTGTCCCACTACTCCCCCCTCAGCTCACGTCGATCTTTCTCCAGGGACACTAACGATTCTTGGAGCGCACGATAGTTGTCGGGGTCTCCGGTGGGATCACTGCGCTGGAGAGCGCCCAAGACTTCTGCTTTTCGACGCAACAACTCACGGTCCAGGAGTGAGGAGGTAATCCCGTCGCAGTAACGCTCGGTGTGACCCGACTGCTCGGGCAGTGGCGCAACCGCTAATTGCCCGACCAACGTTGATAACGCCGGGGGCGTTTCTTCGGTGACCTGGGCAACCCATTGAGGGGTCGTGTAGTAGTCCATCGCAGACACCATGGCATCTCGGACCAGTGCCAACGCACCATGGGAGAACTGGGTTGCCAGGACAGCGCTCGCGCGCTCGATAGCAACCTTGTCGGGGTGCTGAAGCAAGACCATTAGGCCATCTCGCTCCAGCGCCGTCACCGGGTCTTTGGACAGCGAGGAGAGTTGATAGGGGGCTTCTTCCGCCGGAGCGGTAGCCCCCGGGGCGACGGGAGAGTTGGAATAGGCGGGAGCGCTGGGTTTTACGGGAGCCTGGCGAATCTCGCGCGCCACATCATCGGGGTTCATGCCTAGCCATCCGGCGAGCTCCCGCGAATAGCCGTCACGAATCACACGGTCACGAATTTTCGCCACGATGGGCGTCGCCATGCGAAGCGCGTTGCTTCGCCCCTCAACGGTATTCAGGTCACAGGAGTTCATCACCTGTTTGATCATGAACTCATACATTGGAGACCGAGAGCTAATGACCTCGCGTAAGGCCTGATCACCGCGCTGAATGCGAACATCACAGGGGTCTAACCCCTCCGGGGGCACCGCGACAAAGGTCTGTGCGGCAAAACGTGATTCCTCAGCAAACGCACGCGATGCCGCTTTCTGGCCGGCTTCATCGGGGTCGAAAGTGAAAATCACCTCACCTCGTGATCCCTGCGCCGGGTCGTCGGTGTCACCCAGAACACGCCGCACCACGGTGATGTGATCCGACCCGAATGCTGTCCCGCAGGTAGCAATGGCCGTTGTGATTCCTGCCATATGGCAGGCCATCACATCGGTGTACCCCTCGACAATCACTACCTGCCGGTTGCGCGAGATATCGCGCTTGGCGAGGTCCAGCCCGTACAGGACGCGTGACTTGTGGTAGACCGGCGTCTCCGGGGTGTTCAAGTATTTGGGTCCCTGGTCATCCTCGCGTAACTTGCGAGCGCCAAACCCGATGGTCTGCCCGGAGACATCCCGAATCGGCCACACGAGGCGGCCCCGAAAACGGTCATATGACCCACGGTCACCCTGAGAAAGGACGCCGGCCTCGACGAGCTCGGGAATGGTGAAGCCCTGAGAAGTGAGGTGCTTGGAGAGTGCATCAAACGAGTTCGGCGCGTACCCCACACCGAATTTCTCCGCAGCCAGAGCGTCAAAGCCCCGCTCGCCCAAGAACACCCGGCCTATTTCCGCTTCAGCGGTCAACAACTGCTCTCGGAAAAAGGCTTCCGCGGCACTGTTGGCTGCCAACAGGCGGGTCCGATTGCTGGTGTCAGGAGCTGTGCCGCCCTCCTCGTAATGAAGCGTGTAGCCCAGTTTCCCCGCCAGACGCTCAACGGATTCCTGAAAGCTGAGGTGGTCCATTTTTTGCAGGAACGAGTAAACGTCTCCACCCTCACCGCAGCCAAAGCAATGGTAAAAACCAGCCTGCGGGCGAACGTGAAAACTGGGGCTGCGTTCATCGTGAAAGGGACACAAGCCCTTCATGGAACCGGAACCGGCGGTTTTGAGGGTGACGTAATCGCCCACAACGTCAGCGATATTGATGCGCGTGCGCACCTCATCGATATCGCTACGTTTGATTTTCCCCGCCACGCCCTCAGTCTAGTTACGGCGCGCGGAAGGGACCCGGAGTATCCCCACGCGCAGACTGCTACGCAAAACCGAGGCGCTCGTACAGCGCCAAGGCGGACTGATCCGTGAGGGAGGCGACCTGGTCAACGATCACGCGTTTCTGACCGGCGGTGTCCTCAGCGCGGCGGTAATCCTCGGAAAAAACGGCATCGAGGTGCTGGGGTTCAGCGAAGATCGCATCCGCAAGAGATTTCAGAACATCGCGCTGGTGAAGGTACAGGGGTTGGCGCGCGGTGTGGGACATCACATGCACCGCAACAATGGCCTTCAGGAGGAGAATTTCGTCCAGAGTTGTCTGGGGAATCGCAACAGACATCGCACTGCCCTCTCCTGGGTGAAGCTCCGCCCGGGAGGCAAACCGCCCAATAAGCGTGCTCGTCACATTTTTGAGCACGCCCAGGTCTTGACGGGTGCCCTGATAGTCGCGCACGACTTTCCAAACGTCTGCGAGTCGATCCCACGCTGCCTCGGCACGGTCTGCAGGCATATCGCCCACCCACGGGCCCATCCCCGCAAAAACCTCAGTTTGCGTGCTCGGCGCGCCCAAACTAGCCGGTTCGATATAGCCATTCACAATGGCGTCTTCAAAGTCGTGGACTGAATAGGCCACGTCATCGGAGAAATCCATGACCTGCGCTTCCGGGGTTAACTCTCGCTCGCGCCGTCCTTGCCTGGCCCACTGAAAAACGTCGTCATCCTCGGGGTAGGCGCCAAATTTTGCCCTCCCACTCGGGTCCACCTCAGCGCTCGACACGCCCCAGGGGTACTTCATCGTTGCCAACAAACTGGCCCGCGTGAGGTTGAGCCCCCGGGAGATGCCGTGTTCATCATGAACTTTGGGCTCCAACCGCACCAGAAGCCGGAACGTCTGAGCATTTCCCTCAAAACCCCCGCAGTCACTGGCCCACTCGGAGAGAGCTCGCTCACCGTTGTGCCCGAACGGTGGGTGGCCAATGTCATGGGCGAGGCAGGCCGTTTCCACCACATCAGCATCCAGACCCAAGCGAGAGGCGAGTTCTCGCCCTATCTGCGCCACCTCGAGCGAGTGGGTCAGTCGATTGCGCGCGAAGTCGAGCCCGCCTGAGGGCGAGAGCACTTGAGTTTTCGCCGCCAGGCGGCGCAGGGCGGACGAGTGCAACAGTCGACCGCGATCCCTCGCAAAGTCACTCCGGTGCGAGGAACTGTTTTCGGGAACAAAGCGTTCACGATCGAGAGCGTCTGTGTTAACCACCACTGGAATCCACCTCCGCTAAATGCAGCGCGCTGCGCTGACTGGACGAGAGCTCCTGGGAGTCCAGCCAGTTCTCTGGCAGAGCAGTTTTCTTGGGTGATCCTTGACGCCCTCGAGGGCCCTCCACCCCGTCCCCGGGATACTCACCCTCAAGATCCAGCTCACCCAGAAAATCATCTAATTGAGCGAGCGATTCGACCGTCGCCAAGCGCGCGCGGAGGTCCCCGCCCACGGGGTATCCCTTGAAGTACCAGGCGACGTGTTTTCGAATATCCCGGCATGCCCGGTCTTCCTCGCCGTCAAAGAACTCCACGAGAAGTTCTGCATGCCGTCGAAAAGCCCGGGCAACCTCCGCCACACCGGGACGGTAGCGCTTCTCGCTCCCCCGGAATGCCTCCTGTAGGTCGCCAAACAGCCACGGCCGACCCAAACAACCTCGACCCACCACTACTCCGTCACAATCACTCTGCGCAGCCATGGCGATCGCATCTTCGGCTTTCCAGATGTCGCCATTTCCTAGAACAGGAATACTGGAAATGCTCGATTTCAACTCCCCGATGGCATCCCAGTCAGCTTTGCCCGAGTAATACTGCGAGGCAGTCCTCGCGTGTAACGCGATGGATGCGACGCCGGCTCCTTCAGCGGCTTTACCCGCCTCCATGAAGGTCAGGTGACTGTCGTCAATCCCTTTGCGCATTTTGACTGTGACGGGAATATCCCCCGCGGAGGCAACCGCTCCCTCGACAATTTGACGAAACAGGCTCTTTTTCCAGGGGAGCGCAGCTCCTCCACCTTTTTTTGTCACTTTGGGAACTGGGCAACCAAAATTCAAATCAATGTGGTCGCAGAGGTCCTCCCCCACGAGGAAGGACACGGCCTCCGACACCGTCGCCGGGTCCACCCCGTAGAGCTGGATACTTCGAGGCGTTTCGGATTCGTGGTGTTTGATTAATCGCATGCTCGTCGGAGTTCGCTCCACCAACGCCCGCGAGGTAATCATTTCGGAAACGTAGAGGCCCGCACCGTATTCCCGGCACAGTCGACGAAAAGCGGTGTTGGTGATGCCGGCCATAGGGGCAAGGACCACCGGAATGCTGAGCGAGAGCGGCCCAATGGCCAGCGGCTTGTCCACAGCAGCAACGCCGGACATGGTTACGCTCCGATCAACGCTTGAGCCAGGTATCCCTGCAGCTGGTCCAACGACACCCGCTCCTGCGCCATTGTGTCTCTCTCGCGAATGGTCACGGCGTTATCCGTCATCGAGTCAAAGTCCACAGTGACGGCAAACGGAGTGCCCACTTCGTCGTTACGGCGGTAGCGTCGCCCGATAGCGCCAGCATCGTCGAATTCCACAGCCCAGTATTGACGCAGGTCGTCGGCAACCCGCTGAGCCAATGGAGACAGATCTTCGTGACGCGAGAGTGGTAATACCGCCACTTTAGTGGGCGCCAAACGACGGTCCAGGCGAAGAACCGTTCGCTTGTCGACTCCGCCTTTGGCGTTGGGGGCTTCATCTTCCGCGTAGGCGTCAACCAGGAAGGCCATAAGTGAGCGCGTCAATCCGGCAGCGGGCTCGATGACATAGGGCGTCCAACGCTCGTCGAGAGCTTGATCGAAATAGGACAGATCGGTGCCCGAATGCTTGCTGTGGGTTGACAGATCGAAGTCAGTGCGGTTAGCCACGCCTTCGAGCTCCCCAAACTCACCGGAGGGGAAACCAAAGCGGTACTCAATGTCCACCGTTCGTTTCGAATAGTGGGACAACTTCTCCGCGGGGTGTTCATAGAGGCGCAGGTTGTCGGGGTTGATACCCAGCTCCGTGTACCAGGCAAACCGCTGGTCAATCCAGTACTGGTGCCAGGTTTCATCCTCCCCCGGCTTCACGAAGAACTCCATTTCCATTTGCTCGAACTCGCGCGTCCGGAAAATGAAATTACCGGGGGTGATTTCGTTGCGGAAGCTCTTTCCGATCTGGGCGATTCCAAAAGGAGGCTTTACCCGAGCGGTTTGAACGACGTTGTTAAAGTTCACGAAAATCCCCTGCGCCGTTTCTGGCCGGAGGTAGTGCATCCCTTCCTCATCCGCAACAGGGCCCAAATAGGTCTTCAGCAGTCCGCTGAACTCTTTGGGTTCCGTGAATGAACCCTTGTTGCCACAGTGCGGGCAGGCGATGTCCGCCAAACCATTTTCAGGAGCCCGGCCTTTTTTCTCCTCAAACTCTTCGAGCAGGTGATCTGCTCGATAGCGCTTATGGCAGGACAGACACTCCACGAGTGGGTCGCTGAAAACATCGACGTGCCCGGAGGCATTCCAGACGGCGGTCGGCAAAATGACCGCTGAATCCAGACCGACAACATCGGCTCGAGTGGTGACCATGTGTCGCCACCACTGACGTTTGATGTTTTCTTTCAGCTCGACGCCCAGGGGGCCGTAATCCCAGGCGGAACGCGAGCCACCGTAAATTTCGCCCGACTGATACACAAAACCCCGACGCTTTGCGAGAGCAATGACACTGTCGAGCTTGCTTTGTGGTGCCAAGAGGGGCTCCCTAGGGTAAGAAAAACGTGGTGCGGGCTGGTGCCCATCCTACCGAGGGGCCTGGTTTCCCTCAGACGGTTCATCAATCGCTCCGCCAAAACGACGGGTTCGACGCTGGTACTCCTCAATGGCCTCCCAAAGCTGGACACGCGTCATATCGGGCCAGAGTGTGGGAAGAAACACCATTTCTGCGTAGGCGCTCTGCCACAGCAAGAAGTTACTGGTGCGACGCTCCCCGGAGGTTCGAAGAAACAGGTCAACATCAGGCTGCTCGGGCACATAGAGGTGACGCGCCACAGTTTTCTCCGTGATCCGCGAGGGTGACAGCCGACCACGGCCCACAGACTCGGAAATGGTACGGATAGCGTCCACAATTTCCGCACGTCCCCCGTAATTGACGCACATGGTGAGAGTGAGGTCACTGTTACCGGCGGTCAGCTCTTCGGCTTTTTCTAAATCCTTGATAACGGTGGACCACAACCTGGGTTTTCTACCCGACCAGCGGATTCTCACACCCCACGCGTTGAGCTGGTCTCTTCGGCGCCGGAGAACATCACGGTTGAACCCCATGAGGAAGCGCACCTCTTCCGGAGAGCGATTCCAGTTCTCGGTGGAAAACGCATAGACCGACAGGTGGGAGATTCCGGCTTGAAGCGCGCCTGCAACAACATCGAGCAGAGCCGCCTCACCCGCTTTGTGGCCCTCAACCCGGGTCAAACCTTGGGCGTTTGCCCAGCGACCGTTTCCATCCATCACGATCGCCACGTGAGCGGGCACGGCGGCCTCGTCAAAGGCGGGAGGTTCGGCCCCGGTCCAGTTCACCGGCAGCATGTCGCTCATGGGCGTGACTCCTGTGGCTGCGCGGTTCGATCCAGGTGAGCAAAGGAGCGCACATGTTTCTCGAGATGGAACTGCGTGTAGGCAGCAATGATTCCCGAGACCTGCTGGGTGACTGAGCTTTCCGCGGTCTCGACACCCTCCCACTGACCTTCGAGCAGCGCCTGAAGCAACTCCTTCGACCCTGCCTGCAGCCGTGGCGAACCAGGTGGCGCGACAGCATCGGCGACAACCCCTCCCAGCGAGACATCAAAAGCCCGATGGTCACCGGGCTCACCGCTCACCGCACACACATCCAAGCTTGGTGACCATCCAGCAAGCGCGAGCGCCCTCAACAGGTAACTATCGACAATGTGACCCGAGGCGTGCTCTCCCGCGGCCAAGGCTCTCAACCCACCGAGCAGCAGCATGTAGTGCGCCTGCTGGTAATCGTGGTCGCTCAAGCTATCCGCTGTTTCCACCATCACCATGGCGGCCGTGTATTTGGAGTAGTCGCTGCCGATCGCACTGGAGTAACCGCCAATGGTTTCGGCTTGCTGCACGATATCGAGGCTTTTTCCTTCATAGAACTGCGCATCAACCACATTGAAGGACTCCAGTCGGGCACCAAAACGACTTGTCGTTTTGCGCACACCCTTGGCGACTGCCCGAACTTTGCCCTTGTTCTTGCACAACAGGGTGAGGATTTTGTCGGCCTCCCCAAGCAGGTGCGCCCTCAATACGATGGCGTCATCCCGATATGTTGGCACGCCTCTAGTATCCCTTGCTCAACAGCTCACACTCGAGAGCGTGGTTGCTGGTGTTCCTGACCTAGGAGTGTGCGCCCACGAGCGCTCCCGCACTCTGCTCGAGGCGGAGAGCGCGGTTCACCGCCGAGACAATGGCTTTGAGCGAAGCTGTAGAAATGTCCCCATCAATACCGACACCCCACAGGGTGCGACCGTTGACGTCCAATTCGACATACGCGGCGGCCAGAGCATCGCCTCCCGCGCTCAGGGTGTGCTCGACGTAGTCAAACAGCCTGATCGATACCCCTCGGTTGCCGAGAATCCCTAGGAACGCCGCAATGGGACCGTTACCAGCCCCCGCTGCCTCAGATTCTTCCTCCCCTTGGCGCAGTTTGACCTCCAGGGATACCTCGCCGTCCATGTCGCTGGCCGACCGTGTTGACAGCAGCTCATAGTGACCCCATTTGGCACCCTGATCTGTTGCCGGCAGGTACTCGTCTTGGAAGATGGTCCAAATGTCGTCACTCGTGACCTCGCCGCCCTCGGCATCCGTCTTGGACTGCACCACCTGCGAAAATTCGATCTGGAGCTTCCTCGGCAAGTCCAGTGCGTGGTCAGTCTTCAACAGATAGCTGACCCCACCTTTCCCTGATTGAGAATTTACGCGGATGACCGCTTCGTAGGTCCGGCCCAAGTCCTTCGGGTCCACGGGGAGGTAGGGCACGGCCCATTCCAAATCATCCACGCCGACTCCGAGTTCGCGAGCCTTTGCCTCCATGGCTTCGAAGCCTTTTTTGATGGCATCCTGATGAGAACCGCTGAACGCGGTGTACACCAGATCCCCCGCCCAGGGGCTTCGCTCGTGGACGCTGAGCTGGTTGCAGTATTCGGCCGTTCGTTTGATCTCGTCCAGGTCGCTGAAGTCGATCTGGGGGTCAATTCCTTGGGTGAAAAGGTTGATGCCCAGCGCCACCAAGTCCACATTCCCGGTGCGCTCTCCATTGCCGAACAGGCACCCTTCAATCCGGTCTGCCCCGGCCATGTAGCCAAGCTCCGCTGCCGCAACCGCCGTACCGCGGTCGTTGTGGGGGTGAAGGCTCAAAATCACGTTCTCCCGGTGGTTCAGGTGTCGCGACATCCACTCAATGGAATCGGCATACCGGTTCGGCGTTGCCATCTCCACCGTTGCCGGGAGATTGATGATGACCTTGCGCTCGGGTGTGGGCTCAAGAATTTCCAGGACTTCATTGCATACCCTGGCGGCAAATTCGAGCTCTGTGCCCGTATAGCTTTCGGGGGAATATTCGTAGTAAATCTGGGTTCCAGGCACCAGGGATTCCATTGATCGGCACAACCTGGCACCCTCAAGAGCGATGTCGATGATGCCCTGCTCGTCGGTGCGGAACACCACTTCGCGTTGCAATGTACTCGTGGAGTTATAGAGATGGACGATGGCCTGCTTGGCGCCCATCAATGACTCGTAGGTCCGCTTGATCAAGTGCTCGCGCGCTTGGGTCAATACCTGGATGGTGACATCCTCGGGAATCGCATCACCCTCGATGAGGCTTCGGACAAAATCGAAATCTGTTTGCGAGGCCGAGGGGAACCCCACCTCAATTTCTTTGTAGCCCATTTTGACCAGCAAATCGAACATGACCCGCTTGCGCTCGGGGCTCATCGGGTCAATCAGGGCCTGATTGCCATCTCGCAGGTCTACTGCACACCAGCGCGGTGCCGCCGTGATGTGGGCATCAGGCCAGGTGCGATCGGTCAAGTCGAGTGGGTAGGACTCGTGATAAGCGCGATATTTGTGGATGGGCATCGAGGATGCCTGTTGGTGGTTAATCATGAACGTTCTTCCCGGTCGGAGGTGGTGGCCAGAGGGCTGCTCAGCCGCGACGGGGATGGCCTAGTAAAGGACCCCGGCGCGGCGGGGAAGGAGGAGAAGCTCGATGTTCACAGTTTTAGGCTAACACGCCCACCATGGGGACGAAAAGCCCCTACAGCCCCAATTTGTCGAGTTTGCGGGCATCGCGCTGCCACTCTTTGGATACTTTCACATGAATGGCCAAGTGCACACGGCGCCCCAACAGTTGTTCGATCCCCGCACGCGCCTCGGATCCAATCTCCTTGAGTTTCGTGCCTTTATGACCAATGACAATGCCTTTTTGGCTGTCCCGCTCGACCCACAAGTTTGCATAGATCTGCAGAAGGCCATCGTCGCGCTCCACCATCTCATCAATGGTGACCGCAATGGAGTGGGGTAGCTCGTCGGAGACCCCCTCAAGGGTCGCTTCTCGAATCAACTCGCCCATCCGCGTTTCAAGGCTCTGCTCCGATGTCGTGTCCGCCTCGTAGAGGGGCTCTGATTCTGGCAAGTGGGCGAGGATTTCTTTCACCAGAATGTCCAGTTGCTCACCCGTGTGCCCTGACACCGGGATGATGGTGGCCCAGTCCCCCAGTTCGCTGACTTCAAGCAGGCGTTCCGCGATGACGTTGGGCGATGCAATATCCGTTTTGGTGACGAGCGCGATTTTGGTCGCCCGGGGGTATTCCCGAATACTGTCAGCGATGAATCTGTCTCCCGGGCCAACCGGGTCCGTTGCAGGAATACACAGGGCAATCACGTCCACCTCCCCCAGGGTGTGGGCCACAACATCGTTGAGTCGCTGGCCCAGAAGCGTCCGTGGTCGGTGAATCCCCGGAGTGTCCACGATGATGAGTTGTCCCTCATCGCGGTGGGCAATTCCCCTGATCGCCATCCTCGTCGTCTGAGGCTTAGAGGAGGTAATGGCGATCTTGTCCCCCACCAGCGCGTTCATCAGGGTGGACTTGCCTACGTTGGGGCGCCCCACAAACGTCACAAAACCTGCGCGAAAACCGGGCTTGGCACTCATGGCAGCGGAATCTCGCCCGTGCGGGCCTGATCGATCTCTTCGCGAAGCGCCCGCTTCTCCAGCCAGGCTTGGGTGGGGTACACCCGAATCCATGACACACGCTGATGGCGACCGGCGGGAGCCTCCGCCACAAGACGCAGATACGCCGTCTCACCAGCAGAGCCAGCCTCCGGCAGGCGACCCACGAGTTTGGTCAGCAACCCTCCGACGGTATCGACGTCGTCTTCGTCGATATCGATGTCATACACATCAGCAAGATCGTCGAGCGAGTACTTTGCTGCCACCCGGTAGCTGTCGGCGCCCAGCGGGAGGATTTCGTCGACATCCAGGTCATATTCGTCAGAGATTTCCCCCACGAGTTCCTCGATGAGATCCTCCATCGTGACGAGCCCCGCGATTCCCCCGTATTCGTCAACCACCATGGCGAGGTGATTTTGCTCCCGCTGAAGGAATCGAAGTGTTTCATCCACTTTCTTGCTCTCCGGAATAAAGACGGCGGGTTTCGCCAAGGTGGCAATCGTGGTTTTCCGGGCCCCCGCAGGCTTCTCGTGTTGAACTCTCGCAACATCGCGCAGGTAGCAAATGCCGACCACGTCATCGCTGTCTTTGCCGATCACCGGAATTCGTGACACACCCGTCTCCAAGAAGACGTCCATCACGTCTTTCAGGGTGTGGGTTCCTTCGACAGTGACCATGTCTGTGCGGGCGACCATCACTTCGCGCACGATGGTGTCACCAAGCTCAAAGATGGAGTGAATCAGTTCACGGTCCTCGTCTTCGAGCATGTCCTGGTCGGCGGCTTCATCGACCCAGTTACGCAACTGGTCCTCACTGCGGGAGACCGCCGCGCCGCCGGAGCCGGGAGTAACAATGTTGCCCACAACGATCAGCAGCTCTGCCAGCGGACCCACCACCACACGAATAGCGCGGACAAACGAGGCAAAAAAGCCCACGAGGACCGAGGCATGGCGTTGGCCCACGGAACGGGGTGACGATCCCACGACAACAAACGAGATTCCGATCAGCAAGACACCGGTGACCAGCAAAATTTCCCACCACTGGTCCAACCACGACGACACCGCCAGGGTCAACAAGACCGCAGCGATGCTCTCAATAACCACGCGAACAAAGCGCACCGCGCGCTCGTGAGCCGGCATGCTCGCAGCGAGCGTGTGAAGCGCCTTCGGCTTGTGCTTGGTAGCTGCGAGGTCGATGAGCTCATTCCTGCCGACTGCGCCCAGCGCCGCGCTGATGGCCGTGAGGAGGCCCCCGAGAATCACCAGGATGACTGCTGTGATGAGGAAAACAGCGCTCATGCCGAAGCCTGCTCGTGGCGGTCAAACCGGGCGAGAATGTCTGCTTGCAGCCCGAACATCTCTTTTTCTTCCTCCGGCTCGGCGTGATCAAATCCCAGAAGGTGCAGCAGACCATGAACACTGAGCATTCGGAGCTCCGCCATCACGGAGTGACCGGCACTCTCCGCTTGTACGGCAGCCACCGTGGGGCACAGAACGATGTCCCCGAGAATGCCCAACGCCTCGTCCCCACCCTCGGGGCCAGGACGCAGTTCATCCATGGGGAAGCTCAAGACGTCGGTGGGTCCCGACTCGCCCATCCATTCAATGTGGAGCTCTTCCATCGCCGCCTCATCGACGAGAATTACGGCTACTTCGGCGTCTTTGTGGACCCGGAGAGCGGACATCCCGAAGGCAAGAACACTCTGGAGTGAGGCGTGATCAACCTCCACACCTGATTCGTTGCGTAGCTCAACGCCCACGCGAGCTCTCCTGCCTCGCGTCGTGTGATGCGTAGGCCTCGACGATGGCCGACACGAGTGAATGACGCACCACATCGCGCGAGTCCAGGTGGTGAAAGTGAATATCGTCAATGTTTTCGAGGATGCTACCCACGACGGCTAAGCCGCTATTGCCACCCGGGATATCAACCTGGGTGATGTCCCCGGTGATGACCATTTTGGATTCGAAACCCAACCTCGTGAGGAACATCTTCATTTGTTCCGGCGACGTATTTTGCGCCTCATCAAGGATGATGAACGCCCGGTTTAGGGTCCGTCCACGCATGTAGGCCAGTGGTGCAACCTCAATCGTTCCGCTCTCCAGAAGCTTGGGCACCAAGTCGGGATCCATCATCTCGTGGAGAGCGTCAAAGAGCGGCCGCAAATAAGGGTCGATCTTGTCACTCAAGGTGCCCGGGAGAAACCCGAGGCGCTCACCAGCTTCCACAGCAGGCCTCGTCAAAATTATGCGGTCAATTTCTTTGCGCTCGAGCGCCTGAACAGCCTTCGCCATCGCCAAATAGGTTTTGCCGGTACCGGCGGGGCCAATACCGAAAACGACGGTGTGATCATCAATAGCGTCGACATACGTCTTTTGACCCACGGTTTTCGGTCGTAGCGCTCGCCCCTTGCTGGAGAGAATCGGCTCGGAGAGGAAATTGGTCGGGGTGATACGAGCGTCCTCCGCCGCCTGAGCCGCGCGCACCATGTCCTCGGCCGAGAGCCCCGGGTTACTGCGCGCTGCCTGGGCCAGGTTGTGCAGCAGATCCTTAGCGCGCTGGGCATCCTCAGCGGGGCCGGTCACGGAAACCATGTTGCCTCGCACCGCAATGGTCACGGTGGGGAAGTGCTTTTCGAGTAGCGCAAGCACGGTGTCATTAACGCCGAGGACGGTGACCATCGACACATCATCGAGCTGAAGACTCAATGTGCTGAGGGCAGGGGAAGATTTAGCCGGCAAGAGTTCCTTCTTCAAATGCGCCAGAAAGAACGTGAGCGTGGACGTGAAACACGGTTTGGCCCGCTGTGGCTCCCGAGTTGAAAATCAGACGGTAGTCGCCTTGCGCTAGTTCATCCGCAACAGACTGGGCCATCGACACCATTTCCGCGAGCAAACCGGGGTCCGCAGCAGCAAGCTCCGTCACATTGGTGTACGCCGAAGTTTTGGGCACTACCAACACATGAACCGGTGCTTGCGGAGCCACATCGTGGAAGGCAATGAGCGTTTCTGTCTCCGCAACCACACTGGCGGGAATCTCGCGATCAATGATGCGCGAGAAAATGGAGCGGGCCTCTTCAGTCATGTGCCCAGTCTAGAGCCGTGGGTTTGCCTGAAAAAAGTTTCACGCAAATCGTCCCAACGTGTGATTGATCAACGACAGAGCTGCGACGCCGGCCGTGGAGGTTCTCAACACGAGAGGCCCTAACGACGCCGACACGGCGCCGGCCTGTTCCAGCGCCTCTCGCTCCTCCGGAGCAATACCCCCCTCGGGGCCCACCACGAGGACCACGGGGACGTCACCGGCAGGAATGGCGTGCTGAAGCGGTGTACTGGCCGTCGGCTCCAGCAACACCATCCGGGTGCGAGATGCCAGCTTCACAAGCTCCGGCAACTCCACCATGTGATCGATGGTCGGGACCCACGCTCTCAAAGACTGTTTGCTCGCTTCACCAGCAATCCGCTGCCAACGACCGACAGATTTCTCGATCTTTTCTCCCGACCAGCGCGCCACACTTCGGGCCGCCTGCCACGGGATAACCCGATCGACGCCAAGTTCGGTGCAGGCTTCGACGGCTCGCTCATCCCGGTCCCCCTTCGCCAGCGCCTGAACAAGCCACACTTCGGGTACGAGAGCGGCGATTTCTTCCACCGAATCAACGAGCAGCGTAACTCGTTTCGGGTCGCTGGTCTTGACGGTTCCCTGGGCAAGAAGGCCGTGCCCGTTGGTAAGTGCAACACTCTCTCCCGAGACAAGCCGGGCAACACTCGAGGCGTGCCGCGCTTCGTCACCGTCCAGGGCGACGATGGCCCCCGCTTCGAGCGGGGCACCGTCAGTCACACGATAGAGATGCGCCATCTAACCGAAGAGTCGGTCGCGGAACTTATGGAACATTCCCTGCTGCGCGCCAGCGAGACGGGGGGCAGCAGGCTTGCGAAGCTCTCGGAGCTTCGTCACCAGGTCAGATTCCTTCGCAGAAAGCTTGGAGGGCGTCAGAACGTGGACACCAAAACGCAGGTCACCGCGGCCGTTACCGCGGAGCTTGGTCACCCCTCGGTTTTTCACCGTGATGACATCAGCACTCTGCGCCCCCGGCTTGACGGTTACGGTCACCTCGCCATCCAGTGCCTCCAGTGTGACGCTGGTGCCCTCGATGGCATCAATCATGTCCATCTCGAGGGTTGCCACGATGTCATCCCCTGAGCGGGAGAACACGGAGTCACCGCGCACGGTGAATTCCAAGTACAGGTCTCCCGCGGGGCCGCCCCCGTGGCCCACTTCGCCTTGACCGGGAAGGTGAATACGTTGACCCGTCTCGATACCGCCGGGAATATCCACCGACAGAGTCCGGGAAGCGCGCACCCGCCCCTGGCCTGCACACGTCGGACAAGGATTATCGATGACTTCACCAAAGCCGCGACAGCTGCCACAGGGGCTTTGGGTCACCATGTTGCCAAGGACCGAGCGCACGGTGCGCTGAAGTGAGCCCGAACCTCCACAGATATCGCAGGTCCGAGGTGAACTACCCGGAGCAGAGCACGATCCATCGCACGTTTCACACAGAACCGCGGTATCAATTTCGATGTCTGTGTTGGTGCCAAAAATCACGTCTTTCAGGTCCACATCGACCCGAAGAAGCGCGTCTTGGCCTCGCTCGCGGCGAGAACGGGGGCCTTGGCTTTGCCCACCCCCGCCAAAGAAGTTTTCAAAAATATCGCCGAAAGGCCCAAATCCACCAAAGCCTTGGTCGCCACCGCGGTCATACTGAGCCCGTTGCTGCGGGTCGGACAGCACCTCGTAGGCGTGCGTCACGAGCTTGAACTTGTCCTCCGCGCCCTCTTCCTTGTTGACATCAGGATGGAGCTCACGCGCGAGCTTGCGATAGGACTTCTTGATGGTGTCGGCATCAGCATCTCTGCTCACGCCCAGCACCTCGTAGTGATCAACGGCCACGGTCTACGCTCTTTCCTTCTCGTCATCGCCTAACAGCCTCGAGAGATACCGAGCTACGGCGCGGACAGCAGACATGTTGTTGGAGTAGTCCATTCGAGTCGGACCCACGACACCCAGAGTGGCGTTTGCCTCCCCTCCCGACTGATAGGCCGATGCGAGGATGGCGACTTCCGAGAGTGGCCCCTCATTTTCGCGGCCGATCCGAGCTTGAACGTCCGAGGTGTCCCAGTGCATTTCGGTGAACAGCTTCAGCAGTGTGACCTGTTCCTCGATGGCTTCCAAAACGGGGTACACGCTACTGGAAAAATCACCTTCACCCCGAACAAGATTTGCAGCACCGGCCATGACTAGTCGGTCGCTACGGTGGCCGTCCACTGCCTGGGAGAGCGCCTCCACCACAGCGGTCACCATGGCCACTCGCTCGGGTGCCACTTGCTGGGGGATGTTGCTGAGCACTGCGGGAACATCCGCAAGCGCCTTGCCCACGAGAGCCTGATTGAGCTGTGCTCGAAGCTCGGCAACGACCACCTCATCGACTTCGTCCGCACAATCCACGATGTTTTGATCCACCGATCCGCTGTCGGTAATCAAAACCGTCATCACCTTGTGGGAACCCATCGGCAACAACTCCAGGTGACGGATGAGAGCAACACTGAGCGTGGGGTACTGCAAAATCGCGACCTGGTTAGTGAGTTGGGACAACAGTCGAACAGTCCGACCGAGGGTGTCATCCAAGTCCGCTGATTCGCGCAGAAATCCCTCAATCGCGTTTCGCTGGCCGGTAGAGAGCGGCCGCACTCCGGCGAGCTGGTCGACAAACACGCGGTACCCCTTGTCGGTGGGCACTCGACCCGCAGACGTGTGCGGAGCGGTGATGAGTTCTTCTTCTTCCAGCAGAGCCATGTCGTTACGGATCGTGGCCGCGGAAACGCCAAATCCGTGGCGATCAGCGATAGCTTTCGAGGCGACGGGCTCTTTCGAGTCCACGTAGTCCTGCACGATCACTCGAAGAACGTCGAGAGCACGTTGTGAGACCATCGCACAACCCCCTCGCTAGCAGTCTCCGTATCAGTCTGCTAATTGTAGCTTCCGCGCCCGAGAACAGACTCAGCTCAGCTGCGCCGCCAGATGATCCGCGAGGAGCCGCCCCGACTGCGTCAGCGTGATTCTCCCTGCGGCCAGTGAATTCGAATCCAGTAGGCCCCGCTGCAGCGAATCCTCCAGGACGTGAGCCTTCTGGACCGCGACATCATCGACCGAAATACCTTCGCGGGTGCGCAGCCCCAGCAGAATGCGCTCGAGCGCGATCTCCGAAGCGCTCAGCACTTCACGGTGGAAGGCCGGGGATCGGCCCTGGGCCAATCTCTCCGCATAGGCTGCGGGATGTTTGACGTTCCACCACCGCACTCCCCCCATGTGGGAGTGCGCGCCTGGCCCCACACCCCACCAGTCGCTGGAATTCCAGTACATCCAGTTGTGTGCAGACTCTGTGGCTTGGCCCTTCGACCAGTTGCTCGTTTCGTACCAACGGAAACCCGCTTCAGCGAGCCGTCGATCCGCGGCAAGAAACATGTCTGCGTGCACGTCATCATCGGGCGCCACAAGCTCCCCCCTCGCGATGCGGCGGGCGAGAGCTGTTCCTGGCTCCACGATGAGTGCGTACGCGGAGACGTGTTCCACCTCGAGGTCCACCACATAGTCCAGCGTCTTCTCCCACTGGCCCAATGTTTCTCCGGGCGCTCCGTAGATGACATCCACTGAGACCCGCAAACCCGCGTCTTTAGCGGCCGCAACACCTGCGGGGACAAGCTCGGGGTCGTGGGTTCTTTCCAATACGGCGAGAACAGCGGGATCTGCCGACTGAACCCCAAAGGACACCCGGGTGAATCCACCTTCCGCTAGCCGGTGAAGATCATCGGCGCTCACGCTGTCCGGGTTGGCCTCCACCGTGATTTCGGCCTCCGGCGCGATCCCCAGGGTGTCTCTCGCCCGCTCGAGCATGGCCAGCAGGGGTTGAGGACCCAACATCGTGGGTGTCCCTCCTCCAAAGAACACGGTGTGAAGCTCACGCTTGGGAAGACCCGCTTCCCGCATAATCTCGGCAGCAAGCTCGATTTCTGCCATCGCCTGACTTGGGTACGAATCACGAGAGACCCCGCGAACCTCCTCGGCGGTGTAGGTATTGAAGTCGCAATAGCCGCACCGAACCTCGCAGAAAGGGACGTGGAGATACAGCCCCAGTGGTCGCGCTTCGGCGCCCACGGCCACCGACTCCGGAAGGCGACCGTGCTCGGGCGCCACCTCGGCAATAGGAAGTGGGCTAGGCACTATTGATGAACCAGATGGTGTGCATGCGGGTCAGCATCACCGCGACGGAGGCGGCGAGCAGGCCGAGGACAACGTTCGACATGATGGATCGCTCCACGAGCGCCCAGACCATGGCTGCCGGAATCATCACCAGTGCCGTAATCGCATACATCCACCATTCCAGCAAAGAGCCCGTCGGGGAATTTCCCGCCGCCGGCGCAAAAGCAGCGATTCCCATCTGAACCACCAACAGCACCAAAATGAGGGCAACGGGGCCCAACGTGTAGTCGTTAGGTGTGCGCTGCAAAAGCGCAAACACCACCGCGCTAAGCGCGGCCACTCCGGCGACCCCCACCTGAACCCACGCGAACCACTCGATCACGCCGTGTCCTCCTGTTTAGTTCGCTACGCCCATCAGGATACGACTCTTGCCGGCACTCGCCTGAACGATTGCCACGAGCTCGCCCGTTGAGGCCGAAAGAGCAGCAACCGGCGTATCCGCTGGCCACGCCGTGGTGTCCACCGCGCGACCGTGTCGCAGGTGCCCGGCGTCGTCCTCTTCGACGGTGATGCTCGGCAGGATACGTTGCGCCACATCGGCGAGACCGAGCAGGTGTTCCTCCGTGAGATCCTCAACGAGGACAGAATCTTCCACGGCAAACGGTCCGACAGTGTCGCGACGCAGTGCCGTGAGGTGTCCTCCCACGCCGAGAGCATCCCCAATATCCCGAGCGATCGCGCGGATATAGGTACCCGATGAACATTCCACGAGGATGGTCACATCGAGGAAGCCTTCACCCCTGGTGATGTCCGCAATCTCTAGCGCGTGAATAGTGACACGGCGAGATTTCAGCTCGACCTCTTGGCCCGAGCGGGCAAGGTTATAGGCGCGCTTCCCGTCGACCTTGATGGCGCTGTAGGTCGAGGGAACTTGGTCAATCTCACCGACGAGCTCCAAGGCTTTCGCTCGGACGGATTCTTCGGAGACGGCGGCGATATCGCCCGCGGGGGGAAGGGGTTCTCCGTCGGCATCATCGGTTGTCGTCGCATAGCCCAGGCGCATTGTCGCCCGGTAGGACTTGTCGGCTCCCACCACAAATGTCAGCAGCCGGGTGCCCTGGCCCACACCCAGCACCAGCAAACCGGTGGCAGCAGGGTCCAGCGTGCCGGCGTGACCTACTTTTTTGGTGCCCAGTGCCCGCCGGGCCTTGGCGACAACCGTATGGGAGGAAATACCCGCGGGTTTATCGACCAGGGCGATACCGGAAATCACACCGAACCTTTAGCCAAGCGCCTGCGTGTGCCACACCGTCTTCGTTTCGACGAAAGCGGTAATGCGGTGCAGGCTGGGCGCCGGGATCTGATGGCTAGGACCCTGAACTCGCTTGAGCGTCTGAGCCGCCTCTTTTTCCCACTCCACTGCGGATGTCTCGTCAGCACCCGCAAGGTCGAGCCCGTTCACATCAGCGTGTGAGGCCATCCACGGCATGATGACACTTGGGTTGCCGGTCAAAATGTTGATGACACCACCGGGCACATCGCTTGTGGCCAGGACTTCCGCGCAACTAATCGCCGACAGCGGTTGCGAGGCATGTGACACCAGCACCGCGGTGTTCCCACTCGCGACGATCGGCGCAAGAGTCGCACTAAGCCCCAGAAGACTCTGACCCGTGGATCCTTGCGGAGAAAGCGCCACCACCACCCCCATAGGGTCGGGCGTGGAGAGGTTGAAGTAGGGGCCGGAGACAGGATTGCCGTTGCCCGCGACCTGGGCGTATTTGTCGGCAAAACCTGCGTACCACACCCAGGTGTCAATGGACTTTTCCACCTGAGCAGTGGCCGCGCGCGCGCTCACCCCTTCGCTTCGTCGAATTTCTTCCACAAACTGTTCAGTGCGACCCTCCAACACCTCCGCAACTCGATAGAGAACCTGGCCTCGGTTATAGGCGGTCAGACCCGACCAGCCCGCAAACGCTCCCCGAGCAGCAACGACCGCATCGCGGGCGTCTTTTCTGCTGGCGGCCGCGGCATTAGCGAGGAATTCGCCTTTGGGAGTGGACACCTCAAATGTGTGGCCGCTTTCTGAGCGAGGAAACTTTCCCCCGATGAAGAGTTTGTAGGTCTTCGGGATTGTCAGTCGTGACATTATCGGCCTCCTGCTTTCTGGTCATCAGCTGCCAGGTAAGCAGCCAACCCGTGGCGTCCGCCCTCGCGGCCATAACCAGACTCTTGGTAGCCACCAAACGGGCTTGACGGGTCAAACTTGTTGAACGTGTTGGCCCAAATGACACCAGCACGCAAAGAATTAGCCATCGCCAACATCCGCGAGGCTTTCTCGGTCCAGATACCAGCGCTCAAGCCATATGGTGTGTTGTTTGCCTTCGCAATCGCCTCGTCGGGGGTCCTGAACGTCATCACCGAGAGAACAGGACCAAAGATTTCTTCCTGCGCGACCCGGTGACTGGTGTGCACATTGGTGAACACGGTGGGTTGGAACCAAAACCCTTTCTCGGGCAACACACACTCCGAACTCCACCGGGTTGCCCCCTCGGCTTCCCCGGCATCCACCAGGGCGGAGATACGCTCCAGCTGGGCTTTCGAGTTGACCGCACCAATGTCGGTGTTTTTGTCCAGCGGATCGCCCAAACGGAGGGTCGTCAACCGACGCTGAAGCCGGTGGAGCACATCGTCGTGGATGTTCTCTTGAACGAGAAGCCGGGAGCCCGCGCAACACACGTGCCCCTGGTTGAAAAAGATTCCGCTGACAATTCCTTCGATGGCTTGATCGATGGCAGCGTCATCAAAAACGATGTTCGCACCTTTGCCACCAAGCTCCAGAGTCGCGCGCACGTCGGTCCCCGCGAGCGAAGCAGCAATGCTGCGGCCCACCGGGGTGGACCCAGTAAACGCCACCTTGTTGATCCCCGGGTGGGCAACCAACGCAGCCCCGGTGGCGCCGGCACCGGTGATGATGTTGACAACACCGTCGGGTAACCCTGCTTGCTGGCATATTTCGGCGAAGAGCAAGGCCGTCAGCGGAGTTGTTTCCGCGGGCTTGAGCACCACCGTGTTACCGGCAGCAAGAGCCGGGGCGATTTTCCACGCCAGCATCAACAACGGGAAGTTCCAGGGAACGATCTGTGCTGCCACCCCGAGAGCCTGGGGTTTCGGTCCTAGACCTGCGTACTCGAGCTTGTCCGCCCACCCTGCGTAATAGAAAAACCAGGCAGCAACCAGCGGCAAATCAACGTCACGGGTTTCGCGAATCGGTTTACCGTTATCGATGGTTTCAGCGATGGCGAGCTCTCGGGAGCGTTCTTGAATGATTCGAGCGATACGGAAGAGGTACTTACCCCGTTCGCTGCCAGAAAGCTTGGACCACGTCTTGTCAAAGGCGACCCGTGCCGCCTGGACGGCTTTATCAACGTCTGCGGCGTTCGCTTCCCCCACAGTCGTGATGTGCTCCTCGGTCGAGGGTGAGATGGTCGCAAAGGTGTCACCGCTCGCGTCAACAAATTTGCCCCCAATGAACAGGCCATAGGAGGGCTTGATGTCCACAATGGAGGTCGATTCGGGCGCAGGGGCGTAGTCAAGAAACGTCATGTTAATCCACACTCACATAGTCGGGGCCGCTGTAATGGCCGGTTCTCATTTTCTGTCTCTGCATCAATACGTCGTTCAGAAGGCTTGAGGCTCCAAATCGAAAAAGATCCGGGGTGAGCCACTCCTCGCCGACTGTTTCGGCGACCGCCACCAGGTAGCGCAGTGCATCTTTGCTCGCCCGGATTCCCCCGGCGGGTTTCATTCCGATCTTTTCGCCCGTGAGCGCATGCCAGTCCCGAATTACTTCGAGCATGGTCACAGTGACAGGCAACGTTGCCGCCGGTGAGACCTTGCCCGTGGAAGTCTTGATGAAGTCTGCACCGGCCAAAATTGCCAGCCAGCTCGCTCGACGAACATTGTCGAGCGTCGCTAACTCACCTGTCTCAAGGATGACTTTGAGGTGGGCATACGACCCGTCTTCCCGTTTGCAGGCTTCCTTCACCGCAACAATTTGGTCATAGACAAGGCCCCATGAGCCCGACAAAAAGGCGCCGCGATCAATCACCATGTCGATCTCATCCGCACCCTCTGAGACGGCAAACTGCGTGTCCGCCAGCTTTACCGCGAGGCTCGCGCGGCCGCTGGGGAACGCGGTGGCTACTGCCGCGACCGCTACACCATCAGGCCTGCGCGAGATGTGGTGTGCTCCCAGCGATTCCCGCACCGCACCCACCATGTCTCCATAGACGCAGACTGCTGCCACCGACGGGGTGGAGGCATCGCTCACATCAGGTGACACTGCTTTACGGGCAAGGGTCTGGACCTTCCCTACCGTGTCGGCGCCCTCCAGTGTGGTGAGGTCCACCATCGTGATGATGGTGTCCAAGCCGGCTGCTTTGGACGTTGTTTTCAGCGACCGCGACGCAAACCCTGCGGCACGCGCATGGGCGCCCACAGTGTCGACCCCGGGGATGCCGTTGAGGAAGGTGGTCAAGGCTTTTTCGGTAGCACCGGGTCCCAACACCGTGTGGGCTCTCGGGGTGTGCGCTAGCGCTGTGGCTCGATTCATGGCAGTACTTCCTGTGTGTGGTTCTCTAACAAAAATGTTGCGGTGTTCTCATCCATGACCATCACCGTCGCCAGTCCGCTGCGAGCAATAGCCAGTGCGACCGGATGTTTGTCACTCCCCGACAGCACAGCAATTCGGCGGGGCGCCGCCCGTAGGTCCTCGAGCGAAATCCCGAGGGTGCGCTCGTCCAGCCCGGGGTCCGCGATGGTTCCTCCCGGGGTGATGTAGCGACCCAACACATCGCCTACGGCTCCCGCACCCTGCAGTCTGTCGATGTCTTGGCTCTTGAGGTACCCGGATTGAACGTGAATACTGACATCGGTGGCCGGCCCGGCGCTAAAGAGGTGTGTATCCGCGGTAGCGGCCTGGTCGAGAACACCTCGAATACTGCGGTCAGACTCGATTGCCTCTTTGGTTTCCCGCCTCTCGAGAATCGCGGGCGTGGGCAAGAGAGTGACGTCCCCCTGAGCTTTGGTGGCGATCATGGTCGCCGTCTCGGACGCGAGGCCCGGTGCTGCACTGTGGCTAACCCCTCCGTTGACTTGCACGACCCGAAGTGGTGGGCACCAACCGGAGGGCAGCGCCTGCGCCACCTGGTGCAGGGTTTTCCCCCAACTGACCCCCAGCACGTGGCTGTAGGGGCGCATCGCCACCAAATAGTCGGCAGCTGCTGAGGCCACTCGCGAAGCAACGTCGCTGGCATCGCCGCCCCCAGGAACCACGATCGCGGCATCCAGGGAAAAGGCGGCCCTAATGTCGTGTTCCATCCCCAGGCGTCTCGCTCGGGGATGGGAAATCTCGATACGGATAATGCCCTGCTCCCGGGCTTGGGTAATCAGCCGGCCCACTTTCCAGCGGGTGATGTGGAGTATCGCGCCGATTTCGTCCTGAGTCTTGTTCTCTTGGTAATACAGCTCGGCCGCGCGAACGGCAAGGAGCTCGTTATCGAGAACAGTCTGGGCGGACATGCTCCCCACAGTAGGCGCGGTTGGCACCCAGAGCAACAATTGTTGTGCTACTTGCTCAGATGAGCAGTTTCGTCGTAGTCGCGCAATTCGTGGTCAACATTGCCGTTTCGGGCCAACACCCACACCGCCGGAATCTCACACACCACGACTGCCATCAAAAAGACCACGCTCGCAGTCCATGCGCCCGTAACCTGCAGCAACAGGCCCGCCAACAGAGGGCCAATCGCGGCGATGAAGTAGCCAATTTTGTTGACAAAACCGCTGAGAGCCAACGCAGACAAATGGTTATTGGTCCGCAGACCAATCAGTGTCAGCGAAAGCGGGAACGTCATCGGGCCCAGCGCCAAAAGCACCACCCAGAACAGCGTGCCAGTGGTGGGAGCGGCGAGAAGGCCGATCATCCCGGCAAGACCGCAAGCGACGGCGATGCCCACCAATGCACCCGCCCAGCGCGGGTTGGTGGCGAGGGGGGGAATGATCAAAGACATCGGGAACCCGGTGATGGTAAACACTCCCAGGGCAAAGGCTGCCTGCTCCACGCTGAATCCCGCCTGGTCGACGAGTAGTTGCGGCAACAGTGCAAACCAGGTGTAGGCCATGGTTCCAGAAACCGCGAAGATTCCCATGATGGACAGTGCTGTCGGTGACCGAAACAGCGAAACGGGAACAACCACGGGTATCAAACCGCTATCGAGGGCAGATTCTGCCCGGCTGCGCAGCCGGGCAACAGGCAGGACCAACAACCACGGCAAGGCGCCAACAAGGCTGACCAGCGCCCAGGACCCGAGTGAAATCCGCCAACCGGCCGCATCGGCAATGATGACGCCAAAGAACGAAGGTGCGGAGGAACTCACGGCCATTGCCGTTCCATAGACCGCTGTCACCAGGCCAATTGCGCGCGGGGCGTAGAGCTTGACCAAGCCGGGAATGATCACATTTCCGACTCCCGCAGCGACCATCAGAACAGCCGTGGCGACGAAGAGAGACAGGTAGCTTGGCGAAATTCCGCGCCACACGTGGGCGAGCGCGCCCAATACTGCTACGGCAATGGCCGCCGATTCGATTCCGACTTTCCTCGCAAACCAGGGGGAAAACCAGGCAGCCAACGCGTAGGCCACCGGCGGAATTGTGCCGATAATGCCCAGGGGTAGCCCCTCCATTGCCACATCCAGATCCATGACGGGAGCTAGTGGGGCAATCGCCGCAACACCCGTTCGAATCCCGAGCGCAAGAATGATGATGCCGGTGAGAGCAAAAACAGCGGTGGATCGTGTGGTCTGGGGCACCGGCTCAGACTACGCCTTGGAGAGGCGTTGGAGTGTGTCTCGAATCACCTGTTCATCCGCGCTCATTTGTGCGGCCAACGCATCGCTCGAGGGGAATACCTGCATACCTCGAATGAAATCAACAAACTCAACGCGGATAGTTTCCCCATACAGATCTAAGCGCTGGTCGAGCAAATGTGACTCCACCACGCTTTCGGTCAACTCGCCAAAAGTCGGGTTCACTCCCACTGAGGTGGCGGCGGGGTATGAGACACCCTGGTGGGTCACAAACGTGGCATACACACCATCGGCCGGCATGTACCCCTCAAGAGGTTGAGAGAGATTAGCAGTGGGATATCCCATTTCTCGTCCACGCTGGGCTCCGGCACCCACTTCACCTCTCACAGCGTGGTAGCGACCCAGCAGGTTCGCCGCTTCGGCGACTTCGCCGCGCGATAGGTGCTCGCGAATCATGGTGGAAGAGATTCGCTCGCCCTCCTCCTGGCAGAAATCAGCAACCACTTCAACACGGAATCCCCAGTGGCGACCCTCGTCTCGCAACGAATCGATTGTCCCCTTTCCGCCGTGGCCGTAGCGAAAGTCTTCACCCACGAGGACAACCCCGGCGGAAAGCCCCTCGGCAAGGACAGTCTGTGAAAAGTCGGCATGGTCCAGCGCCGACAGCTCATCGTCAAACGGCAACACCACGACTCGAGACACCCCAGCCTTCGAGAGCAGTTCGACTTTCTGCCCGTCACTGACAATACGATCGGGTGCTTCTCCTGGACGAAGAGTGACGTGAGGGTGGCGATCAAAAGTAATGACGGTGCTTTCGGATTTTCCGGCCAAGCCGGTCAGTTGCCCCAGCACCTGACGGTGGCCGCGGTGGACACCATCAAACTTTCCAATCGTGACAGCGCGTCGCCGACCATCGCCCGGCAGCGAATCAAGCCCGTAATTGACGACTACCGGGCTCATGCGCTCACCGGCGTCTTGCGAAGCCACCACAATCCGAGAATGGGCAGCACCAGGGGGATGAACAGGTATCCCATGCCGAACTGAGACCACACAGTGGCATCGGGGAATAGGTCCGGGCGCAGCACGCTGAGCGCACCCACACCCAGCACCCCGAGGAGTTCAATCACGAGAGCGACCCAGGCCACCACACGGGCAGCTCGCCGAGCGCTGAGCGCTACCGAAATAGTCACGACGAGATACAAAGATGCCGCCACCACCGACAACGAGTACGCAAGTGGGGCTTCGGGAAATTTTGTCAGCACTTGAAAGCTTGAGCGCCCGAGACCGGCAAGCGTCAAGACCGCGTAGGTAGCGACGATCAGCCGGTGGGAACCCACCGCGCGTTCGGCACGAGTGTCGGAGGAAGAGGTCATCGCGTCACTTCTCTTTTTTCTTCTCCACATCGCCCGAGAGTGCTGCGATGAAGGCATCCTGCGGAACTTCGACACGACCCACCATCTTCATGCGCTTCTTGCCTTCTTTTTGCTTCTCCAGCAACTTGCGCTTTCGCGTGATGTCGCCGCCATAACACTTTGCCAGCACATCCTTACGCACCGCCCGAATGTTTTCCCGGGCAATAATCCGAGCGCCGATGGCCGCTTGAATGGGGACTTCAAACTGCTGGCGCGGAATCAACTCACGAAGCCGCTGCGTCATCAACACACCGTAGGCGTAGGCCTTATCCCGGTGGACGATCGCACTAAACGCATCCACCCTATCCCCCTGCAGCAGAATATCGACCTTGACGAGATCGCCCTCCGCGTCACCGGCAGGCTCGTAATCAAGGGACGCGTAACCCGCGGTTTTGGATTTGAGTTGATCAAAGAAGTCGAAGACGATTTCACCCAGTGGAATCGTGTATCGAATCTCCACCCGGTCTTCGCCGAGGTACTCCATGCCCTGCAAAACACCCCGGCGAGACTGGCACAACTCCATAATCACCCCGACGTAATCCTTGGGCGCAAGAACTGCGGCATTCACCACGGGCTCGAGCACGGTGCTGACTTTTCCGGTCGGGAATTCACTGGGGTTCGTCACCAGCAGGTCGGTCCCGTCGTCTAACTCCAC
>JAHEGA010000046.1 GCA_024639925.1 Microbacteriaceae bacterium
TTTTGGGACGCGAGTGCCGCGTACAGCAGGGGCTGTGAGTTGTAGGTGGGCCCGGACAGTTCCAGGGGGACCTGGTAGGCGATCATCCCCCAGTTCATGGCTTCGACGTAGCCTTCGGGCAGATGCTCCAGAATGATGCGCCGAAGAGTCTCGACCATATCGCGTCGCTCGGTAGGGAGAGAGTCGAGATACTGCTCGAGTGTCGTTGCGTCCGAGTGCACCATCACTCCAGTTGAACACGCCGCTATGCTCGGGGCATGACACAGCCCTGCATCATTCTTGCCACTCTTAAGCCCGCAGCCGGGAAAAAGGACGCGGTCCTTGCCGTATTCAACGAGGTCATGCCCGCCGTTCACGAAGAGGAAGGCTGCGAGCTTTACGCCCTCTACGAGGACGTTGACGGAGCACTTCACATGATCGAAAAGTGGACCACCTGGGATTTGTGGCAGATACACATGGCCGGTGAACCTGTGGCCGCCATTCAGGCCGGCCTGGAGGGTTTGCTCGAAAGCGATGCCCTGATCGAGGAAATGTATGGGCTGAACGTGGGACTTGAGGGCAAAGCCGCTCTGTGAAAATCCCTCACACGCTGGGTTGATACCGGCGCGGTGAATCCAGCGCTTTAGTCTGGGAATTATGGACACCCTCTACGGTCCGATCGCCATTCGTGAGGCTCAGCCCCACGAGGTCGCCGACCTGCTGGAAAAATCCACGGACCTGCTTTCCACCCTCTACCCCTCTGAGGCCAACCACTTGGTGTCGGCAGAAGAACTCAGCGCCCCCGGCTCGCAACTGTTGGGGGCTTTCCTGGGGGAATTGGCGGTCGGCATGGTGGGGCTTCGCACTCTCCCCACAGAGGGGTATGCCGAAATCAAACGCTTGTTCGTCTCCGATATTCACCGCGGCGCGGGCATCGCCACAGCACTGATGGCGGAATTGGAAGCCATCGCAGGGGATCTCGGGGTGTCTCTCATTCGTTTGGAGACCGGAGTGAACCAGCCCGAATCTCTCTCGCTGTATTCGCGCCTGGGTTATCAACGCTGCGGAGCGTTTGGTTCCTATCTCGAGGACGACTACTCCGTCTTCATGGAAAAGAACCTGTCATGAGCGCAGAGGACCCGATCGTCTCGGTTGTGTTGCCCACCAGGGCGTGGGGCAACCCATTCGCGGAGCGCACCGCGCTCATGGTGCACGGCTTGGGCTCGTCGGCGGCGACCTGCTGGCGGGTCATGGAATCTCTCGCCGGCGCCGGATACTTCGCCGTGGCACCGGATTTGCGCGGGCACGGGAGCGCCCCGCGCACCACAAGGTATCGAATCGCAGATTTTGCCTCTGATATTGCCGAGCTCTCACCCCCTCACGGTGGGTCGTGGGATGTGGTGATCGGCCACTCCATTGGCGCTGCCAGTGCCGTCGTGGCCCAAGCGCAGAAACCCTCGTTTGCTCGGAAGCTGGTGCTTCTTGACCCCGCACTCGAGATTAATGACACCACCCGCGACGAGGTGCTCACCAACCAACGACTGGGCCACAGCGTTCAGGATGTTGATGCGGTGACACAGATGCACCCGCACTGGCATCCCCAGGACATCGAGGTCAAGGTCGCGGCACATCGCTCCGCCTCGCTGTGGGCTCTCGAGCAGGCCGTGGCGGATAACTCACCGTGGAATGTCACCCCACACGCGGAATCCCTCTCCATTCCCACCCTGGCGCTCTGTGGTGAAGAAAGCCTTGGCAGCATGTTCTTTGGTGATCAGGTCGCACACCTGCGCGCCGCTCGGGAGAATTTCCACCACACCGTCATTGCGGGCGCCGGGCACAGTCCCCATCGCGATAAGCCAGAAGAGACCCTCGCGGCCGTGCGGGCGTTCCTGGACTAGTTCAGGAACGCGCTGAGGTTCGAATCAGCCCCGTGGGCGGGCTCGGGTTTCCGACGATCCGGGCAATCTGCTGCGCAAGGTCTGCGCGCACCACATGGTCTGCCCCCTCCACTTTGGTGGTGGTGACACCCCGCATGCGCTCGATCACTCGGAGTCCCGCCGGGGCGAGGAAGGGATCCCTCGTTCCGTAGAGCAGATCTATGGGTGCGGTGACTTGGGCCAGATCAGTCACGGTTGTTTGCGATTCAATGCACTGCTCCAGTGACAGTGTGAACGCACGCCAGTTGTCCTCGGAAACATCCACCAGGTTCTTGATGGGCGAGAGGCGACTGAGCGCTTTTGCACCAGCTTTCGTGAAGGTTCGATTGGCGCGCATGTAGTCATAGAGCTTGTAATAGGCATCCATCTGCAGTCGCTCAAGCGGGTCAACCACAGTGTCACCGGGTAGGTAGACCGGCGGCGCCACCAAAATCACGTGACCTACTCGGTCGGGATGTACAGCGGCAAACCGAGCAGCAATCAGTGCACCCAACGAATGGCCCACCAGGGTAAAGGGCTTCCGGATTCCCCGGGATCGCAGCGTTGCCGCAACGGCGGCAACGTGCTCCTCCAAGGTGAAGCGAGCCTGTGCGGGACTGGGTGAGCGACCAAAACCCAACAGGTCCAACGACAGCACGCGGTGGTTACCCCTCAGCAGGGGGACAGCGTGGGTGAAAGTCACCGAGGAGGAGGCAAGGCCGTGCAGGAGGACGACGGTCGGACCCGCACCCTCGTCAACGGCGACGTGCAGTTGTGGTGTCTGCCCTAGACCGAAAAACTCTTTCCACCCCATGCCTTCAGTATCTCGCACGCGCCCTCGCGCCCCGGGCATCACTGTGGTGCAGAGCCCTATATTTGTGCCATGACAACTCTGCGATACCTCGCTGGCGTGAGTGCTCTTGCGATGATGGTGACCGGCTGCACGTCAGGTGACGGCGGACTGGGCCGAGATGAGTTCGCCATCCAGGATTCCAGCGTCAGCATGGCGGTGGAACCCACAGAAGAGGCTTTCTTCGACGAGAGTACTGAGTCCCGGGCCGACACGTCGGGATCCGTCGAACCCGATGTGATCACCACCGGATATCTGTCTTTGATTGTTGATGACCCGGCAGCAAGCGCTGACGAGGTCAGCCAGCTGGTTCTGGATGCGGGGGGTCGCGTCGCGTCGCGCTCTGACTACTCCCCCACAGATTATGGTTCGCCGAGCAGTTACCTGGAGCTCCGGGTGCCCTATGACAGTGTCGAAACGACCCTGGCGTTAATCAGTGACCGCGGAATTGTGCAGGAATCCTCCCTCAACAGCGTCGATGTGGGCCTCCAAAAAGTGGACCTCGATGCTCGGCTTGAGGTGTTGAATGCCGGTATCGCGCGACTACAGGCCCTATTGGACGAGGCCGCGACTACCGCCGATGTGGTGACCATTGAATCCGCTCTCACTGAGCGCCAAAGCGAAAAAGACTCGCTGCAGTCCCAGCGCGATTACCTCAGTGATCAAACGCTCTTTGCCACCATTAGTGTCAACCTTTACACCCCGGTGGATGCTGCCCCCAAGAATCAGGATGGCTTCCTGGATGGCTTGGTTCGAGGGCTAGAAAGCATTGCAAGTTTCGGTGCTGGTCTGGTTGTGTGGGCAGGCATACTCCTGCCCTGGCTTGCACTACTGGGGGTAGTGGTAGTCGTGGTAGCCGGTGTCCGACGATTGCGGAAATCTCGGCAACAATAGGGTCACGTTTGCAACCGTAAGGAGCCCAGTGTGGGAGCCATCGTCTTTCGTCATCTGACGAAGTCATACCGCGGGACATCTGCTGTGGATAATCTCACCGCCGAAATCCAACCAGGCCGCGTCACCGGGTTCCTCGGCCCCAACGGCGCCGGTAAGTCCACTGCACTGCGCTGCCTCGTTGCCCTGGCGAGACCCACCAAAGGCCGTACCCGCATTCTGGGTAAGCGCTATCAATCCCTGAAGGACCCGATGCGCAAAGTGGGGGTGGTCCTGGATTCGCGCGGTTTTCACCCGGGACTGACGGCCTATCAAAACCTTCGAATCTTGACGACGATGGGCGCGATTGCTGCCAGCCGAATTGATGAGGTGCTGGCTGAAGTCGAACTTTCTGATGCCCGAAACAAAAGGGTCAAAGGTTTTTCCTTGGGGATGAAGCAGCGCCTGTCCCTCGCCTCAGCGCTGCTGGGCTCCCCCGAGGTCCTGGTCTTGGATGAACCAGCCAATGGTCTTGACCCCGCCGGCATCGCCTGGTTGCGCTCCTTCATTTCCGGGCAGCGCGACAACGGGGTCACGGTCCTCGTGTCCTCCCACCAGCTCGCCGAACTCGAAACCATTGTTGATGACGTCATCATCATCAACAAGGGCAAGCTGGTCGCCTCGGGTCCCATGGCCGAAGTGACCGGGGGTGAGCGCCTCGAAGAAGCGTTCCTTCGTCTGACAGCTGGTGATGTCGTATGAGATTGCTCGCTGCGGAACTGCGCAAAATCACCTACCAACGCGCGATGTGGGGAATGGTGTTGGGGGGAATTGCCTTCAGTGTGCTCGGCACCGCCAGCACCCCGCTGATTCTCGACTCAACAGAAAATGGTCTGGGCCTGGGCACTCTCGCAGAGAGCGCCGTCGTCGACGGCGTCTACGCGAACGCCGTCTCCGGTTTCTACTTCTCCATCCTGTTAGGAGTTCTTGTTGTTGCCGGCGAATTCCGTCACGGCACCGCCGTGGCGACTTTTGTTGCGGCGCCCCGGCGCAGCCGAGTGTTGCTGGCGAAGCTGGTGGCCGCAGGGATTGCCGGGTTGTTTCTTCAGGTGGTCGCGACAGCGGGAGGGCTATTTTCGGGTTGGCTGGCCTTAGAGTTTTACCCTGACGCCGCCGATCCCTCGATTGACATTTTTGTGAACACAGCTTTGGCTGGGGTGGTCTCCGGTTTTGTGCTGGGGATCCTGGGAGCAGCGATCGGAGCCCTCCTTCGCTCGCAAGTGCTCGCACTGGTCGGAACGCTGTTGTGGTTGTTTGTCGCCGAGCCCACGCTGTTGCTCTTGGCCCCCGAAGCGGGAAAGTTCTTTCTGACGGGCCTCACCACGGCAATCATTTCCATTGACCTTGAGACAGATTTGGTTGACTTCTCCTCCGATGTTTTCCTCTCGCCCGGTGTGGCTATAGCGGTTCTGCTGGGATACGCTGTGGTCGCTTCCGTCATTGCGTTGCTCTCGAGCATGCGCCGCGATATCGATTAGGAGACACCATGAGCGACAACGACGACCTTCGCACAGCCGCCAAGAAGCGCCTGAAGTCGAAGCAGGACCTGCGCACCTACCTCTTTATTTGGGTGATCGTGTCCGCCATCGTGAGCGGAATCTGGCTTCTCGCCACCCCGGGTGTGTACTTTTGGCCGATCTGGGCTATTGCCGGCATGGGTGTTGCTGTTCCGTTCATGGCGTGGGAGGCCTACGGCCAGAAACGCGTCATTTCCGAGGCTGACATCGACGCCGAAATCAAGAAAATGTCGAAGGGCTCTTAGGGCGTCCCTAAACCCTGGCGTAAGCGCAACACGCGATCCAGTGATTCATCGACCTGTTTTTCGCCGACGACACCGCTTTCCACCGCTTCCACGAGGGCGTCCATCATCCGGTCGTAGGTTTCTAACTCGGGATCAACACCTGGGTCCACTGCTGTTAGTAATAGGTCATTGCCGGCAACCAACGCCGCGACCGCCACGACGGACAGGTCTGAGTATGCGGGCTCACCGGATGATTTCAGCATGCGCAGATCATCGGTGATGAT
>JAHEGA010000053.1:0-4229 GCA_024639925.1 Microbacteriaceae bacterium
CGCTGGTCAATGCTGACCGGTTCGACATAGATGGCCATGAACGTCAAAAACGCCGTCGCTGCAGAGGCAATGGTGAGCAACCCTGCTCCCACAGACGCCACGACAAGGGCGGAACCAAAGGCGTTCTGTCGCCTCGTCAACACGAACGCCGCGACCATCAAGGCCCCAATCGAGAGGGCCGCACCCAGGTGCACGAGGGCTTTGGCCACGGGAATGCCCCAGCGCACGACGGGCCCAGGATCAACGACCAATAGAGGTGCGGCGCCTCCTCCCAGCAGGAGTCCCACCACTGCGGCAACTCCGAGGCCCACCAGAAACAGCCCGCCTGCCGACGAGAGCGCGGCAGTAAGGCGAGTGGTCACGCTCAGAGTTTAGGCGAGCAACCCGAATACCCGACGAGAGCGCTTAAATGGCGAAGGGGCCGCCGTTTCCGGCAGCCCCTTCGCGGTAAGTGTTGTGACTACTTGACAGAAGCCTTCAGCTTGGAACCAGCGGACACCTTGACACCCTTGGAAGCGGCGATCTGAATGGTGGCACCAGTCTGGGGGTTACGGCCCTGGCGAGCGGCACGGTTGGTGCGCTCGAAGGAGACCCAACCGGGGATGGTGACTTTGTTGCCACCCGCGATTTCTTTCGAAACCACAGCGAAGATAGCGTCAACGACACCGTTAACAGCGGTCTGGGGGTGACCCGTGTGCTCTGCTACTGCTGCAACAAGTTCTGAGCGATTCATAGTTTGTCCTCCTCGGACGTTTGTAGTTATTCCGGCTCGGCCCTGAACAAGTTCCGAGCCATCAAAAAGTTACCAGCTGGACTTCGTAATGCCCGGTAATTCGCCTCGGTGTGCCATATCGCGGAATCTCACACGAGAAACGCCATATTTCTTGAGGTAGCCACGGGGGCGACCGTCGATCGAGTCACGACCACGGACACGCACGGGGGAGGCGTTGCGAGGAAGCTTCTGAAGGCCGACGCGAGCCGCTTCGCGGGACTCATCGGTTCCGGCGGGGTCCACCAAAGCTTTCTTGAGTTCCAGGCGCTTGGCGGCGTAACGCTCGACGATAACTTTGCGCTGTTCGTTCTTGGCAATCATGCTTTTCTTGGCCATGCTCTATCGCTCCTCGCGAAACTCAACGTGCTTACGCACTACGGGGTCATACTTTTTCAATACCAGGCGGTCAGGATCGTTACGGCGGTTTTTGCGAGTCACGTAGGTGTACCCGGTACCTGCGGTCGAGCGCATCTTGATGATGGGCCGAACATCTTGTGCTTTCGCCATTAGAGCTTCACTCCTTTACGCATGAGCTCGGCGACGACAGATTCGATGCCGCGAGCGTCAATAGTCTTAATTCCCTTGACGGACAAGGTCAGCGTCACACTGCGCTTGAGCGAGGGGACGAAGTAGGTCTTCTTTTGGATGTTGGGGTCGAAACGACGCTTGGTGCGTCGGTGCGAGTGCGAAATGTTGTGCCCGAAGCCGGGAGTGGCTCCTGTTACTTGGCAGACTGCTGCCATGATTCCTCCTGTTGATGGTTACCGTAGAGCGAAAGCCCTACCCAAGGTCACTTGTCGGCACGCGATCGTGAAGTTTTCTTCCCAGGGGGACGAGCTTCCCGTGCGTACAAGGCGCCCACTTGCATGGGAGCCAACGCCTAAGACTACGCGCTTGCTCCCGGGCTAGCAACCCCTCGGCATTCCCGGCACACGCCAAAGATGTCGACGATGTGTTGCGGATCCTCAAAACCGTGCTCACGAGCAACGTCGTGTGCCCAGGATTCAACGGCGTGTGCCTCAATTTCGACCGTCAAACCGCACCCCCGACAAATCAAGTGGTGGTGGTGCCCCGGCGAACAGGCGCGAAAGAGGTTCTCGCCCTCGCGGGTGAGCGCATCGGCAGCTCCCTCCTCCGCCAGCGAGTTGAGTGTGCGATACACCGTGGCAAGCCCAATGCTGGACCCCGCCTCGCGCAGTGAATAGTGCAACTCTTGGGCGCTCACAAAGCTTGGGGTCTTTTCCAGGGCATTCCACACTTCTTCGCGTTGCTTGGTGTTCCGCTTCACGATTCCCCCTCCCTGCGGTGCTGCGCGGTGTCGTGCGCATCATCAATGATTCCACTGTTGTGTGTGTGGCCTGGGTGGAGCAACCCCAAGCCATACGCAGTCGCGAGGTTGTCATCAGACAGCGCTTGCTCGGGTGGTCCACTAGCCACCACGTAGCCGCTGACCAAAATCACGTGATCCGCTGCCCGGGCCTCTTCTAAATCATGGGTCGTAAACACGACGGAGCACCCTCGGGCGGGCTCCTCGTGAATGATGTCGTCAATTGTTTGGGCGGACTGAATATCCAAGCCCGTGAGCGGCTCATCCATCAGTAGCAGTGAGTGTTCTTGGGCAAGTGCTTGGGCAACGAAGGCTCGCTGGCGCTGTCCACCTGAGAGCCGGAACACCTGTCGATCAGCCAAGTCATCGATCCTCAACAGCTCCATGGCGTCCTGAACGGCCTGCTTGTCGCGGGCCGTGGCGCGGCGAAAGGGCCCCAAGGTGGAATACCGGCCCATGGCCACCACTTCTCTCACGGTCATGGGTGTGCCGGGAGAGACGTTCATGTGCTGCAACACGTAGGCGACGTCGTCTCGAGCCTGGGAGGGGGAGCGACCATCGACCTCCAGAGTCCCCTCCGATACGGGCAGGAGTCCGGTCATGGCATGCAGAAGAGTGGACTTACCGCTGCCATTAGGCCCAATAATCGCGGTGATTGCGGCCTTTGGCACCGTGAAGTCGGAGGCGCGAAGCGCGACGCGCCCATCGCGTTCGACAATGACGCCAGCCCCGACAATGACGTCTGTCATGCGACCACCGATACTCGAGTCGTCCGCAGGACACTTTTCACACCAAGCACCACAAAAAAGATGACAATCGGAACCAGGGCCATGGTGGCCGAGGCCGCAATTCCCCAGTGATAACTGAGGACTAATCCGGCCCAGACGGAGAACACCCCCACTGCCCCCGCGACCACCATCATCGAGCGAATCGTGCCTGTGAGCAGGCTTGCCGTTGCCGGCGGGCCAACGAGCAGACCAAAAACCAAGAGAGTCCCCACCGATTGATAAGAGCCGATAACAGCTAGAGCAATCAGGACCAGGAGTGCCGCGTGGGCGAAACCTGGTCGCATCCCCAGTAATTCTGCTTTGTCTCGGCTAAGGCTCAAGGCGACCAGGGGTCGATAGAGCAGGAGCGACACGGTCAACACCACGCCGAGCACAATCAATTGACCCACGATGTCCTCGGTGCTGACGCCCAGCGCGTCGCCAAAAAGGATGCTGGTCAGCGAACCTGAATAGGAGTCCATCCGGGAAATAATCACCACACCGAGAGCCAACATTCCGACAAACAGCAACCCAATTGACGTGTCTTCACCCAACACTGTCTTGCGTTGAACGAGTTCAATCGCCGCGACCATCACTGCTGCTGCCACTGCAGCGCCCACCAGCGGATTAATGTCCAACACCACCGCCGCGGCAACACCGGGAACCACGCCGTGAACGAAGGCATCTCCGAAGAAGCTCATCCCCCGGAGCACGAGCCAGGTTCCCACGGTGGAAGCCATTAGTGCCGCCAGCACACCGCCCAACAGGGCACGCTGCTGAAAGCCCAGCTCAAACGGCTCGAGAAACCAGTCCACCTACTTAGTCTGTCAGTGCCCCCGCGATACGCAGAGCGTTCGTGGTCATCATCTCGATATAGCTGGTTGCCTCAGACTCGGGGCCTCCTAAACTTCCAACAAACAGGCTGACCACCTGAACATCTCGCCCAGCTTCCTCGGCGAGAACATCAAGGACGTCTTGGCCCAGCGCAGTATTTCCAAAGATGGCAGGCACGTCACGGGTGTGAATGACCTCCACAAGTGCTGCCAGTTCTTGCGAGTTCGGTTCCCCAAGCGTTGAACCGCCGGGGATCACTACGCCAGCGACCGTGTAGTCATACCGAAGCGCGAAGTATGCGAGGGCATCGTGGTCGGTGACCAGCACCCGCTGCCCCTCGGGAACGGACTCCAAGATTTTCTCGACCGATCTCTCCGCGGCCTCAATATCATTGGCTATCTGGTCGCCGCACTCTTCGTACCCACCACCGGCAATATCGTGGAGTCTTTTTCCAATCAACTCGGCGGCGTCCGCCATCCGATCCATATCAAGCCAAAAGTGGGGATCTAAACCGCCGGCGTGATCGTGG
>JAHEGA010000053.1:4329-5550 GCA_024639925.1 Microbacteriaceae bacterium
TGTGATGTTTCTCATACCACAAACACTAGCCCTTATTGAGAATGATTGTCAACATCAGTCTAGAAGGAGTGCGGGTTCCTCCATCACGCTCGCCACATCTGCCACAAATCGACTCGCCACATCCCCGTCCACCACGCGGTGATCAAAGCTTGCCGCAACAGTGGTCACCATCCGCGACCGAACCTCACCCTCAACAATCCAGGGCTTCGGTTTGATTGTTCCCAGCGCAACGATGCTGACTTCGCCCGGGTTCAGGATGGGTGTCCCGGTATCAACGCCAAAAGAACCGAGGTTGGTAATCGTAATTGTGCCCTGACGCATATCTTCCGGCGCTGTTTTGCCCTCGCGCGCCGTTGTCGTGAGTTTCTCCAGGGCAATGGCGAGTTCTTTCAAGCTGAGTTTTTGCGCGTCTTTGACGTTGGGCACAATCAGGCCTCGTGGTGTTGCCGCGGCAACACCCATATTGACGAAGTGGTGGACGATGATCTCCTCGTCCGTCCACGTGGAGTTCACAGTGGGGTTTCGTTGCACAGCCCAGATCATGGCTTTCACCATGACGAGAAGAGGGGACACTTTGATTCCCGCAAAATCAGGCGATGCTTTCAAGCGCTTCACAAAATCCATCGTCCGGGTGGCATCGACATCGACAAACACCGAGACGTGGGGGGCGGAGAACATCGAAGTGACCATCGCCTGCGCGATTGCTTTGCGGACACCCTTGACGGGAATCCTCTCTTCGCGGTTTTCTGGCCAAGCCGGAGTTTCCAGATTCTTGAACACGGTCGCCTGACCAGCGTCTCGAATGACATCTTCTCGGGTGACTTCGCCGCCAGCGCCTGTCGCCGTGATGTTGGTTAGTTCAACGCCTAAGTCCTTTGCCAGCTTCCGAATAGGCGGCTTGGCCAACACTGCTTCGCCGGTTGTGGCCACCACTGGCGCCGAAGTGGTGTCAGCGGGCGCCATTTTCTGGCCCCGGCGTCGACGAGAGACCGTTTCTTTCGGACCGGTGCCGTAACCCACCAGGTTTTTGACCGGGGGAGCATCATCCGCACTCACGCTCCCTGCGACATCCGCAACGGCCTCATCGACAGCGGGGTCTTCGGTTGTCGGTTCTCCCTCGCCGCGCACCGAAATGATGGGGGCGCCCACCTGAACGGTGTCGCCCTCTTGGGCGAGCAGCTCGTTGACGACACCCACGAAAGGGGAGGGAAGCTCGACCAG
>JAHEGA010000064.1:0-3540 GCA_024639925.1 Microbacteriaceae bacterium
TGGTGGCGACGATCGTCGCTGCTCTTGATGCGGGGGAAAAGGATCTGCCCAGCACCAGCTTTTCGGGCCTCAGCTAGTCTGAGGCGATGAGTGAGCACGAGATACCGGCAAGAATTAGTGCTCTTCGCTCCACCTTCTCCACGATCGAAGCGGTGCTTGATCCAGAATCTCTCGAAGCTGAAATAGCCAAGCTCTCGGAGCTTGCCGCCGAGCCTTCCTTATGGGATGACACCGAGCGAGCACAATCCATCACGAGCTCCCTCAGCCACCGGCAGAGCGACCTCGATCGCATTCTTGACGTTCGTTCGCGCTTGAGCGATCTTGATGTCCTGGTGGAGATGGCTCGCGAGGAGGGTGACGCCCAATCGGCAATCGAGGTTGAGGAGGAACTCGATTCTCTCGAGAAACTGCTGGGCTCTATGGAGATTCAGACGCTTCTGGATGGCGAATTCGACGCAGCTCCTGCCATCATCACGATTCGCGCTGGCGCTGGAGGTGTGGACGCCGCTGATTTTGCCGAGATGCTGCTGCGCATGTATGTCCGATGGGCGGAATCTCACGACTTCTCTGTCGCTGTATTGGACACCAGCTACGCCGAAGAAGCGGGCATTAAGAGTGCGACAATTCAACTGGATGGTCCCTACGCCTTTGGAACCCTCAGTGTTGAGGCGGGAACACACCGGCTGGTTCGGATGAGTCCGTTCAATTCCGCCGGAAAGCGGCAAACATCGTTTGCCGCTGTCGAGGTGGTTCCCCTCATGGAGGAAGCCACAGAGATTGAGATTCCCGAGACGGACATTCGCGTTGATGTGTTTCGTTCCTCTGGTCCTGGAGGCCAGTCGGTAAACACCACGGACTCGGCGGTTCGGATTACTCACCTGCCCTCTGGCATCGTCGTCAGCTGTCAGAACGAGAAAAGCCAAATCCAAAACAGGGCAGCCGCTCTACGGGTTTTGAAAAGCCGGCTTTTGTTGATTGCGAAAGAAGAAGAGGCCGCCAAAAAGAAAGAAATTGCGGGCACCATCACTGCAAGCTGGGGTGACCAGATGCGCAGCTACGTTCTCGCCCCCTACCAAATGGTGAAAGACCTCCGTTCGGAGCATGAGGTGAACAACCCAAGTGCCGTTTTTGACGGTGATCTTGACGGCTTTCTTCAAGCGGGGATCCGATGGCGTAAAAGCTCTGCCCGGGTGTCGTAAAAGCCTTTCAAATACCCGAGAATCTAGGCTGAGAGCGCCATGATTCTCTTTGAAGATGTCTCGAAAATGTATCGAGGTGCCCCCAAACCTGCTCTCAACAACGTCAGCGTTAACGTCGGAGCGGGCGAGTTTGTCTTTCTTGTCGGAGCCTCCGGCTCGGGCAAGTCAAGTTTCCTCCGCCTTATTCTCAAAGAGGAGCGACCGAGCGCAGGTGAGATCCACGTTCTCGGACAAGATTTGCGACGGATACCCAGTCGCAAAGTGCCCCTTTTTCGGCGAAGCCTCGGTGTTGTTTTCCAAGACTTCCGGCTCCTTCCCCAGAAGACGGTGTTCGACAATGTCGCTTACACGTTGCGGGTCATCGGCAAAAGCCCGGGCTTTATCCACGAAGCAGTGCCCGACATTTTGCAGACGGTGGGCTTGGCGCAAAAAGCGAAAAACTATCCGCACGAACTGAGTGGCGGCGAGCAACAGCGCGTGGCCATCGCCCGGGCGGCCGTCAATAAGCCCGCCATCATGCTGGCCGATGAGCCCACGGGAAACCTGGATCCCGCGACCAGTGCGGGAATTATGAATGTGTTGTCTCGAATCAATGCCTCGGGAACAACCGTGATTATGGCAACCCACGATTCGGGCATCGTGAACCAGATGCAGCGTCGGGTGATCGAAATTGCCGGCGGTCGGATCGTGCGTGACGAACACGAGGGCGGGTACGAAACGAGCGCTATTCCCCTGGGGGAGCTTGACACGGCTCCGATTCCGATCATCACGGAGAATGTTGACGAGCCCACCCCACTACCGGTAGCAAAAACGAGCGACCCCGATGATGTTGCGTCCGCCTTCCCCTGGGAGCTTCGCGCGTGAGACTGGGCTTCGTCCTTCGGGAGGTTGTCGCAGGCCTGTCGAGGAACCTATCCATGGTGGTGTCCATTGTGTTGGTCACCTTCATCTCGCTCACCTTTGTCGGCACGGCAATCCTGCTCCAAGCCCAGGTCAACCAGATGAAGAACTACTGGTTTGATCGCGCGCAAGTAGCGGTCTATCTGTGTACTGACTTCTCTACCTTGGGCGGGTGCGACCAGGTAGCCGCAAGCGCAGACCAAAAGACGGCGATAGAGCAAAGACTGGAATCGTCCACTCTCGACCCCTACATCGAGCGTTTCTATTTCGAGGATCGAGACCAAGCCTTCGCAAACTTCCAGGATCAATTTGCTGACAGCGCAGTGGTGGATCTGGTGTCACCCGAGCTTCTGCCGGAGACGTTCTGGATTAACCTGGTCGACCCGCAACAAAGTGAGCTCATCTTTGAGGCCATCTCGGGCCTTCCTGGGGTGGAGAGTGTTGTGGACCAGCGCAGCTATCTCGACCAAATATTTGCGCTGCTCAATGCCGGCAGTTTGACCGCGGTGGCAGTTGCAGGATTAATGTTGCTCGCCGCAGCGCTACTGATTGCCACCACCATCAGGTTGAGCGCGTTCTCCAGAAGACGAGAGCTTGCGATTATGCGACTGGTGGGGGCATCTAACCGGTTTATCCAGACGCCCTTTGTGTTGGAGGGAATTGTGGCGGCGGCTCTCGGTGCGGCACTTGCCTCGCTCACTATCTGGGGGATTGTGCGTGTGTTCGTCCAGGGATATTTGAGCGAAGCCTTACCTGCGACGGTATTCATCCAAACCTCGGACGCGTTTGCCGCGATGCCGTTCTTGTTTGCCACCGGCATCGGGCTAGCGGTGGTGGCCTCCTACGTCTCGATTACTCGATACCTGCGGGCGTAGGCCTGCCCGAGCGCGTGTGCTGGCGCTAAACTGTGGCGTCCGCTCGGGTTCCGGGCGCTGGTGTGCATTGCGCGGGTGAAAGGGGGTGGCCATGCCGAAGGATTCTGGCGAAAAAGTGGTCGCCACCAACCGTAAAGCCCGCTACGACTACCACATTGAGGACACCGTGGAAGCGGGCCTCGTGTTGACCGGCACCGAGGTCAAATCATTGCGCGCTGGGCGCGCGTCGCTGGTGGATGCCTACGGGAGCATTGAGGGAAACGAGGCGTGGCTCGAGGCTGTTCACATCCCCGAGTACACGGAGGGCACCTGGACCAATCACGCCCCCAGGCGTAAAAGGAAGTTGCTTCTTCACAAGCAAGAGATAGTGAAGCTCGCCCATCGCGTCAGCGCTGGGGGGTACACACTAGTGCCGTTGAAGATCTATTTTCTCGACGGTCGAGCCAAAGTGGAGATCGCGCTGGCCAAAGGTAAGAAGGAATACGACAAACGCCACGCCCTTCGGAAGAAGCAAGACGATCGGGAAGCTCAGCGGGCGATGTCAACGAGGCGTTCTCTGGGCGACT
>JAHEGA010000064.1:3640-5389 GCA_024639925.1 Microbacteriaceae bacterium
CATAGCGCACCATTCGCTTCCACCTTCGGGTGGGACATCAAGGGGATGATCGGTTTCGACATTGCTTGTGTGTCCATAGGGAAGCGGGCCGAGAATGCAGAGTTATCTCGTTAACGCCCTCTGCAAAATATAGGTGCCAATACTAAGCGCACCGACTTCGCTCTCGCTGCCTAAGCAGCAGACAAGTCCGTCAGACTGAAAGAGCCTCTGGTTCAGATACTGGCGTCGATTAAGAGGCTTGCTGGTGACTTGTGTGTCAGGGGTCATCGGGACTTTTACTGATCCTGGGCTCGTCGTTCTAGGTGCTTGTAACAAAGGACGGAGCCAAGTAGAACGCCTTTACAAGATACGCCCGTAGAAGACTGTGGTTCGAAGTAGTGGACCCGGGTTCGATTCCCGGCATCTCCACCAATGGTGCGCTATGTGACGTGGGAAAGCCGTGACTGGCGTTCTACTATCGCGCTACTCCCAGCAGCGATCCCGTTCTTTGAACTCCTGGCTCATGGGCCAGGCAGAAGATGCTTCTATCCCCATCGACCCAACTGCTCGGTGTGGGGTAATAAAACGTGAAGTCGAACACCGACTGTGCAAAATCCACTCCGATGAAATCGTTGAAAGCACTCTGGCATCGGGTGCCGCCCTCTTGAATGAGGAAGTCAGTGCCGGGGAAGGAATCTTCCGTCACGGCAAGGCGCGCGAAGAGCTCTGAGTCGTGGGGTTGTTCACACGGCACAACTTCGACAACGTCAATGTCAGACCCATCGGGCCGTTCACGATCGAGCACGCACGCACCCAGTTCAAGGTCAAAAATACTGACCAGAGTCCCGGTGGGAGAGCTAGGTTCGCCTGAATCGCTGCTGTTTACCGTGACGGGTGACGCAAGCGCGCACCCGGATACAAGGAGTCCGACACTGGCAAGTCCCGCGAGGCGAGCGCACACAGAAAGAATCCGAGTCATGCGGCGTGGGCGCGAGTGATCGACAGCGCCTGCTCGTGAAGTAGCCCGTTGGTGGCCAGGGCGCTCCCATTCCACACTGAGTCGTCACCATCGAGGCTCGAATACTGGCCACCGGCTTCCCGCACAATGGGCACAAGGGCGGCGATGTCATACGGCTGCAAATCGGTTTCGCCACACACATCAAGGGAGCCCTCCGCAACCAGCATGTAGGGCCAGAAATCACCGATAGCCCGAGCCCTCCAGCCCGCCATAGCGAGTGCGCGGACTTGGTCTTCCCTGCCGTCATCGACCCACCCTGGAAGCGAGTTGTAGTTGACGATGGCGTCGCCGAGTGTGGCGACCTTACTGACCGATAGGCGCCGGGCGTCAGCGCTTCCCGAACTCCTCGTCCAGGCTCCAAGCCCCTCGCCAGCCCACCATTGCTGGCCGAGTGCGGGTGCACTCACCACGCTGAGGACGGGGTTCCCGTCGATCGCGAGAGCAATGAGGGTTGCCCAAATGGGAACACCCCTCAAAAAGTTTGCTGTCCCATCGATCGGGTCAATAATCCACTGTCGTCCAGACTGTGGGCCGACATCACTGCTTGAGGATCCCCGCTCTTCGCCCAAGATTGCGTCATCAGGTCTCGAGGCGGATAGTGTCGTGCGCACGAAGTCCTCCACCGCGGTGTCTGCGTCGGTGACCGGCGTGCGATCCGGTTTCGTGGTGACGACCAAATCCTGAGCTCGAAACCGATCAAGCGAGATCAGGTCAGCCCCGGCAGCCGCTGTCTGGGCTAAGGCAAGGTCATC
>JAHEGA010000065.1 GCA_024639925.1 Microbacteriaceae bacterium
ACCGTGGATTGCATTCGAGCGTGCTCGAGAGCTCGGGAAAGCTCGTCCACTGTTTGCGGACGGAAAGCATTGCGCACTTCTGGTCGATCAAAAGCTACTCGTGCAATGGCCCGGTCTTCGCTCAGGTGGTAGGTGATGTCCTCACAATCCTCAAACCCCTCGACGGCACGCCACAGCGCTTCGTCAAAGAGGGGTGAGGGTGCGTCAGCCATGTTCTAAGCCTACGGTGCCACGGGCGTGGAACACTGAGGGAATGAGTGGTCCCGACCTTGCTGCACTCCGCGCGAGTGCACACGTGGTCTCGATTCCCTTGAACAGTCCTTTTCGCGGATTGCTCCACCGAGAAGCCGTCATCTTCGCCGGGCCTGCAGGCCCCGCCGAGTGGAGCCCTTTTGTTGAGTACAGCGATGAGGAGGCCGCGCGGTGGCTTGCCAGCGCGGTCGAGCAGGGATGGAACCCTGTCTCTACTGATCTAGCGCTTCCCACAACGATTCGCGTCAACGGAACGGTGCCTGCCGTGGCGGCCTCCGAAGTGGGAGCGCTCATCGAACACGCTGGTCACCCGAGAACCGTCAAGGTGAAGGTCGGCGGTCCTGGAACAACACTGACGCACGACGTTGCTCGTGTCACGGAGGCCAGGCGCGCACTAGGGCCAACAGGTCGACTCCGGATCGATGCCAACGGCTCCTGGAGCGTCGATGAGGCGGAACACGCGATCCGGGCCATGGAGCATCTCGATCTGGAATACGTGGAACAACCCGTTGAATCGCTTGAGGACATGGTGGACATCCGCGCCCGCATCAGCCGAATGGGAATCCCGGTGGCAGCGGATGAGAGTATCCGCCGCTGGTCAGATCTTGACCAGGTGATCGCGGCAGAAGCCTGCGACATCGTGGTGCTGAAAGTACAGCCCCTGGGAGGAATTCGGGCGACAGAAGCGCTCATCCAACAAGCGGAAGACGCGGGCATAGGCGTCGTTCTCTCCAGCGCACTCGACACCAGCGTGGGACTGCATCAGGCCGGTCTGCTTCAAGCGCGTCGCGAAGCTGCGCACCCAGACGCACTCGATGCGGGCCTGGGAACAGGCAGCTTTCTGGCCCGAGACGTTGTGGTCGAACCGCTTGTGGCACACGGGGGTCACCTGACCCTTGCGCCGCTGGAGCTAGACAGCAGCGCGCTGGCCGATCTCACCGCACCACCGGAGCGACGGGACTGGTGGCTTCAGCGCCTGGAGCGCTGCTGGGGATTGGTTTAGAGCCCGGAGTACGAGTGCAAACCGGTGAAGGCAATGTTCACCACGGTGTAGTTGAACAACACGGCCCCAAAACCCACGATGCCCAGGATCGCGGAGCGCGAGCCGCGCCAGCCGCGTGTGGCACGAGCGTGAATATACCCGGCGAATAGCACCCAGATGATGAACGTCCAGACCTCTTTGGTGTCCCAGCCCCAGTAACGACCCCATGCACGCTCAGCCCAAATGGCCCCGGCGATCAAGGTAAAGCTCCACAGCACGAAACCAATCACGTTCAAGCGATACGCCAGCGACTCCAGCACGCTGGCTGAGGGAATCGTCTTCATGAGCTTCGCGCGGGCCATTTCGCGCGCCTCTAAGCGCGCGCGAATCAACTGGAAGATCGAGAGTCCCGCTCCCAGAGCAAAGAACGCCGTCGCCAAGCTGGCGACAAAGACGTGAATGACCAACCACCCCGACTGCAACGCCGGGGGGAGCGGCACAACGTCGACATAAAAGTTGACGGTGACAATTCCCAATGCCAACAGGACAAACCCCGACACGAAGGCCCCGAGGTAGGCGAGGTCCCGCCAGAGAAGGGCCCCCAAGAACACCGCGACAATCAGGACAGACGCCGTCAGCCCGAATTCGAACATGTTGGCCCAGGGAACGCGATTCGCGGCAATCCCACGGGCGAGTGTTGCCAACAGGTGGAAGACAAAGCCCAAGACCAGCAACACGATGGCAATGCGCTGATATCCGCGCCGCTGCTCACCGACAGGAGCCTCAGCGTTCTCGGCGGGAGGAGCGCTCCCGCCCGCCATCACCAGAGCGGGGGTGGAAGCGGATCGTTTCGCCAAGTCGAAGGTGAAGAAGAGAAAGGAGGCGGTGTACACCAACATGGCGGAATACACACCGAGGAGTGACAGAGACGCGATATCGGTCATGATGTTTCCAGTTTAGATTTTGCTCCCTGAGAGAAATCAGCGACCAGTCGCTCTAACTCGCGCTCGAGACCGGGGTCATCGCCCCGGGCAAGCACCGCAAATTCCACCGTGGAATGCCCGCTCTTGCCGGGCACCACTCGAATCCATGCTCGACGACGTGTCACGAAGAGGGAGACCACCAGTCCCGCCATGATGAGCAGCGCTGAGACCGCCACGGGAAGCTGAGTGGGGTCACGGTGGATATCGACACTCACGAACCTGGGGAGGGACGTAAATTCCACGGTCCCCATTCCATTGGGCAAATCAGCGCTCTGGCCAAGCCCCATCACCAGCGATGTCTGGCCTGTGTCCCCGCCGGTCAACTGGGTCAATTCATCGGTGTCGAGGGAGTACACGTTCCTCGGCACACCTTCGTTCAAACCCAGATCACCGGAGAACACATTGAAGGTCAGAAGTGGCTGATCGGGCTCCGGATACACCGAGGTGAAGGCCCCCGACTCCAAGGCAACCGCGGAGGGGTAAAAGAATCCCACCAAACCCAGCTGCTCGGAGAGACCATCCGGCAATTTGACGATGCCCAAGCTCGTCAGGTTCGAATCTTGGGGCAAAAAGGCCACAGGCTGACTAAACACCACATCCCCCGAAGCTGAGGTCACCGTCACCCAGGGGGCAAAGCCGTTACCCAACAGGTAGACCGTGGTGCCGTCCACTGCAAGCGGTTCGTTCACTCGAATCTGCCGATCGAGCGACTCGCCCTCTCTCGTCAGCGTGACGTTCGCCACAAAATCCAGCGGGTTCGCGCGACCACTGGCTAAATCAAATTGATAGGTCGGTACGAAACTTTCCAAGCCCAACGAGTAGGGAGCTAGGGCTGTTTCCCGGAAAAACTGACCGGGGTTGAAACTGTCATAGCTCGTCAACTGGTTGGTGAAACTTTGGCCCTCCACGATCACCCGCTGGCCTTGATATTTGAAACCCGTTCCCAGACCCAGCGCCACCAGAATCCCCACGAGGGCGAAGTGAAATACCAAGTTGGCGGTTTCCCGCAAATACCCGCGCTCACCGGCAGCACCATCGGGCTGGTTTGCCACTCGATAGCCTGCCCCCCGCAGCACAGCGGTGGCTCGCTCCTGCAGGACAGTGGCCTGACCCTCCACGCTTTCGCTTCGGAAGTGCTCGAGCCGGTTCAAGTTCTTCGGTGTGGGCGGTGGTGGTTGACGCAGCGCCTTTAGGTGATGGCTTGTCCGAGGAAGGATGCACCCAATCAGCGAAACAAACAGCAGTAAGTAAATAGATGAGAACCAAATGGAGGTAAACGTGTCGAACAGTTGGAAAGCGTCGAGGACCGCAAACAGTTCCGGATCATCTCGCTTGAACTGGATGACCCCGTTCGGGTTACTGGAGCGCTGAGGGACGAGAGAACCCGGAATCGCGGCAAGCGCCAGCAATAACAACAGCACCAGAGCGGTCCGCATACTGGTGAGCTGGCGCCAAATAAAACGTCGCCAGCCATCCAGCCCCAACCGAGGTTGCTGAATTTTCTGCTCTGGTTCGCTGTCGTGAAAATCAGAGGGGCGTAGTGGTTCCACTGATCACCGCCTGAAGACTTGTCATCCAGATTTGCCACAACCCAGAGACCATGGCCACCCCAATCGCCATCAGCATCACACCGCCGGCGATATTGATCGCGCGGATGTGACGCTTCAGCCAGGCAACAGCACCGGTCACCCAGCTAAACCCGAGAGCAATCAACAGGAAGGGAACCCCTAAGCCCACGCAGTACGCGATAGCCAAGGTGACTGCCCGGGGAATGTCCCCAACGGTCAACGCCAAGGTGTTGATTGCCACCAGTGTCGGCCCGATGCAGGGGGCCCAGCCCAGACCGAAAACGACACCCAAAATCGGGGCACCCACGTAGCCGCTGGTGCTGGCCACGGGCAATTTCACCGCCTGCTGAAGGAACGACACCTGCCCGATGAAGACAAACCCCATCAGGATGACCAACAATCCGGCCACGCGGACAATCACGTCGATCCAGCTCACCAGCGCCGCGCCAAGGGCCGCAAACGCCACCGAGAAACTGATGAAGATCGTGGAGAAACCGGCGATGAAAAGCAATACTCCGATCACCAGACGGCGGGTGGGCTTGGCCGTTTGGTCACCCGCACGAAAACCGCCGACATAGCCGAGGTACCCCGGCACCAGAGGAAGAACACAGGGCGAAGCGAAGGCCACGAACCCCGCGGCGATCGCCAAGGGCAAAGCAGCGAGGAGGGGGCCCGAAAACACCACCTCGCCGACGCTACTCATTGCCCTCCGAAAGAGCGTCCTCAATCATTTCACGCAGGATGTTTGGCTCACTCAAGACACCGGAGATGCGAGATGCCACTCGACCGTCCGAATCCACCACCAAAGTGGTGGGGACGGCATTGGGCGCTACGGTGCCGGAAAAGGCCAGCCGGACACTGCCGGTATTGGCATCCATAATCGAGGGATAGCTCACACCAAACTCGTTAGCAAAGGCGAGTGCGGTGGGTGCCTGGTCGAGAATGTTGACGCCCAGAAACACGACTCCCTGATCCCGGTATTCCTGGTGAATAGCCTCAAGATCTGCTGCCTCAATGCGGCACGGTGGGCACCCTGCGTACCAAAAGTTGACGACGACAACCTCACCGTCAACCTCGGAGCTAGAAAAAAACCCCCCGGTGTCGAGGTCGCCTTCGAACACCACGGGTTCCCCGCGGGACTCCGCGGCAAGAATCGTAATCGCACCATCACCCGAAATGTAGTTTTGTCCGCTTCCAGATCGGTACTGCTCGGCCAGCGAGTCAGCACCCGATGAACAGGCGGCCAAGACCAGCCCCAGCGCAAGAAGTCCTGCTGCTTTGGCTGCTTTCACCTATACCGCTCCCAAATCAATGGCGTCACTGAGGAGATCTGCCGCCGGCTCTCGGTAGCTTTCTTCTTTCCACTTATCCGACACTTTTTTGATTGTCGTGATGCTCGAGAGTGAGCACCGTCGCTGATGCGGCATGTGGGGTAGGGGAATTCCTGCAACAGCGCGGTGGAGAATCCAAATGGCGACCTGGTGGGTCACCAACACCACTTCACCCTCATCCACGGAATTCCAGGCGTCTTCAGCGACTTCAAGCATGCGCTCGGCG
>JAHEGA010000021.1 GCA_024639925.1 Microbacteriaceae bacterium
TGAAGATAGCCCACACTCTCGAGGAAATCCCCGAACAATTTGATTCGGCAACGCGCGAAGCCCTCGCAGCCTTCGGCCGTGGCGAGTGCTTCGTCGAAAAGTATCTAGAAAAACCCCGACACGTTGAAACCCAATGCCTGGCAGATGCCGCGGGCACTGTGGTCGTCGTCTCGACCCGAGACTGTTCATTGCAGAGAAGGCATCAAAAACTCGTGGAGGAAGCACCTGCTCCTTTCCTTACCCCTGAGCAAGAAAAACTGCTCTACGACTCGTCGAAGGCCATTCTCAAGGAGGCCGGTTACATCGGGGCAGGTACCTGCGAGTTCCTCATCGGGCTTGATGGCACCATTTCTTTTCTTGAAGTCAACACCCGACTGCAGGTTGAGCATCCGGTGTCAGAGGAAATCACGGGACTTGACCTCGTGCGCGAACAATTCCGAATCGCAGAGGGTGGATCCATTGATTATGACGACCCGCCGTATCACGGCCACTCCATCGAGTTTCGGATCAATGGCGAAGATGCCGGCAGAGGATTCCTCCCCACTCCAGGTCCTATCCACTCGGTGAGATTCCCCGGCGGTCCCGGGGTGCGCGTCGACTCGGGCATCACCACGGGGGACATCATCACCGGTGCCTTCGATTCTCTGCTAGCCAAACTCATTGTGACTGGCGCAACTCGCGAAGACGCCCTCGAGAAGGCCCGCCGGGCACTCTTGGAGTTTGAAATCACCGGGCTACCCACAGTGATTCCTTTCCACCGCGCAATTGTGGAAGATCCTGCCTTCACCGCAACGGATGGCGCACCATTCTCAGTGCACACACGCTGGATCGAGACCGAGTTCACGGCCGAAATTGAGCCCTGGGACGGGGCGATCGAAGACGGCTTCGATGCAGAGGAGCTCTATCGCACCGTCGTGGTCGAGGTTGAGGGACGAAGACTAAAAGTTGGCGTCCCGGCCGGCATTTTTGCCGCGGGGCAGAGTGCCAGCCTCGGGAAAGCGCCCAAACGTGCGTCAACCCAGCTCACGGGCGCGTCTGCCGTCGGTACAGTGACGTCCCCAATGCAGGCCACCGTGGTGAAGGTCATGGTGGAGGCGGGGACACAGGTTGTCGCCGGCGACATTATCTGCGTCCTCGAGGCCATGAAAATGGAACAACCCATTGTCGCGCCACACGACGGAATCGTTGAAACTGTGAACGTGCGCGTGGGCGATTCTATTTCCGGAGGCCACGTGCTGGCGGTTGTCACCTAAACACCGGGATATCGCCCGCAACTAAGCTTGCAGGATGACAAAAACGGACTCCGCAAGCCCTTTCTCTCTCGCTGAGCAAGCCGCTGAGGTTATCGCCCGGGTCAGTGGCGTTCCTCGGCACGACATAGCGCTGACCCTCGGTTCGGGATGGGCAAAGGCCGCAGACTTCCTCGGTGAAACGACCGCTGAGATTCCTGCACACGATATTCCTGGGTTCAGCCAATCGGGTGTTCCTGGCCACACAGGGACGATCCGGTCGATTCACATGGAAAACGGCAAAAGGGCGTTGGTCATCGGTGCCCGGACCCACTATTACGAAGATAAGGGCGTGAGAGCTGTCGTCCACTCGGTGCGGACCGCCGCTGCGTGCGGAGCGCAAATTATGGTCCTCACCAACGGTGCGGGTGGGATCAAAGATCACTGGACACCCGGCACACCCGTCCTGATCTCCGACCACATCAATCTGACTGCCAACTCACCGTTGGAAGGAGCAACGTTCGTCGACTTGACGGATTTGTATTCGTCCAGACTGAGGGATGTTGCTCGTTCGGTTGACCCCAATCTTGATGATGGCGTGTACGTGCAATTTCGAGGACCGCACTACGAGACCCCCGCTGAAGTACAGATGGCAAAAACTCTGGGTGGCCATATCGTTGGGATGTCGACAGCGCTGGAAGCGATTGCCGCCAGAGAAGCCGGCATGGAGGTTCTGGGCCTATCCCTGATTACGAACCTCGCCGCCGGAATCTCTCCCGAACCATTGAGCCACCAGGAGGTCATTGACGCTGGCAAATCGGCAGAAGCCGTGATTTCAGCTCTCTTGGCGAAGATTGTGGCGAAATTGTGAGCGCAACATCCCCCGACCTGGTTCGCGCCGCAAGAAAATGGCAAGACCAAGATCCGGACCCAGAAACTCGAGCTGAGCTAGCTCGCCTCCTCGACGAGCAGGAGTCAGGTTCAGCTGAGGCGGCCGAACAGCTCAGCGGTTTGTTCTCCGCAAGGCTCACCTTTGGAACAGCGGGAATCAGAGGGCCTCTTCAACCGGGGCCCGCGGGTATGAACCGCGTTGTTGTTGGGCAAACCACGGCCGGTCTTGCACAATTCCTGCTCAGCTCACGTCAAGGGAGTGGAGAAGCACCACTCCGCGTCGTGGTCGGGTGTGATGCTCGTCACAATTCAGCGGTATTTGCCGATGACACCGCAGCAATTCTCGCTGGATACGGCCTCGAGGCGGTTATTTTGCCCAAGGAGCTCCCCACTCCTGTCCTGGCGTATGCCGTTCGCGAATTAGAGGCTGACGCTGGCGTGATGGTCACGGCCAGCCACAATCCTCCGCGCGACAACGGGTACAAGGTCTATCTCGGAGGTCCCGATGAAGGGTCTCAAATCATTCCCCCGGTTGATAGCGCCATTGAAGCCTTGATTAACGAGGTTGCAGAGACTATCGCGTGGAGCGACATCCCCCGCAATCAGGATGCCGTGGTCCCAGCACCCGACGACATTGTTGACAGGTATGTGGCAGCGACCGTTGATTCGGTTGCGCCGGACGCAGGTGGTGGCCCGTCGGCAAGCGTCGTCTACACAGCCATGCACGGAGTGGGCGCAAACACTTTCTACGAAATCGTTGCTGCCGCAGGCTTCTCTGCTGTTATCCCGGTGGCAGAGCAGTGTGACCCCGATCCCAATTTCCCCACGGTGTCGTTCCCTAACCCGGAGGAAAAGGGCGCACTCGACCTGAGTTTTGAGACAGCCAAGGGCGTGGGAGCTGCAGCCATCATCGCTCATGACCCGGACGCTGACCGATTAGCTGTTGCTCTTCCGTTCGACGAGGACTACCGAGCACTCACCGGTAATCAGGTCGGGGCAATTCTGGGGTGGTTCAGCGCCGAGCGCGCGAGGGCTCGTGGTCAACAAGGTGCCCTGGCAAACTCACTCGTCAGCTCACCGGTCCTGGGAAAAATTGCTACTCACTTTGGGCTGGAGCATGAAGAAACCCTGACCGGGTTCAAGTATGTCTCGCGCGTCGAGAACCTTATCTTTGGTTTTGAGGAAGCACTCGGGTACCTGGTCACTCCTGACGTTGTCAGAGACAAAGACGGCGTCTCAGCCGCCCTAATGGTCCTGGACTTGGTCCACTCGCTCGCCGCAAAGGGCGCAACACTCTGGGACTATCTCGCAAAAATCGAGGCAACAGTGGGTGGGTTTGCCTCAAGCCAGATCACCATCACTCTGAATAACGATGCGTCACAGACCCCTTTGCTGGAAAAGCTGCGCAACAACCCTCCGCGGGGTATCGGCTCCCAAGGCATCGCGCGCGCGGAGGATTTCCTCACGGGTGTTGAAGGATTTCCCCCCGAGAACATTCTTCGCTACTACCTTGACGATGGGTCTCGAATCATTGTCCGCCCGAGCGGAACCGAACCCAAGCTCAAGGTGTACCTGGACACGCAGGGCGACACCAGAGCGGCCGCAGAAGCAGCGCTGGTGGCACACGAGCGCGACATGCGTGCTCTGATTGGGTCTCTCTAAGAGGTGTAGGCACTCACAAGCTGGTCAACCAGGGCTTCGCGCTCCTCAAAGCGCAGGAACGCTCCTCCTGCTGCATTGAGCTGAAACAGCAGCAGGTCCTCCAAGCCATAACCGAACGCGCTCACCAGCAGGTGTAACTCCTTGGTGAGGGTTGTGGAGCTCATCAGTCGGTTATCGGTGTTCACGGTCACCGCAAATCCAAGGCGATACAGGTCATTGAAGGGGTGGTGAGAGATCTCGGTCCCCCACTGTTCCACCGCGCCCGTTTGAAGGTTCGACGAGGGGCTGAGCTCGAGCGGGATACCCCGATCCAGAACCCAACGGCTCACCTCACCGAGGCCCGCAATCTCGGAATCTGCGGCGCTCGGGTCATGAATATCTTCCGCAATCCGAACTCCGTGGCCCAACCGAAGCGTGCGCCCATCCACCAGTGCACTGCGAATGCTGTCAACGCCGTCGGCCTCGCCAGCGTGCACGGTGACAGGAAACATGTTCTCGGCAAGGTGGGTAAATGCGTCAGCAAAACGGCTGGGGGGGAAACCTGCTTCCGCACCCGCAATATCGAACCCGACACATCCTTTATCGCGGTAGGCAATGGCGAGTTTCGCAATCTCCATTCCCCGGTCGTTGTGACGCATCGCGGTGATGAGCTGGCCAACCTGGATGGTCTGCCCTGCCGCTGCTGCGGCGCTCACGGCTTCATCAAGCCCCGCCTGAACAGCATCAACCGCCTGCTCCAAGGTGAGACCTTTTTCACAGTGCTGCTCGGGGGCCCATCGGATCTCCCCGTACACGACGCCATCGAGAACGAGGTCTTCGACGAACTCCCGCGCAATACGAGAGAGCCCCTCCACGCTCTGCATCACGCTCAAAGTGACGTCAAAAGTTTTGAGGTAGTCGACCAGCGAACCTGAGTCAGCCTGCTGTGCAAACCAGGTGCCGAGGCTTGCCGCGCTGTCCATGGGAGCGCCGCCGGGAAGCTCGATCCCTCCAGAGTGCGCGAGGTCGAGAACTGTTTGGGGACGCAATCCCCCATCGAGGTGGTCGTGAAGCGACACTTTTGGGAGCGCCCGAATGTCATCTTCGGTCAGTGCGGTGTCGGTCATTTCTGGTACTCCTCCAGTTGTCGCGGGCCAAAAGCGTCAGGCAGAACTTCATCGATGGTTTTTACACCGCTCACGGTCTCCAAGACCATTGCGGGAGCTGAATGTTCAAAAAGAAGCTGCCGACAGCGACCACACGGCATCAGAACATCGCCGTGTCCATCCACACAGGTGAATGCCACGAGTTTTCCGCCCCCAGTCATCGTCAGCTCAGACACCAGCGAGCATTCCGCACAGAGACCCACACCATACGATGCGTTCTCCACGTTGCAGCCGGACACGATGCGACCATCGTCGACCAGCGCAGCTGCCCCCACAGGGAAATCGGAATAGGGAGCGTAGGCGCGCTGCATTGCTGCTCTGGCGCTGTCGCGCAGCTTTTCCCAGGGAATATCTATGATTACTCCTTGACGTAGGGCTTGCCAACAGACGCTGGCGGACGCACTCGACCGACAAAACCCACCACCGCGATGATGGTTACGAGGTAGGGAATCATGATGATGAAGTCGGTTGGAATCCCTGGGCTTACCTGGTTCGCCCACACCCGGAGAATGATGGAGAACCCAAACAGAAGCGCCGCAGCGGACATATAGAAAGGGTGCCATCGGCCCAGAATGACCACGGCTAGGGCGATAAATCCCTGCCCGTTCGACATTTCTTGACCGAACGCCCCAACATTCCCAATCGTGAAGGCCGCACCACCCAGCCCCGCGAGGCCCCCACCGAGTGTGACCCACCAGAAACGGGTTCTTCCCACGTTGACACCCATCGTGTCAGCGGCCATCGGATACTCACCTACTGCGCGCGCGCGCAGCCCCAGGCGAGTTCGGAAGAGCACAAACCAGAGCAACGGGATAAAGAGGAAGGCGAGGAAAACAGTCAATCGGTTTTCGAAGAAAACCGGACCCAAGATAGGAATCTCACTCAGGAGCGGAATTTTCCAGATGCTGAAAGTGCCTGGGTTATTGACTCCAGAACTATCTTGCGTAAGCCACTGCGAGTACAGGAAGTTAGTTACCCCAATGATCAGGACGTTCAAGACCACCCCAACAATGATCTGGTCGACGAGGTATCGGACGGAGAACACCGCGAGGATCGTGGAAACAAGTGCAGAAGCAACCACGGCTGCGACGAGTCCAAAGTAAAGATTTCCTGTCAACGTGCTCACTACAGCAGCCACAAAAGCTCCGGTCAGTAGCTGACCTTCGATGGCAATGTTGACGACACCCACTCGCTCCGACATCACCCCGGCCATTCCGCCAAAAATAATGGGAATAGCGAGAACAATGGCGTTGGCCAGAATGAAGGCAAAGGGCACACGATCACCTGCTGCCAACCACCCAAGGAGTGACACAACCGCCACAAGCCCGAAGACGATGGACCACCAAAGCGGCACGGGTTTCTTGGTCGCAACCCGCCAGAAAGCCAAGGCGGTGATTGCGATCAAAATGCCGCCGAGGACGACCCCGACGGTACTGGAGAGTGCTGAAATGGCGGGGAGGGTTATTGCAGCATCATCTGGAGTCAAGGTGTATTCCACGACCTCGTCGCGGCCAAAAATACCAAACCCGATAAACACGACCAGAGAAAAGAACGCCATGAGCCACGGAGCTTTCCAGCTCACTTTTACCTCGGCCAGTGAGAACATTCCAGGGGTGACTTCGGTGCTCATGATGCAGCCTCCTTTCGACGAAGCGAGGCTCTGATCTTGTCGAGCCGAGGGGTTGCCGATAGAGCCGGCAATCTGAAAATAGCCCTCACCAGAGGTGGTGCCGCTATGAACAAGACGATGGCTCCCTGGACAATCCCAAGAACCTCCGGCGACACTCCAAGAACCTGCATCTGCGGGCCCCCTGCTTTGAAGGCACCAAACAATAGTCCGGCAAACAGGATTCCAATTGCATTACCGCCACCCAGAAGCGCAACGGTAATACCATCGAAACCAATTCCCGCGTGGATAGTTTCCGTATAACCCACTTGGGTTCCTAGAGCCTGGTTAGCACCAGCGACACCCACAAATGCGGCCGATGCGGCCATCGCCCACACATAGGTCCGCTCGACCGAGATTCCCGCTGTCCTGGCGGCGTGGGGGTTGTGACCAACCATACGGAATCGGTAGCCCACCGAGGACCGCTCCATCAACCACCAGTACACGACAACCGCGAGTAGCGAAAATACAAAACCGAGGTGGAGAGAGTAGGTGCCGGGGAAAAGCTGGGGTAGTTGAGCCGTCAGTGCAGGAGCTTCAGCTTTCGGCGTTCCTCCGGCTTCTTCCTGCTGGAGCAGGTTGGGGGACCGGATAAACCACGTAAACAAACTGATAGCCACATAGTTCAACATGATGGTCAAAATCACTTCGTGAGCACCCGTTTGGGCCTTAAGGAAACCAACTAACGCCCCCCACAAAGCTGCCCCAAGAATTGCAACAACAACCGCCACGAGCATGTGCAGAAAAATGGGGAGTTCCAAACGCGTGCTGATCCAGGTGGCCCAAAGGATGCCAAAAATCATCTGGCCATTCCCACCGATGTTAAACAGCCCGACCCGGAACCCGAGTGAAATGCCTAACCCCGCCGCAATGAGAGGGCCCGCGAGTCGGAAAGTTTCCGTCAGCGGCCGAAATGCCGTTGCCAAATCATCAGCGCGTGTGTTGAATATGGAACCACGAAAGAGGGCGGCATACCCATCTCCGACGGTCCTCAACGCGGCTTGAAAAGCATCGAGCACGCCCCCCGTCTCCAGAGCCTTACCAACGTCATCGCTCGAGACCACCATGAAAATTGCGCCGACAAAAAACCCGATCACAATCGAGAGGAATGCCCGAGTTGCCCCCGTGGAGAAGATTTCTTTGAGGACACTCATGCGGAAACTCCTTCCGGCGCAATCCCTGCCATCATCTGCCCCATCGTTTCCCGCGAAGTAGTGGGAGGAACAATTCCGACAATCTTTCCCCGGTACATCACGGCAATCCGGTCAGCCAAGTTGTAGACCTCGTCCAGCTCAGTAGAAATAATGACCACCGGGATCCCGGCATCGCGCGTTTTGATAATGCTCTCGTGGATGAACTCAATCGAACCCACGTCGACACCCCGAGTCGGTTGCGCAGCAACAAACAGCTTGAGTTCCCGAGACAGCTCCCGGGCCACAACAACCTTCTGCTGATTTCCTCCAGAGAGTTTCTTTACCAACGTTTCACTGGATGGAGCGCGAACATCAAATCGTTCGATGAGATCCTGAGAATGGGCCTTCCGCGCAGGAAAATCTATAGAAAGGCCCCGGGTGTACGGCTTCGAAAAGGAACCATCGAGCATGAAGTTCTCCTCAATGGAAAAGTCTGCGACCAGCCCGTCTTTCTTTCGGTCCTCGGGCACATAGCCGACGCCAGATTCGAGGACCTCCTTGACTGTCGCGCGAGTAATGTCCTCACCGGCAAGAAAAAGGGTGCCCTCCGCTACGTCACGCACTCCCAACAGGGCTTCGGCGAGAGCAGTCTGACCGTTTCCCTCGACACCAGCGATGCACAACACTTCACCTGCGTGAACATCCAAGCTGACTCCGTCGATGACTCTCTGCTGCCTTTCATCAACCACGACGAGGTCTCTAATTTCTAGGATCGGCTCGCCGGGTGTTGCCACCTTCTTGTCAACGGAGAGGTCTACCTCGCGCCCAACCATGAGAGAGGCAAGCTCACCAACGGGTGTATCTGGCGAAACAGAATCGATTACCCGCCCGCCACGAATTACGGTAACGATGTCTGCGACGGCTTTGACCTCACGCAGTTTGTGGGTGATGAACACAATCGAAGTGCCAGCCGCAGCCAGCTGCCGCATGATGTCCATTAGCTCGTCGGTTTCCTGCGGTGTCAACACAGCAGTTGGTTCGTCCAAAATTAGGATCTTTGCATCGCGAGCAAGTGCCTTGACGATTTCGACTCTTTGCTGGATGCCGACAGGCAGATCTTCGATGAGGGCGTCAGGGTCGATATCAAAACCAAATCGAGCAGAAATAGTGTTGACGCGCTCACGGGCAGTCGCAAGATCGAGTGCACCGATCGCATTGGTCGGCTCGTTGCCGAGAACGACATTCTCGGCAACAGAAAACACTGGCACCAACATGAAATGCTGATGCACCATCCCGATTCCTGCGGCCATTGCATCGCCGGGCCCCGCAAACGAGACTTCCTGCTCGTCGAGAAGAATGCGTCCCTCATCGGGTTGATAAAGCCCGTAGAGCAGGTTCATCAACGTGGACTTTCCTGCTCCGTTTTCTCCAAGAAGTGAGTGAATTTCGCCAGGCTTCACTACAAGAGAAATGCTGTCATTAGCAACGACAGGACCGAACTTTTTGGTCATTCCCTGCAATTCAAGCTTCATCGCCTGTTTCTCCTTCTCGGCTATTTCTTTGGAAAAAGAATGAGGGGCCCTGGACCAGTGTCCAGGGCCCCTCACTACTTCACATTAGAACGCCACACCGCTGTCTAGGACAGTGGGTCAATCGTTCCATCGATGATGCCCTGCTTGATTTCGGCAAGGCGATCCTTGGTCTCCTGGGAAACCTTGTCATCGAATGCGTAGAAGGGGGAAATATCCGTACCTTCGTTTGCGAGGTCACCCATGTAGTAGTCACCGCTGAAGTTGCCGTTCACAGCGAAATCTTCGATGATGTCGAAGGTTGCTGCGCCCATGCGCTTCTCTGCGGAGGTCAAGATGAAGTCTGCGTACTCCGGGGAGGTTGCAGCAATATCCTTGTCGACCCCAATCATCACAGCGTCCACACCGGACTCTTTGATGGCCTCTGACCCTGCACCGAACTGGTCTCCACCCACGGGGAAGAGCACGTCAGCACCCTGCTCAAGCTGTGACGCGGCGATGCTCTTACCGGTGGGGTCGTTCGGGGCGAAACTACCCCAGAAGTCACCCGTTGCTGCCATGGGGTCCCATCCCAGGACGGTGACGGCAGTACCGGTTTCAGTCTCGTATGCCTTGGCGCCGTAGTAGTAGCCAGACATGAAGTCAGTCACGGCATCAATCTGGAGGCCACCGTAGGTGCCGACAACCTTGGAGGTTGAGTAGGCAGCTGCGAGATAGCCAGCCAAGTAGCTGGACTGGTTCATCTTGTAACCAACCGGCTTGAGGTTGTCGTTTCCTTCGCTCCAACCGTCCACGGTCACCATGGACACGTCAGGGTTTGCAGCAGCGGCAAGGTTTACATCAGCAACCAAGTTGAACCCAACGGCGAAAATAACGTCGCAGCTGGCGTCAACCATTGCCTGGAGGTTCGGGGCGAAGTCCTCTGCACTGTTGGACTCAGCCTCAGCAACCTGGACACCGAGCTCAGTTTCTGCCCGAACCAGACCGTCATACACAGCCTCGTTGAACGAGTTGTCATTCCAACTACCTTCGTCCGAAACAGCGCAGGCGAGGAAGTCGATTTCCTCGGCGACGACTGCTTCTTCTACAGCTTCTACTTCTTCGGTTACTGCCTCTTCGGTGGAGTCAGCGGCACAACCCGCCAAAACCAGAGCAGCAGCACCGAATGCGGCGATACCTGCGAAGGTACGCTTTGCGGTGATTGCTTTCACTTGAATGGTCCTCTCATTACTGTCTAATGCCCGCCACACCGCCCTGGCAACTGTCGCCTCAACAGGGAGCTTTGCAAGAGGGTGGCCGACTTGTTCGCCTAGTCTAAGGCGCTCGAGAGTGCCCAAATCGAGCATGAACGCAGCTAGCGCAAATGAGCCTCAAGCCTCACTTGAGGCTGAGCTTTCAGTGAACCGCAGGCCGCTAATCGGTCGCGATACCAGTGTTGGGGTTGCCATTGACTTCTTGATGTAGTCAAAGAAGGCCGACGAATCCACAGCCTCAATCACACGGGCGTTCGGCTTCAGGCCGTGAACTCCCCAAGACATTGCGGAGTACCCTCGCGTGAGCTCCGAGTCGGCTTCGATATCCACCGCATAGGAGCCACTGCGGGTGATCAATTCCGGATGCAGCAATACCGCCATGGTGAGCGAATCCGGATGCGTGGAGCCGGGAATCCCTACACTCTCGTCAAACTCAAGCGTTGCCTCACAGACCTGGCCAAAGAAGGATGAGACCGGCGTTCCCGCTGAACCGATCTCAGTCATCTGTTCCCGGGAAAAAAGTGCGTCCTGAACCGTCAAGGGCTCCCACGGAACCACCGTGATATCGAAACCCGCCTCGAACACGATCTTTGCGGCATCGGGATCCACATAAAAATTGAATTCGGCGGCGGCCGTGATATTTCCGCGCGCGTTGTTCGAACCACCCATGATGTAGAGCGACTTCACCCTCTCGGGGAAGCTCGGGTCTTTCACCACAGCCATAGCGATGTTGGTCAACGGGCCAATCGCCACAATGGTGAGCTCGCCTGGAGACTCAGCCGTCAGGCGCAGAAGCGCGTCGACAGCGTGTTCCCTCTCCACGACGAGATCAGAGTCCTCCATTGTGAGACCACCAACACCGTCACCGTGGACGTTCTCGGCGGACACCCACGGGCGCACCATGGGCCGGCGGCACCCCAGATAGACGGGGCACTCCCCGAGCGATCCGGCAACGCTGAGAGTCATCAGAGCGTTCTTCGTTTGCTGCTCGAATCCCACGTTCCCCGCGACCATCGTGACCGCCCGCAGATCCGCTACCGGATCCAGAAGCCCCAACAAAATAGCGACACAATCATCTTGCGCTGTGTCAGTGTCGAGAATGACAGAAATGGTCACCGCGCGCGCTCTGCCTCGACCACGCCCGCAAAGTACGCAATGGTCTTTTCTAAGCCTTCCCTAAGGGCAACTGTCGGAGCCCACCCCATCGTGGACTGAGCCAAGGAAATGTCTGGCTGGCGTTGTTTCGGGTCATCCGCAGGAAGCTCCCGATGCTCAATGGGTGACGACGATCCGGTGAGCTCAAGAACCTGAGAGGCCAGTTCCAGCATCGTGAACTCGCCGGGGTTGCCGATATTCATCGGCCCAGTTTCGCCGGCGGAGTTCTCCATCAATCCAATGAGGCCGGTCACGAGGTCATCAACGAAACAGAAAGACCGTGTCTGCGACCCGTCGCCATAAATGGTCAATGGTTCGCCGCGAAGAGCTTGCACAATAAAGTTGCTCACCACGCGCCCGTCATCAGCCGCCATGCGCGGGCCATACGTGTTGAAGATTCGGGCCACCCGAATATCGAGTCCGTGCTGGCGGTGGTAGTCAAAGAACAGGGTTTCGGCGACCCGCTTGGCTTCGTCGTAACACGCGCGTGGGCCGATCGGGTTGACTTTGCCCCAGTAATCCTCGGTTTGCGGGTGCACCTCAGGATCGCCGTACACCTCAGAGGTGGAGGCCTGAAGAATCGGAATATCCAAACGCTTCGCCAGGCCCAACATGTTGATCGCGCCCAAAACGTTGGTCTTCGTGGTTTGAACCGGATCGTGTTGATAATGCACGGGCGATGCAGGTGAGGCCATGTTGTAAATGGCATCAACCTCGACATACAGCGGGAAAGACACATCGTGCCGCATCGCCTCGAAGTACGGGTTGTCCATCAGGTGGGCGATGTTCGCTTTTGAGCCGGTGAAATAGTTATCCGCCACGACAACTTCATGGCCGGCGTTCAACAAACGCTCGGAGAGATGTGATCCGACGAAACCGGCGCCGCCGGTGATCAAAATTCGCATAGTGACGATGCTATCGCTGGAGCAGAGCGCTAGAGAAGGTCCTCAAGCCCCTGGGATTTCATGTGCTCAACAATCTGCTTGACATCCTGTGCGTGTTCCTTGGTCGTCACCAGAAGCGCATCGGGTGTGTCCACGACAACAATGTCGCTGACCCCCAACAGCGTGACAATGCGCCCGGAGGAACCGACCACAATTCCTGTGGAGTCGTGGGGATGCACTTTGGCCGAATCCCCCACGACAACGACATCGGATGACCCGGGTCCCTGCTGGGCATTGGCCAGCGAAGCAAAGTCCCCAATGTCCCGCCATCCGAAGCTTCCGGGAACCACCAGGAATTTGCCGGCCCGAGCGGCGGGCTCTGCTACCGCATAGTCAAAGGCAATAGAGGGAAGCGAATCCCAGTTCGCTGAGATGTCGACGCCCTCCGCCATCTGCCGGGCTATTTCTGCCAGCGGCGCAGCAAGCTCGGGGGAGAACTCTTCGAATGCGGCAACAATGGCTGACACCGACCCCACAAATATTCCTGCGTTCCAGAGATAATCTCCGCTGGCTAAAAACCTCTGGGCATCCAGATACGAGGGTTTCTCGACGAACTCACCCACGTGGTGGACCCCGGAGACTGTGCCGTAGGTATCCGCCTTCTTGATGTATCCAAACGCACTCGAGGGCTCCGTCGGAGCGATTCCTATCGTCACCATCAACCCGCTGCGAGCAGAATCAATGGCGGTTTTCAGGACCGAGTGAAACGCCTCCTCCTCGGCCACCACATGGTCCGCCGCAAAAAAGCCCACCACAGCATCGGGATGCGTGCGGTTCAGAACATAGGCGGCAAACCCCACCGCTGCCGCCGAATTCTTTGCCGATGGTTCCACCAAAACGTTTGGCTTAGGCAGAGTCGGAACTTGAGCGCGCACCGCATCCTCGTGAGCACCCCCGGTCACGACCAGAACACGCTCAACCGGCGCAAAAGGAGCGAGACGGTCAACAGTTTCGACGAGCAACGATCGTCCCGTGCCAAGCAGGTCGAGCAAAAACTTGGGTTCGCCGGACCGCGAAAGCGGCCACAGTCTGGTTCCAGAACCACCGGCAGGAATCACCGCGAAAAAGTCGTCAGACATGCCCCAACAGTAGCGGGAAGCTGAGAATCTCCCCACCTTGCACACCGTATGATGAGGGGGCTAAGCAACCCACGAAAGGCTGTTGTTCTGTGAGCACTACCAGCGCTTCCGAGTCACCCACGGTGACCATTCAGGCTCCTGCTCCGAGAAAAAAGAGTGTCATTCCCGGCGGGACTTTGTACCGCGGGCGAGAAGGCATGTGGTCCTGGGTTCTCCACCGCATTACCGGTATTGGTATCTACTTCTTCCTGCTCGTGCACGTGCTCGACACCGCCCTGGTTCGGGTAAGCCCGGAGGCCTACAACGCGGTAATCGGCGCCTACCAAACCCCTCTGATGGGTGTGGCCGAAATTGCCCTGGTTGCCGCGATCGTCTTTCACGCGCTGAATGGTCTTCGGATCATTCTCGTGGACTTCTGGAATATCGGCACCAAACACCACGTGGCACTGTTTTACGGTGTTCTCGGTGTGTGGCTGGTCCTGATGATTGCCTTCACTCCCCGTCATCTCATGAATGTGTTTGGGTGGTAGACCGATGAGCGTCACGATCGAAAAGCCAAAATCTCCCATCCGTGCGCAGCAGCGCGGAATCAACTGGGAAAAATGGGGCTGGATCTACATGCGAGCCTCCGGCATCGTTCTCGTTGTCCTCATCTTTGGACACCTATTCGTGAACCTGATGGTGGGCGAAGGGGTGAAAGCCATCGACTTTGCTTTTGTTGCCGGAAAGTTCACCGACCCGTTCTGGATCGTGTGGGACACTGCCATGCTCTGGCTGGCGCTGATTCACGGTGCCAACGGAATGCGCACCATCGTGAACGACTACGCCACTAGCCCGCGCTTCCGCAGAATCCTGCAGTGGTCGCTGTTGCTCTCGACGGCGGCTCTCATCATTCTGGGAACACTCACCATTTACACTTTTGAACCTTGCCCCGCAGGAGGACCAGCTGAACTGCTGCCCTCATTCTGTGCGGCCGTGAAGTAGGAGAAATGCCGGAAAACCTCACCACCCCCGAAGTTAGTTCCGACACCACGACGCACCACCATCAATTTGATGTGGTGATTGTGGGCGCCGGTGGCGCCGGCATGCGTGCGGCCATCGAAGCGGGCTCGGACGCGAAAACGGCCGTCATCTCCAAGCTCTACCCGACTCGCTCCCACACCGGAGCGGCGCAGGGTGGCATGGCGGCGGCACTCGCCAACATCGAAGAGGACAGCTGGGAATGGCACACCTTCGACACCGTCAAGGGTGGCGACTACCTGGTGGACCAGGATGCCGCCGAGATTCTCGCGAAAGAAGCCATCGATGCGGTCATTGACCTGGAGAACATGGGTCTGCCGTTCAACCGGACACCGGATGGCAAAATCGACCAGCGTCGATTTGGTGGTCACACCCGAGACCACGGCAAAGCACCGGTTCGTCGCTCCTGCTACGCCGCCGACCGCACCGGTCACATGATTCTTCAAACCCTCTTCCAAAACTGCGTGAAGATGGGAATCGAGTTCTACAACGAGTTCTATGTGCTCGACCTCATCATGGTCGATGACCCCAGTGGCAAAAAACGCAAAGGTAAGCCAGCGCCACAGCAAGCAGCGGGTGTGGTCGCCTACGAGCTTGCGACCGGCGATATTCACGTCTTCCATGCAAAATCTGTGGTCTTCGCCACCGGTGGTTTTGGAAAGATCTACAAGACCACCTCCAACGCTCACACCCTCACCGGTGATGGGGTAGGCATCATCTGGCGTAAAGGAATTCCGCTGGAGGACATGGAGTTCTTCCAGTTCCACCCGACAGGGCTGGCGGGTCTCGGAATTCTCTTGACGGAGGGCGCACGAGGCGAGGGAGCGATTCTTCGCAACGCCTCAGGTGAGCGCTTTATGGAGCGCTACGCGCCCACAATCAAAGACCTCGCTCCCAGGGACATCATCGCTCGGTGCATGGTGCAGGAAGTCCAAGAAGGTCGCGGTGGCGGCCCAGACAAGGACTACGTGTTCCTTGACTGCACCCACCTCGGTGCCGAAGTGCTCGAGACGAAGCTTCCCGACATCACGGAATTCGCTCGCACGTACTTGGGTGTTGACCCCGTTGTTGAACCGGTGCCGGTGATGCCCACCGCCCACTACGCAATGGGCGGAATCCCCACCAACATCAAGGCCGAGGTCCTCTCGGACAACGACACCGTCATCAAGGGTCTTTACGCGGCTGGTGAATGTGCGTGCGTCTCTGTTCACGGCTCCAACCGTTTGGGAACCAACTCCCTCTTGGACATCAACGTGTTCGGCAAGCGCGCTGGTCGCTACTCGGTTGAGTACGCCAACAGCGCCGAATTTGCTCCTCTTCCCGAGGACCCCGCCAAAGAGGTCCGCGAGATGATCGAGACCGCTCGGTCAGCCGATGGCGACGAGCGTCTTGCAAAGCTCCGCAAGGAGCTCCAGGAGGAAATGGACAAGAACGCCCAAGTGTTCCGGACCGATGAGTCGCTCCGCAGTGTGGGTAAGACCATTCACTCGCTGCGCGAGCGTTACAAGAACATCGGTATTCACGACCGCGGAAAGCGCTTCAACACTGACCTGCTGGAAGCAATCGAGCTGGGCTTCCTGCTGGATATTGCTGAAGTGGTGGTTGCCTCTGCACTGAACCGCAAGGAAAGCCGTGGCGGTCACATGCGGGATGACTTCCCGGACCGCGATGACAGCGAGTTCATGAAGCACACGATGGCCTACCTGACCGGTGATGCCACCTCCCCCAATGTGGAGGACCACATCACCATCGACTGGAAGCCCGTCGTCATCACGAACTACCCGCCGATGGAGAGGAAATACTGATGGCCACCACAGCTGCTGCGGTTCCCGAGACCGCTGAAGTCCCCTCGTTCACCGTCACGTTCATCGTCCGTCGTTTCGACCCCGAGAATGACGCGGAACCCCACTGGGAAGACTTTGATGTCGAAATGTATGCCACCGACCGTGTCTTGGATGGCCTTCACCGCATCAAGTGGGATCAAGATGGCACTCTGAGTTTCCGTCGCAGTTGTGCCCACGGTATTTGCGGCTCAGATGCCATGCGCATCAACGGCCGTAACCGTCTGGCCTGCAAGACGTTGATCAAAGACTTGGATGTTTCGCAGCCGGTCTATGTTGAGGCGATCAAGGGTCTCCCCCTCGAGAAGGACCTCATCGTTGACATGGAGCCCTTCTTTGAGTCCTACCGTCAGGTGCAGCCCTTCCTGATCGCCTCCTCGAAGCCGGACAAGGAACGCTTGCAGTCCCCCGAGGACCGAGCACGTTTTGATGACACCACGAAGTGCATCCTGTGTGCTGCCTGCACCTCGAGCTGTCCGGTGTTCTGGACCGATGGACAGTACTTTGGTCCAGCCGCCATCGTGAACGCTCACCGGTTCATCTTTGACTCTCGTGATGAGGGCTCTCAGGTTCGGCTCGACATCCTCAATGACAAAGAGGGCGTATGGCGTTGCCGCACGACCTTCAACTGCTCCGAGGCCTGCCCCCGTGGCATCGAAGTGACCAAAGCTATCTCCGAGGTGAAGCAAGCCATTCTTCGCGGACAGCCATAACCACACCATGGTTCGCATCGCCAGCGTCAACGTCAATGGCGTGCGCGCAGCATTTCGCAAAGGGATGGGCCCTTGGCTCGATGCCCGGGGTGTCGACGTCCTGGCTCTGCAGGAAGTTCGCGCGGAGCGCTCGGACCTCGAAGCGCTCCTGGGTGACGACTGGGTAATTGCCCATGACGCCGCCACCGCCAAAGGTCGCGCAGGCGTTGCCGTCGCTACCCGCGTGCCGCACGTGCGGGTGAGCACCAAACTTGGCCCGAACACTGTCGACACCGCAGGACGCTGGATCGAAACCGACATTCATACGCCGCGCGGCAACACCTTGACCGTGGTGAGCTGCTACGTGCACTCTGGTGAGGTCGATACGCCTAAACAGGTCGCCAAATACGAGTTCCTTGAGCTCATGACCAAGCGAATGAAAAAACTGGGGGCTTCTGCGACTCCCTCGCTGGTTGTCGGCGATCTCAATGTGGGGCACAGGACTCTCGACATTCGCAATTGGAAAGGCAATCGCAAAAACTCCGGGTTCCTTCCCGAAGAGCGAGCGTATTTCGACACCTGGATGGGCGCCGAAGACGACCCCCAGTACAACACCGGCCAGAAAGGCCGTTTTGTAGATATCGGTCGCGCCGCTCACGGGGAGGTCGAGGGCCCCTACAGCTGGTGGAGCTGGCGCGGGAAGGCCTTCGATAACGACACGGGCTGGCGCATCGACTATCACTTGGCGAACTCAGCCCTGGCCAGCAAGGCGTCGAATTACGTCATTGACCGTGCTCCCAGCTACGACACTCGCTGGTCGGACCACGCGCCGGTCGTCGCGGACTACGACATCTAAAGCGTTACGCTAACTAGTCATGACCACAGCCCGCCTGTTTTCTGGCATGCAGCCCTCTGCCGACTCGCTACATTTTGGCAACTACGCCGGCGCACTTTTGCAGTGGATCAACATGCAAGAAACCCACGATGCCGTTTTTTGCGTGGTGGATCTTCATGCCCTCACTGTTCCGCAAGACCCCGCAAAGCTTGCGGAAAATACGCGAAAGACAGCCGCACAGTACATTGCCAGCGGGATTGACCCCCACAAATCGACACTGTTTGTGCAGTCTCATGTCCCCGCTCACAGTGAGCTGGCCTGGCTTCTCAACACCGTCACGGCATTCGGTGAAGCAAGCCGAATGACCCAGTTCAAAGACAAGACCCAGAAGCAAGGCTCGGATAACGCCACGGTTGGCCTCTTTACGTACCCCATTTTGCAGGCGGCTGACATCCTCGCCCACGATGCAAACGTTGTTCCGGTCGGGGAAGACCAACGCCAGCACATCGAGTTGACGAGAGACCTCGCCACCCGGTTCAACCAGAGATACGGGCCTGTCTTCACGGTTCCCGAGGTGACGGTGATGGAAGGGGCCGCAAAAATATATGACCTCCAAAACCCCACCGCCAAAATGTCGAAGTCAGGCGAGTCACCAGCCGGAATTTTATGGCTGCTGGACGAACCAGCTGTACTCACCAAGAAGATCAAGTCAGCGGTAACGGACACCGACAATTCGATCGTGTTTGATCCCGAACACAAGCCCGGTGTTTCAAACCTGCTCAGCCTGCTCGCACTAGCCACAGGTAAGGCTGTGGGCGATGTTGTTGCGAGCCTCTCTGGCGGCGGCTACGGCGCACTCAAAGGCGAAGTAGCCGAGGCGGTAGTAGCCAAGGTTGCTCCTATCCGCGAGAAGACCCACGAGCTGCTCGGCGATCCCGCAGAGCTGGATCGCCTGCTCGCACTCGGAGCAGAAAAAGCTGCAGCAACCGCAGAGGCAACCTTGGGGAGGGCGCACGAAGCACTGGGCCTCCTTCCCCGACTGCACTAGCCCGTAGAGTTGTTCGCGTGAAACTTTCGGTCATTGGTTGCGGCTATCTCGGCGCGGTTCACGCTGCGTCCATGGCAGAGCTTGGCCACGAAGTCACAGGGATTGACGTTGACCCAGAACGTATTGCCTCACTTGCGACGGGTGTGGCCCCTTTTCATGAGCCTGGCTTCAACGATCTCCTTGCCGCAAACCAACAGAGACTTTCCTTTTCCACTGACATGTCAGCGGCACACGGGTGCCGCGTTCATTTCTTGGCGGTGGGCACACCGCAGTCGCCGGATGGTTCAGTTGATATGACGTATGTGAACCAGGCGGTTTCAGATCTTCTGCCCTATCTCAAACCGGGAGACCTCGTTGTTGGCAAGTCCACTGTTCCCGTGGGCACCGCGGAGCGCCTGCTGCAGATGGTGGCACCAACCGGTGCTCACCTGATGTGGAATCCAGAGTTCCTTCGCGAAGGATTTGCCGTGGAGGACACACTCGCCCCAGACCGGCTGGTGTATGGAGTCACCGATGACGAGGCCGGTATTAAAGACACCGCGCTCCTTGACGAGGTCTATGCCGCCATCCTGGCGAAAAATACCCCCCGACTCGTGATGAACTTTGCTACGGCCGAACTTGTGAAGGTAGCAGCGAACTCGTTTCTTGCCACCAAAATTTCTTTCATCAACGCGATGGCAGAAATTGCTGACGCCACCGGGGCAAATGTGACGCAGCTTGCCGATGCCATCGGACACGACGACCGAATCGGTCGTCGGTTCCTGAACGCAGGAATTGGTTTTGGGGGCGGGTGCCTCCCGAAAGACATTCGTGGTTTTGCTGCTCGGGCGACCGAGTTGGGTGTGGGAGACGCGCTGTCATTCTTGCAGGATGTCGATGACATCAATCTGCGCCGACGTGCTCGAGTTCAGGACATTTTGGTGGCTGAACTGGGGGAACTGAAGGGCAAGAAGATCGCGGTGTGGGGTCTGGCGTTCAAGCCTGACTCCGACGACATCAGGGACTCCCCCGCTCTCGACATCGTGGAATCTCTGGCTCGGGCGGGGGTACACGTCACCGGTAGCGACCCCGAGGCAACCGGGCCTGCCTCGCGCCGAATTGCCGCCGCCGGACTGAGTGACTCTGTCACCCTTGCGGTTGATCACCTCGGAGCCGCCCAAGACGCGGATGCCATTGTGGTGGCCACAGAGTGGAAGCACTTTCGCACCACAGACCCCGTCTCGGTCGCGGGGCACGTGAAGAACGCCTTGGTGGTGGATGGAAGAAACTGTCTCGATTCGGACGCGTGGAAAGACGCAGGCTTCGTTTATCGTGGAATGGGTCGCTCTTAAACCCAGTCGAAGGTCCGCTCGACGGCTTTTTTCCACTGTGCCAAGGCTGCTCCTCGATCGGTTTCGGACATGTCTGGTTCATACCGACCCGCTTCACCCCAGTTGGCGCGAAGCTCGGCCTGGTCTGACCAGAATCCCACGGCAAGACCTGCCGCATAGGCTGCGCCCAACGCGGTGGTCTCCGCGATTAGCGGGCGGACAACGGGGACGCCCAGAATGTCCGCTTGGAACTGCATCAGCAGAGCATTATGAACCATTCCGCCATCGACCTTCAGCTCGCTAACCGCAACGCCCATGTCAGCATTGACGGCATCCAGCACTTCCCGCGTTTGAAAAGCTGTTGCCTCCAGTGCGGCCCGGGCGATATGGGCTTTCGTAATAAATCTTGTGAGGCCCACGATCACTCCCCGCGCATCTGAACGCCAGTAGGGCGCAAATAGTCCGCTGAAAGCGGGGACCACATAGCAACCACCGTTGTCGGGGACACTCGACGCAAGTGCCTCCACGTCCTGGGCGCTCGCAATGATTCCCAGGTTGTCTCGCAACCACTGAATCAGGGACCCGGTGACCGCAATCGAGCCCTCCAGGGCATAACGGGGCGGTTGATCGCCCAGCTGGTAAGCGACAGTGGTCAACAGCCCATGTTTCGACTGGACAATCTCGGTGCCGGTGTTGACGATCAGAAAGTTTCCGGTTCCATACGTGTTCTTCGATTCACCGGCATCAAAGGCCGCCTGGCCGAACGTCGCCGCTTGCTGGTCCCCAAGAATGCCGCTGATGGGTGTCTCGCGCATCAAGCTGGACTCATGGGCGTGACCGTAAACCTCTGAGGATGACCTAATCTCGGGCAAGAGTGACGAAGGAATATCCCACGCGTCCAGCAATCCGTCATCCCACTGACACGTGGCGATGTCCATCAAGAGTGTCCGACTAGCGTTGGTCACGTCGGTGGCGTGGACGCCGCCATCAATTCCGCCGGTCAGATTCCACAGCAACCAGGTGTCGGGGGTACCAAACAGCAGCTCACCTGCGTTGGCCGCCTCTCTCGCGCCCTCAACATTTTCAAGAATCCACACAATCTTGCTCGCGGCAAAGTAGGTTGCGAGGGGTAACCCCGTTTTTTCTCGGAAGAGATCACTGCCGTGGTCACCTTCCATCTGGTCGATCACGTGCTGCGTCCTGGTGTCCTGCCACACGATGGCGTTATAGACAGGCTCGCCGGTGTTTTTGTTCCACACGATTGCTGTCTCGCGCTGATTGGTGATCCCCATTCCGGCGATGTCGTGCCGAGTGAGGGTGGCACGAGACAACGCTTCGCCCATCACTTCGCGAGTGTTGGTCCAAATTTCCCTGGGGTCGTGTTCGACCCAACCGGCCTGCGGAAAGATCTGCTCATGCTCGCGCTGGCTTTGGGAAACGATGGACCCTGATCGATCAAAAATGATGGCGCGAGTGCTCGTTGTTCCTTGATCGAGAGCCATCATGTATCGACTCATAAGAGGGCTCCTTCGCCATATTCCCACTGGTCTTTTATGCGATTGACCGTATAGTGAAGCTTAATAACGTTCTCCGGGGTCAGTGCAAATCTGAGCCGGCGGTGAAAGTCCGCGACCCGACTGCAAAGAAATTTGTTGGCGGTTGATGGGGTGTAATTCCCCAACCGACGGTAATAGTCCGGATGGTAGGAGACGTGAGGCCACTGCTGTGCAGTGGTCCTGTGGTCTACCCCGGAGTGCCCTGAGACAGGAAGCACCCGATGACCCTCCCCCCAGACACCGCTATCGCTGGTGCGATGGAGCGTGCTCGGATACTTGCCCTCAACGGGCCACCAGGAGGGCAAAACCCCCAGGTGGGATGTGTTCTGCTCAATTCGAATGGCGAGATGAGAGCTGAAGGCTGGCACCGGGGGTCCGGCACCCCGCATGCAGAAGTAATGGCCCTGGAGAGCCTCAAAGCCTCCGGTGAAACACCCGAGGGCCTTACGGCTGTTGTCACTCTGGAGCCCTGCGCCCACACAGGGAAAACACCACCGTGCGCGAACACCCTTGTGGGCGCAGGAATCGCCCACGTCGTGTTTTCCGCTTACGACCCCGGTGGCGCATCGGGAGGCGGCGGGAGTGTGCTCACCCAAGCAGGGGTTGACGTCCACGGCGGATTTCAAGAGGACGCCGGGACTGCGTTGATTGAAAAATGGTTATTCGTACAGGAAACAGGACGTCCCTGGGTAACCATCAAGTGGGCGATGTCCCTGGATGGTCGGGCCGCCGCCGCCGATGGGACCAGCCAGTGGATTACCTCTCCAACAACCCGCGCCAGGGTCCACCAGGACCGTTCCCGCCACGGCGCCATTGCTGTGGGATCGCAGACCATGCTGGCGGACAACCCGACTCTCACTGCGCGCCATCCCGACGGAACACTGATGGATCACCAGCCCCACGCAGTGGTTGTGGGCTCAGCTGATATTCCCACGGGGTTTCATGTGACCGCCCACCCCGCGGGGTTCACCCACCATCGAAACCGGAATCTTGCAGGCCTGTTGGACGCGCTCTGGGCACAGGGCATCACTAGCCTCTATGTCGAGGGTGGACCCACTCTTGCGAGTGCTTTCCTTGCGGCCGGACTGGTTGATGAGATCCACATTTCGATGGGGCCCATGCTCTTGGGTGGCCCGAAGCTTGCGCTAGGTGATCTCGGTATCGGCAGCATGTCGGAAGCTCTCGAGCTCGATATTCGCTCCATCGAGCGCTATGAATCAGACATTTTCGTCGTAGCTCGACCCCGAAAGGACACATCGTAACCATGTTTACCGGCTTGATTGAAGAAGTAGGAACCATCACCGCAGTCACCCCCCAAGGCGAGGGCGCATTGGTGAAGGTCGCAGCTTCCACCGTGGTGGAAGACATCCACCACGGTGACTCGATCTCGGTCAACGGAGTGTGCCTTACCGCTGTGGAATCAGGGAATGACTACTTTGTCGCGGAGGTCATGAAAGAAACCCTGGACCACTCGACTGCCGGCCAATGGGCGGAGGGAATCCCCGCGAACTTGGAGCGCGCAGCGCAGGTGGGAGACCGACTGGGTGGGCACATTGTCCAAGGCCATGTGGATGCGACTGCCGAGGTGTTGGCCGTCACACCTGGCGAGCGCTGGAGCGTAGTTCGATTTAGTTTGACCCCCGAGATTGCGCCGTTGGTCGCACACAAGGGGTCCCTTACGCTGGAGGGTGTGTCCCTCACTGTGTCCTCCATCGGTGTGGACTGGGCTGAGGTCTCGTTGATCCCTGAAACCCTCTCCGCGACAACGCTTGGGAACCTGAAGCCCGGTGACCGAATGAATGTCGAGACGGACATGATTGCCCGGCACGTCCTCCGGCTGCGCGAATTCGAGCCTGCGGGAGGAAACGGATGAGTATCGGAACGATTCAGGAAGCCTTGGAGCACCTGCGCGAAGGCCGACCCATCATCGTCGTGGATGATGAAGCACGCGAAAACGAGGGTGACATTGTCCTCAGCGCCCAGCTGGCAACGCCTCAATGGGTGGGGTGGACGATTCGCCACACGTCGGGCTACCTGTGCGCTCCGCTCCCCGCCGAACGCGCCACAGCTCTGGATCTCCCCCCCATGGTCAGCGTCAACGAGGACCCTCGGAAGACGGCCTACACGGTCAGCGTGGACGCCGCCACAGGGATCACAACCGGTATCAGCGCGTCCGACCGCACGCGCACTCTGCGCGCTCTGGCCGACCCGACGTCATCACCCGCCTCGCTCATTCGACCGGGACACATCATTCCTCTCACCGCCGCTGCGGGAGGCGTTCGAGAGCGTGCGGGCCACACCGAAGCCGCTGTCGAGTTGATGCAGCTTGCGGGCCTAGAACCCGTCGCGGTGATCGGCGAAGTCGTCGGCGACGACGGTGAGTTGCTCCGTCTGCCCGCCCTCCTCGAGATGGGAACAACCCACAATGTGCCGGTCGTCACGATCGCTCAGCTCATCGCCGAGCTGAGCGATGACGACGCAGCCGCACCGTTGTGGGGCGCGCGGACCGGTCCCATGGCCGATCAACGCGTCATTTTCGAAGTGGAAACCCGAGTACCCACCGAGCACGGGGTCTTTGATCTTCGGGCATACCGCGACCGGGCAACCGGTGCGGATCACATCGCGATTGTC
>JAHEGA010000024.1:0-14360 GCA_024639925.1 Microbacteriaceae bacterium
GCGCAGCTTGGTCCTCAAGCTCGATGAGCCCCATGAGCTCAATGGGTGTGGGAATCGGGGGGTGGTGAAGTGCGAGCAGTGTGCCGTGGGGTGCTGGATGGGCCAGTTCAGCTTCGAGCCAGTCCCGTTGGTCGGACGTCAGCTCGCCGTGGTGGTACCCGGGGACGGAAGTGTCGAGCGCAATGATGCGCAGCCCACCAACCTGATAGACGGCGTCTTGTGGCTTCTCGGTGGGGGCGGTGTCCATGAGCACGCGGGAATACGTCGGACGGTCATCGTGATTACCCATCACCCAAATCAGTTCCGCACCCAGTTTTGTCGCCGACGGCTCCGCCAGAGCGCGTAGGTCCCGATACGCGTCCTCTTCACCGCGATCCGCTAAATCCCCCGTAAACACGAGAGCGTCAATAGCGATTCCACTTTCCACCAGACGCTCCATCAACAGCTCCAGGGGCGGCTTGGCATCGATCACCCCAAAGAGGCGCTCCCCCTGGGCGAGGAGGTGAGTGTCACTGATGTGAACCACCACGTGCTCCGCTGCCGGGTGTTGGCTAAACGAGCTCATCCCCCGAGTTTAGGTGGGAACCCCTGCTCCCAGCGGGAGAACAAGCCCGGCATCGGCGGGCTCAGTCAGTATGCGAGCCCCTAGGTCTCTCGCGAGGCGAAAACACCCCCTACTGACTTTGTCATCCCAGCGCCCGGGCACCACCGCGACCTCGCGGCCCAGCCCCGCGGCATGGTGAGCGGTATTGATAGCTCCGGAGCGAAACGCTGCCTCGACCACGATGACCCCCTGCGACAGTGCTGCAATCAGCCGGTTCCTGGCCAGAAACTTCTCCGGCCGAACCCTCATTCCACACGGTGCCTCAGAAAAGATCACGCCCGCCTCGGCAACTCGGTTCATCAGCGCAACGTTCTGGGTGGGATAAACCCCCTCTAAGCCACCGGCAAGAACCGCAATTGGGACCCGCTTGTGCAGGAGCGTAGCGTGATGGGCGACCGTGTCAATGCCAGATGCCCCACCAGAAATCACGGTGGCGCCATCCAGCCACGGCCCCGCGACGATACTGGCAGTGTGGGTGAGACCCGCCGCGGTGGGTTGGCGACTGCCCACCACCGCAAGGCGCGGTGTCGACGCGTCCCACGCAGCCGGGTTTCCCCGCGCCCAGAGCGTGAGGGGCGCAGATTCTCCGAGGTCACGGAGGGCTTCTGGCCAGTGGGGGTGCGAGGAATCCAATATCTGAATACCCGCTCGTTCCTGCAGCGCCAGAGAGCGTCGCACCACATCGGGTTTATAGGCAGCTCTCAGGCGATCTCTGTGGGAGGGAGTCAGGAGTGTCTCCCCGATCTCCACACCGGCGATGACCTCAGATAGCGGCGTGTTTCCCAGCACACGTCGGAGTGCTTCTCCGGGGCCCAGAGTGTCACACAGCACTTTGGCAAGAGGGTCACCAGGCTGGGCAAGGAAACCCCACGCAATGCGCGCCTTCGTCTCGGTGACCATGCGGCCACGCTCGCACAGCGTCTCACCTTCGATGGCCCCCGAAGAGCCACTGGGGAGAGAGCCTCCTGGCGCGAGCCTATGGACGGTTACTCGTCGATGGCGAGTTCGGAGGGAAGTTTCAGTTCTTTCTTGCCCAGCTCTTCGACGTTGATGTCCTTGAAAGTCAACACAGTGACCTGGGAGACAAAACGGTCCGAGCGATACACGTCCCACACCCACACGTCGGTGAGTGTCAGTTCAAAGTAAAAGTCTCCACCCTTTTCGACAATCTCGCGCTTCACATCATTGGCGAGATAGAACCGACGCTCCGTCTCCACGACGAAACGAAACTGCGACACAACATCGCGGTACTCCCGATACAGAGCAAGCTCGACCTCGCGGTCATACTCCTCGAAGTCCTGCGGTTCCATGTGCGGGAGTCTAGTGAAGGCCTAGAAGTGAATCCACGTGGCGCGATGGACCGGGGTGACCCCGTGATCAGTAATGGCCTGTCGGTGACCGGCAGACCCGTAGCCCTTGTTGCTCTCAAACCCATACTCCGGGTATGTCTCTGCCAACTCCACCATGGTCGCGTCTCGATGAACTTTCGCCAGCACGGAAGCTGCCGCCACCGACACACAATCGCGGTCGGCTTTCTCCTTAGTCCGAACAGCGAGCGGGTGAGGCAGATGCGGGGTCACAAAATCATGGGAACCATCGAGGAGCAACACGGAAGGTCCCACGGCTACCCCCTGGGCTGCGAGGTCGCGAAGCCCCCGCACGACCGCGGTGGCGAGCGCTGCCACAATGCCACGCTCGTCAATTTCCTGAGGGCTCGCCTCGCCAATCGCGTGGTGGGGGAAAAAGTCAGGGATCGCCTCCGCGATGGCGGGGCGTTTCTTCTCGCTTACTGCTTTGGAGTCCCGCAGCCCTTCGGGCCAAGCGCTCTGGGTGGGCTCCCACACGACCAAACCGACGACGACGGGTCCTGCGAGTGGTCCGCGACCCACCTCGTCACAGCCGATCACCCGCGGGAACCCCTGCTCGTGCAACGTCTGCTCGAGGGTTAGCGTGGGATCCACTGGAGGGGTCAGGGCAGTCTCGAAACGATCTCGGAGTACACCGGCGGGTAGTTACCCAACCAGGCCCAGCGGTCCTGGGGCCAGGAAATCACAATGGCCCGACCCACCACGTTCTCCAGGGGAACAAAGCCACCGCCGGGTTTGTCCATATTGCGCCTCGAATCAGCGGAGTTGTAGCGGTTATCGCCCATCACCCAGAGCGCATCATCGGGAACAGTGACATCGAAATCGTTGCTGCTGACCTTCGAGACACCCTGGGGCAGTTGGACGTAGGTCTCGGTGAGAGCCACCCCGTTGACACTCATAGCCCCTAAGTCATCACAACACACGATCCGGTCCCCGGGCAGCCCAATAACGCGCTTGACCAGGTGCTGTTCATTGTTGGGACTGGAGAGACCCACAAAGACCGACAACCCATTCAGCACGCGCGACAGCGGATCGTTTTCACTCACGCCGGACTGTTGCGACAACCAACCGCCCGGGTCAACAAAGACGATGATGTCCCCACGATTGATGTCAAAGACCCCAGGAGTGAGTTGACTGACGATGATGCGGTCGTCACGAATCAGGGTGGCTTCCATCGATTCGGTCGGAATGAAGAAGGACCGAATAAGGAAGGTCTTGATCAGAAACGAAACAACGAGGGCTGCCACCACAATGATGACGGCATCACGAAGAAACCGGCCGAGCATTCTCATCGGTGACCTCCGACGTGACGCCACGGGTGGCGGGGGTTCCTGGCTTAGGACTCGCGCTTTTCGCGGATCTTTGCTTTCTTACCGCGCAGGCTGCGCAGGTAGTACAGCTTCGCGCGACGGACATCACCGCGAGAGACAACCTCAATGTGGTCGATGACCGGTGAGTGCACGGGGAACGTACGCTCCACGCCGACCTGGAAGCTGATCTTGCGGACGATGAAGGTTTCGGTCACACCGTGGCCGGAGCGAGCAATCACCACACCCTGGAATACCTGGATACGCGAGCGGTTTCCTTCAATGATGTTGACGTGAACCTTGACGGTGTCGCCAGCGCGGAACTCGGGAATGTCCGAACGCAGCGAAGCGTTGTCAACGAAGTCGAGGGTCTGCATGATGTCTCTTCTCTGCGCCGCCACAAGTCGGACGCGAATTAGCGTTAGAAAGGTTTCGTGTGCTCCCACCCGGGTGGTGCGCTACTCCCTTGTGGCAGAGGCGCGCAGTGGCACAAGTCACTATCTTGCCACACATTCGGCCCATCACCTATACCCGCTATCGTGGGATCACACCATGATTCCCCGCCATTCTGCGAACACCGTCCAAGCGATGCGCCCCGTGGGATCTTTTGTCGCAGCAACACTGGCTGAACTGAAACAGCACGCCACCGCGGGTGTCACCCTGCTGGAGCTTGATGCTCTGGCGCACCAGCGCATCACGGAAGCTGGCGCGCAGAGCTGCTACATCGATTACCACCCGTCTTTTGGTGCGTCTCCCTTTGGAAAAGTGCTCTGCACATCGGTCAACGACGCGGCCCTCCATGGCCTCCCCCACGACTACACGCTGGTCAATGGCGACCTGCTTTCACTCGATTTTGCCGTCACCCTGAAGGGCTGGGTGGCTGATTCCGCTCTCACCCTGGTCGTGGGGGGAAACCCCACCCCTTCCGACACAAAACTCATCGACACCTGCGAAAAAGCGCTCCGTGCAGGGATTGCGCAGGCCCGATCGGGCAACCGCCTGGGAGATATTTCCCACGCGATCGGTCAAGTCTCAAGGGCAGCCGGCTACGCCGTGAACACCGACTTCGGGGGCCACGGTGTCGGTCGCACCATGCACGAGGACCCCTCCATCCCGAACGATGGCGAGCCAGGGCGAGGCCCCAAACTGAAACCGGGCATGGTGTTCGCGATCGAACCGTGGCTGATGGAGACCACTGCTGATGTGTACACCGATGAGGATGGCTGGACCCTCAAGAGTGTGGATGGTTCCCGCTCCGCACACGTCGAGCACACCGTCGTCATCACCGAGGGGGAGCCCCTCGTTCTGACAGCGAGGGACTAATCGCCCAGTAGGTCGGGTCTCATTGCTTTCGTGCGAGCGCGGGACTGTTCTTCGCGCCACTGGCGGATTGCCGCGTGGTTGCCCGAGAGCAGCACGTCGGGCACGTCTAACCCCCGCCAACTGCGGGGTTTCGTGAAAGAGGGATACTCCAACAGCCCTGATTCGTGGCTCTCCTCGACCAGGGAATCAGGGTTACCCATGAAGCCGGGGATGAGGCGCACGATGGCCTCCAGCATGGCGAGGACCGCCACTTCACCACCGTTGATCACGAAGTCCCCGATGCTGAGCTCCATCACGGTGGTGTGCTGCGAATAGTGCTCGACCACGCGCTGGTCGATGCCCTCGTAACGCCCACACGCAAACACCAGATGATCGGCGTGGGCCAACTGGGCGGCGGTTTCTTGGGTGAATCGTGCTCCGGCTGGGGTGGGCACAATCAGCACGCTCTGAGGCGTCACCAGAGTGTCGAGGGCTGACCCCCACACATCCGGTGTCATCACCATGCCAGCACCTCCGCCATAAGGGGTGTCGTCAACGCTCTTGTGGACCCCCTCGGCGTGATCACGCAATTGGTGGACGTCAATATCCACCAGGTTCTGGGCTGAAGCTTTACCCATCAGCGACACCGCAAGGGCGTCAAACACCTCAGGGAAAATGCTGACGATGTCGACTTTCATGCGCTAGCTCGCGTCGCCATCGAGGGCTTCGAACAAACCACCGGGTGGAGTAATCAGCACCTGTCGCGCAGCGATATCAACCTGCGGAACAAACGCTTCCACAAAGGGCAGCAGTACTTCGCCCGAGGGAGTATCCACGACCAGAAGATCCTGGGCGGGGAAATGCTCAAGCCTGGCAATGGTCCCAACACTCGCCCCGTCGCGGACCACATCCAACCCGACCAATTCATGGTCAAACCAGGCGTTGTTCTCCCGCGGGGTGACCTCGGGGTCGTGCTCAATCCACAGGATCGCGCGGACAATGCTCTCAGCGGCATCGCGGTCCGCGATGCCTTCAAAGAAGGCCACCGGCGACGAGTTGATCTCCCGGATGCTTTCCAGGGTGATTTTCTTCCCCCACCATGGAGAATCCGTGGGGACCTGCAGGGTGAATTCACTGCCCGGGGTGAACCGAAGCTCCGGGTCGTCGGTGTAAAGCTCTAACTTGAGCCCGCCCTTGAGGCCGTGCGCACGAACCAGTCTGGCGACGCGCAGTTCCACTCGCTCCGGCCGGGGTGCAGTGGGCGAGGAGCCGGTGGACATTAGCTGTCGGTATCGACGACGTCGACTCTGACCTTGCGGCCATCAGCAAGCGCATTGACGAGGGTGCGCAGCGCCTTCGCGGTGCGACCATTGCGGCCGATCACGCGACCCAGGTCGTCGGGGTGAACCCGAACCTCGAGGAGCTCGCCACGAGGAGTGTCCACCACCGTCACACTGACCTCGTCCGGGTTATCAACGATTTCCCGAACGAGGTGATTCAGTGCACGATCAAGCATGACTATTCAGCCGGCTTTGCTTCTTCAGCGGCTGGTTCCTCAGCTGCAGGCTCTTCGGCCTTGGGCTCAGCAGCCGCGTCTTCTGCGGGGGCTTCAGTAGAGGGAGCTTCTTCAGCAGGTGCCTCAGCAGCGGGAACTTCTTCTGCCGCGGGTGCGTCAGCAACCGGAGCTTCTGCGGCTTCTGCGGCTGGTGCCGATTCGACAGGAGCATCGCTTGCCTCGGTAGCAGGAGCTTCTTCTGTTGCGGGTGCATCGGCAGCGGGTGCCTCGTCAGCCTTGGGGGCTTCTTCCGCGGGCTTTGCCGCCTTGGGGCGCAACACAGGCTTCTTCTTGGCATCGGGAGCAAACTCCGCCTTGGGTTCCGCAAACTTCACGGTGCTCTTAGCGTTCTTGTCACCCTTGAACTTGCCCCAGTCGCCGGTGAGCTTCAGCAAGGCAGCAACCTGCTCGGTCGGCTGCGCGCCGACGCCCAGCCAGTACAGCGCACGTTCGGAGTTGACCTCGATAATCGAGGGGTCCTGCGTGGGGTGGTAGAGACCAATTTCTTCAATGACGCGTCCGTCACGCTTGGTGCGTGAGTCGGCGACAACGATGCGGTAGTACGGCGCGTGAATCTTGCCCAGGCGCTTCAAACGAATTTTTACAGCCACGTTTCTCCAAGTAGATGAGTTGTCATAACTACCGACGATTACGTGGGGGCACAACCGTCAGAGGGTCTAAGGGTGGAATCACACCTGATAGAGGGTCGGGTTGTGATCTCCAGCGCCCTAGTCTGTCAGATTTTTGCGTGTTGTGGTGACCGAATGGGAAAAGTTTCCGATGCTAGTTTCCGCCGAGGCCAAAACTAGACCCTTGTTGTGGAGCCGCCTCCGTCTTTCCCTGCTCCTGGCGGGCCCTCGTGGCGGGGTTTCCCGACCGTGACCCTGACTTCTTCTTGCTCTTCTTCTTGGAGCTTCCGCCGCCCCCTCTGGCGACGGGTCCCATTCCGGGAATTTGCGGCACGCCACCTTTAGCCACGGTCTTCATCATTTTGGCTGCCTGCTCAAACCGAACCACCAACTGGTTGACATCGGTCACCGTGGTTCCCGAACCCGAGGCAATCCGCAGTCGCCGGGAGCCGTTCAATACTTTGGGGGTCAAACGCTCCCGCGGAGTCATCGACTGAATGATGGCCTCGGTGCGGACCAATTCGTTCTCATCGATGTTGTCGATCTGGTCCTGCATTCCACGGGCTCCAGGCAACATGGAGAGCATGCTGGAAATGGAGCCCATCTTCTTGATTTGCTGCAACTGACCCAGGAAATCATCCAGCGTGAAGGTCTCTGAGCGGAACTTCTCTTCCAGCTCTTTGGTTTGTTCCTCATCGAACGCTTTTTGGGCTTGCTCGATAAGAGTGAGAATGTCCCCTAAATCCAGGATTCGACTGGCCATGCGGTCGGGGTAGAAGACATCAAATTCGCTCTGTTTTTCCCCGGTACTGGCAAACAAAATCGGCCGGTCGGTCATCCCCGTCACGCTCAAGGCGGCACCACCCTTGGCGTCACCATCAAGCTTGGTCAGGACCACACCTGTGAAGTCCACACCTTCCTGGAAGGCCTGCGCGGTGCGCACGGCGTCCTGACCGATCATGGCGTCAATCACGAAGAGGACTTCGTCGGGGTCTGTCGCTTTACGAATCGCCGCGGCCTGCTTCATCATGTCCGCATCCACGCCGAGGCGACCGGCGGTGTCGACGATGGCAATGTCGTGGTTCTTGTCTTTGGCATAGGCCACACCGGCCTTGGCAACCTTGACCGGGTCACCCACGCCATCGCCCGGCTCCGGGGCAAAAAGCGCAACGCCTGCCTGCTCGGCGACGATGCCCAGCTGCTTCACCGCACCCGGTCGCTGCAGGTCACACGCGATCAGGACCGGGGTGTGGCCTTTTTCTTTCAGCCAAGCCGAAAGCTTCCCCGCCAAGGTCGTTTTACCCGAACCCTGCAAGCCGGCCAGCATAATGACGGTCGGCGGAGTTTTGGCAAACGTCAGTCCCCGTTGGTCACCACCCAAGATGGCGACCAATTCTTCGTTGACAATGCCGACAACTTGCTGGGCGGGGTTCAGCGCCTGGTTGACCTCGTCAGAGAGAGCGCGCTCCCGAACGGTCGCCGTAAAGGATTTGACCACTTCGAGGGCCACGTCAGATTCCAAGAGCGCACGACGGATATCGCGCACCGTGCCATCAACATCTGCGGCGGACAGCTTTCCTTTGGTGCGCAATGACGCAAAGGTTTGGGTGAGGCGCTCGGAGAGCGAAGAGAAGGCAGCCATGGCGCCCCAGACTAGCAAAACCGTCTTCCCGCAGACGCGGGGTTAACGACTTCTATGCTGGTTTTATGCCGATTATCCCTTTTGAGTCATCTTCGCCGATACAGGGCAAGAACGTGTTTCTTGCTTCCACAGCAACCCTCATCGGCGACGTCCAGATTGATGACGACGTCACCATCATGTTTGGTGCTGTGGCGCGCGCGGATAGGGCATCCATCAGCGTGGGGGCGGGATCCAATCTTCAAGACAATGTGGTCATCCACGGCGACCCGGGTTTCCCGGCTGTGATTGGCGCGCAGGTCAGCGTCGGTCACGGCGCCATCATTCATGGCGCCACCATCGAAGACCACTGCCTGATTGGCATGGGAGCCACCGTGCTCAACGGAGCTGTCATCGGAGAAGGGTCGCTCATAGCTGCCGGAGCCGTGATTTTGGAGGGCACCGTGATTCCGCCGGGTTCCCTGGTGGCCGGGGTGCCCGGGAAGGTTCGCCGCTCCATCACCGAAGAGGAGCGTGCCGCAATCGCCGAAAACGCCCGGACTTACCAGCGCTTAGGCGCGTCTTACCGGGAGGCCGCTAACTCGTAAGGGCGTGGGCAAACGCGGTGGCCTGGAAACCGGTGAGGTCATCGATTCCTTCACCCTCCCCCATCAGCTTCAGCGGAACGCCCGTCGAGTGCTGGACCCGCAAGACAAAGCCACCCTTGGCGCTGCCATCGGTCTTGGTCAGTACCAAACCGGTGACACCCGCGTGCTCTAGGAAGGCTTCCGCCTGGAGCACGCCGTTTTGACCGGTGGTGGCATCCAGCACAAGCAGCACCTCGGATACAGGGGTCAATTTTTCGACGACCCGGCGAATCTTGGAGAGCTCATCCATCAGCCCTGATTTGGTGTGCAGGCGCCCTGCGGTATCGATGATGACAATGTCGATGCCCTCAGTGATGGCTTTATTGACGGCCTGGTAGGCGACCGATGCCGGGTCTTGACCGGGCTCGTCGGGGGTCACAATCGGCACTCCAGCCCGGTCTGCCCAGGTCGTCAACTGCTCCACAGCAGCCGCGCGGAAGGTATCTGCTGCAGCGACGACGACGGATCGACCCGCGCGGTTCACAAACTGGGCGAGTTTTCCGATCGTGGTGGTTTTCCCCACACCATTCACGCCGACCACCAGCATTACCGCGGGGCGGGCACTCAAATCTAAGGTCGGGTCGAATTGGGCAAGTTTTTCTTCAATGCGCTCGCGAACAATCCCCTGGACATCTGCCGGGTTGGTCGACCCAATCCGATCAATCTCCGCTCGGGTGGACTCGAGAAGCTCTTCGGTGACATCCGGGCCAAAGTCTGCACCCAGCAGAGACTCTTCTAATTGGTCCCAGGTCTCATCGGTGATTTCTGGTTGGGAGACCAAGCCTTTGAGGGCGCGCCCCAACGACCACTTTCCGCTCCCCCAGGCCACGAAAAAACCTAGTCTTCGGGGATCGGTTCAAACCCGATCACCGGAAGGGTTTCCGAAGAGGCCGGCCGATCTGATTGAACGAGCGAGAGGACCTCAGTGCTCACGATGCCGATACTAATCGCTGCAGCCGCACCGATAAGAAGCCATCCTGCGCGCTGCTTCTTCCCCATAGCTACACCCTAAACCTCGCACCTAAGAGGCCAGGGACTCCTCCGCCGCGACACGCTGACCCACCACAGCGCTCACCCCGTCTTTGCGCATGGACACCCCGTACAGCGCATCCGCGATTTCCATGGTCCGCTTCTGGTGAGTAATGACAATCAGCTGCGATTCAGCCCGCAAGGACTCAATCACACTGAGCAGGCGCCCCAAGTTGGCGTCATCGAGCGCTGCTTCCACCTCATCAAGAATGTAGAACGGGCTCGGTCGCGCCTTGAAGATAGCAATCAACAAAGCGACCGCGGCGAGTGAGCGTTCGCCACCGGAGAGCAACGACAGACGTTCAATCTTTTTACCGGCGGGCCTAATGGACACCTCAATACCGGTCGTCAGCAGATCATCGGGTGCCGTGAGCGAGAGCGAACCGGTGCCGCCAGGGAACAGAATGGGGAACACCTCGTCGAACGCTTTTTGGGTGTCAGCGAACGCATCCGCGAAGATGCCCTGCATCGTCGAGTCGACATCATCCATAATCGTCTCGAGATCCTTACGGGTCTTGCTCAGATCCTCGAGTTGCTCTTTCAAGAACGCGTGGCGGTCCTCCAGCGCCTGGAATTCCTCCAGCGCCAGGGGGTTCACTCGACCCAACTGGTCCAGTTGGCGTGATGCTTTCGCCAACCGTGCCTCTTGAACAGCCCGGTCGAAAGGCTTGGCTACTTCGTTTTCGTCATCCGGGGGAACAAGCGCGTTGGGGGAATATTCCGCAAGCAGGGTCGCTTCATCAAGCCCCAGCTCATCGTTCACTCGCTCTAAGAGGGTGGTGCGTTGCAGTTTCTTTTCATAAATCTGCATTTCGATGCTGTGCACACTCTCGGTGATCGAGGACAGGCGCTCACGAACCGTCACTTCTTTGTCCCGAAGCTCGCCCAGTTCACTCTGGTGGGCATGGCGTTGCGCCTGGGCTTCGATCAGGTGGTGGCTTGACTCCTCGACACTGGCTTTCGCCGCGGTCATGACAGCCGGCAGGATCGCCAAGACTGACTGGGCGCGCTTGGCCTTTTCTACCCGATCGCGATATTTCTCTTCCTCGCGCGCCTTGGCGGCTTCCTCTTCAGCCTTGCGGCTTTGGGCAGCAAGCAGCGCTTCCCGGGCAGACCGCACCGATTGACGCAATGCCTCCCAGCCGATGCGGGCATCCACCTCTTCGGCGGCAACCTCATCAACCACCGCGACCAGCTCCTCGCGTTGCTGGTCATCCACCTCGGGGCGCTGGGTGTCCTGAAACTCTTGAAGCTTCTGCTCTGATTCTTTTTGGGCTTCGCGGGCTTCCTCGAGGGTTTCCCCCGCTCGCCGGAAGCTCTCCTCTAAACGCACGATTTCCGCTTGTGCTGCCTCCAGTGAGGCGCGAGCGCTGGAAACCTGTTCGCTCATCTCCGCGCGCTTGGCATCAGCGCTGCGCAGTTCAGCACGCGCGGCAGCCACAGCATCGACGGCGAGTGTCTTGGCCTCGGTGGCTTCTTCTGCTTCACGCAGATAGCGCTCGCGATCACGCGATCGGCTGCGAAGCTCAGTGTCAGCAGATTCCCGCTCCGCCGCCAATTCCAACCGCGAACGAGCTTGGCCTAAGCCCGTCGACACACGATGTTCGCCAAACACATCACCCGCTGTGGTGACCACGGTCACTCCGGGGGGAAGAGACGAAGCATCGCCCCAAGCTGCCTCCACGGCCGCCACATCATCAGCAATGTAGGTGCCCTGCAGAAGCGCCAATACACCGGCGGGTCCACGGACCACGTCGGTGGCGGGCTTAACCCCTGCTACGGCCGCCGTTGCCGTGGTGTCGCCGTTGGCGATCACCAAGTCCACTCGTGCTGTCTCCGCGCCAGAGCGGTCTCGCACCACACTCAACGCGGCTGCCCGCGAATCCACCAGATAGGCCTCCGTTAGCGAACCGAGCGCTCGGGCGATCGCTGTTTCATATCCGGGCGTGACCTCGAGGGCGTCAGAAACCCGCCCCGACACCGCGCTGTGCGCGCTGAGATCGTCATCACCAGCATCCGGGGCGAGCGCCAAATCAAGGGCCGAAACGGTGGCGGCAAGCGCCTCCTGTTCCCGCTCACTCTGGTGAAGCGCCTGTCGGGTGGTCTGCTCAAGCTCCTCGGCTTCGCGCAAAGCCTGCTCCGCTTCCGCAACAGCTCCTTCAAATGCCTGGGCGACCGTGTCGGGTGACCCTTCCCCCTGCTGGATAGCCTCGAGCGCCTGCTCGACGGCGGTCTGCCGCTCGCGGGCGCGCTCGAGGCTTTGCTCTTGGCGCGCCACATCTTCTTCCCGAGAGGTGACCTGGGCACCAGCACGGTCGCGAGCCGCTTCCAGCGCCCGGGCGGTGGAGTCCCAGGCAGCAGCGGCTTCACCGAGTTCCTTCACCTGCTCGTCGTGCGCAGACAGCGCAGCGCGGTGGGTAGCAAGCCGGGCAGAAATGTTTCCGACCGTGGATTCGTGGGCCGCTACCGCTGCTTCGGCCCTGGCAAGTTCTTCTGCCAAACCTTCCAGCATTTCTTCGGTGATCGTGGAGGTGACACCACCGGGGGCTTCCTCTTCAAAACCGGCGGCACGCTCGATCGCCAAGGTTTCCAACGACGTCAGCGATTCCAGCACCCGCTTGAGGTCATAATCGACACTGCGTGCTTTATCGAGGGCTTCGCCTCCGGCACTCGCTTCGAGCTCCGCGATGCGACGGCGGTGGGAGTCGGCTTGGTCGCTCAGCGCCGCCCGCTCCGCGGCGCGCTCCTGCTCATTGAGGTGGAAGGTGTCGATGGCGGTGCCGAGTCCCTGCAAATCATCGGCGAGCACGCGCGCCTTGGCATCGCGCACAATCGCCTGAATACTCTGGGCTTGCCGGGCAATATCTGCTTGACGCCCCAGCGGCGTGAGTTGGCGCCGCACCTCGCCGGCTAAGTCATTCAATCGGGTGAGGTTGGCCTGCATCGATTCCAGCTTGCGCTGAGTCTTTTCTTTCCGCCGGCGGTGCTTCAGAATCCCGGCGGCTTCTTCGATGAACCGTCGGCGATCATCCGGGGTGGCGTGAAGGACACGGTCCAGTTGCCCCTGCCCCACGATGACGTGCATTTCGCGACCCAGCCCGCTATCGCTCAACAGCTCCTGAACATCCAACAGTCGCACGGGTTCTTTGTTGATCGCATATTCGCTGGCACCGTTGCGAAACAGCGTCCGCGAAATGGTGACTTCGGTGTAGTCAATCGGGAGCGCGCCATCGGAGTTGTCGATGGTGAGCATCACTTCGGCGCGCCCGAGCGGAGCTTTCGAGGTGGTTCCGGCAAAAATGACGTCCTCCATGGACCCACCACGGAGAGTCTTGGCGCCCTGTTCACCCATCACCCAGGCGAGGCCGTCGACCACATTGGATTTGCCGGACCCGTTGGGTCCGACCACACAGGTCACCCCTGGCTCAAAGGCAAAGGTGGTCGGCTGCGCGAAGGACTTGAACCCCTTGAGCGTGAGGGATTTCAGATGCACTGACGACTCCGCTTCTCAGGCTTCGATGGACGGGTACAAACTTACCGGCTCCGAGGAGTCCTCTGACATCGCGGGCAACGATGAGAGGACCGGTTCATCCAGGGTTCTCTCACCAGGATGGTCTGGCACCGCGGGCACGGCTGACCAGCTCGACCGTAGGCGTTGAGGGAGTGGGAAAAATACCCACTGACCCCGTTGACGTTCACATACTGCTGATCAAAAGACGTCCCGCCTTCGGCGAGTGCTTTGGTCAACACACTCCGCACCGCCTCGACTAACTCCTGGACGCGCGCGGGTCGCAACGACTGGGTGCTGGCCCTGTAGTGGAGCTTGGTGGCCCAGAGTGCTTCATCGGCATAAATGTTGCCAATTCCACTGATGAGTGTTTGATCCAGCAGCGCACGCTTGATTTCCGTGTTTTTGGCACGAAGTTTGCGACTGAAACCTGCTGCGTCAAAGGCGGGGTCCAGCGGATCTCGCGCGATATGTGCGACGGAGATCGGAACTCGGGAATCCAGGCCTCCGAAGCCCGCCGGGCGGGTGTCACCGGGCTCGAGGAGATCATCAATCGCCATCGACCCGAAGATGCGCTGGTCGACAAACCCCACTCGAGTGGCGCCGAGTCTGGCCTCCTCCAGCTCGAAAAGGATGCGAAGGTGAGAACCAAAGTCGGAGGTGTCCTCCCCCAGCAGAACCTGACCGCTCATGCCCAGGTGGCACACGAGAGCACGGTCTGATCGTGCGATGGGAACCCACAGGAATTTCCCGCGCCGAAGCGGCACCTCCAGCCTGGCGCCCTCCAACTCGTC
>JAHEGA010000024.1:14460-23091 GCA_024639925.1 Microbacteriaceae bacterium
CCCCCGGTCAGTTCTTCACCACGGCCTAGGCGCAAATACGCGCCCAAGTCGATGCTGACGGCCACTTCGGCCAGTGCCTGTGTGGAGACGATACTGGCGCGTCGTTTCGCTAATTCCCCCTCCGAGAGGTCGGGGAAACGGTGATAGAGGGCTGCCGTGATGGTTTGGCCCAACACCGCATCGCCCAGAAACTCCAGACGCTCATTGTCGAGGCCGCCCTGTTCGTACGCAAATGATGAATGCGTCAGCGCACGGGTGAGAACCTCCACAGAGACCTCAATACCCAGCGCACTCCACAGGAGTGTGGGGTCGGGAAGCGGTGCGGGAGAAACCGAAGGGGTTTCCTCAAGCCGATCCACGTTAGACGTCGGCGACCTTACGGCCCTTGTACTCCATGAACAACGGCGTGCCGGCGCTGTCTTCCACAACCGACGCGCGGTGAGGCAGGCGGTAAACGGTCTTGCCACCTTCGGTGGTCTTGACGAGGCCGGGCAGTTCAGCCTTCCACGCCGAACGACGGTGACGAGTGTTCGACCGGGACTTTTTCCGCTTGGGTACTGCCATGGTTCTCTTCTTTCGCTTGCTGTTTAGGAGCTCTCGGGCTTTTCGTCCTCGAGCAGTTTAGCCAGTTCCTGCCACCTCGGGTCGATGTCCTCTTCCGGAGCTTCACTCGCGGGAGAGTCTCGCTTTTCCCCTGTCTTCGGGTCTAACCCAAAGCACTCAGGTGAACACGTTGGTTGGAAGGGAAGCTCAAGAACAACCGCATCCCTGATGACGCTCTCAAGTTCAAGGGCGTCGTGATCCACCGTGTAAGAATCTGGTTCGTCCTCAGAGTACGCGAAAAGCTCTTGAAAATCGACCCGGTGCTCAAAGGTGATCGGGTCCAAACACCGAACACAGGACGCACTCGCGGTGGTGTGGACCTCAGCGGACACCAAAATTCCTTCGTGCAAACCCTCTAAGCGCAGCTCCACCCGCAGCGGGGAACCCTCTTCGACCACGGCGATGGCACTGCCGTATTGCTCGGGGGCAGGAATCGACAGCGTTTTTTCCCGCATTTCTCCGGGTTGATGGAGGATGTCTTTGACACTCACCCGAAGCGGGGAATCCGGCGTCTTACTCACCCTTCCAGTGTAGGAGGGTGAGCCCTAGAGGATGCTCACCTCAGGGAAGCTCTGTCTGCGCCAGATATGCCGCCACGGCCGGGGGAACATACGGGGCGACATCGCCGCCGAGTGCTGCCACCTGGCGCACCAGGGAGCTCGACACATGCGCGTTTGCGGGGTCAGGCAGCAGGAACACTGTCTCAATGGATGCCAGGTTGCGGTTCACAATCGCCATCGGGGTTTCATAGGTGACATCGACTTGCGACCGAATGCCTTTGACCAGAACCGTCGCCCCCACATCGGTGCAGTAATCCACCAGCAAGCCCACGCTCCACGAGGTGACCACGATGCGACCGGGCACCTGCGCTTCTGCAATGGAGCGCTCCAGCAGCGTCACCCGCTGGGCAATCGGAAAAAGCGCTTCTTTGCCGGGGTTGTGCACCACCAACACGTGCACTTCGTCAAAGAGGCCTGCTGCCCGCTCGATCACATCAAGGTGACCCAGGGTCACAGGGTCAAAAGAACCGGGAACAACAGCAACAGTGCTCATGCTCCAAGCCTAAGACCCGTGTGTTTCTGGCGTGTGACGACGGGCTAGGTTTTCTCCAAATAGTCTTCAGAATCCTCATCCAGGTGGCGGGCGATCTCGAAGACTAGGGCCTTATGGCCCGCAAGTGTGGGGTCTGCGCTCACAATCTCGTCCGCATAGCCCTTGGCCTTATCGATAATGTCCCCATCGCGGGTCACGCGCAGCAGTTTCAAGCGCGAACGCACCCCTGATTGGCGAACGCCCAAAACGTCTCCTTCGCTGCGCAGCTCGACGTCTTTGGCGGCGAGTTCAAAACCATCGAGCGTGCTGGCGACACTTTCCACACGCTCTCTCGCGAGTGTCCCCTGTTCAGCGTGGGTCACCAGCAGACAGGTTCCCGGGTGTTCCCCTCTGCCCACTCGTCCGCGAAGCTGGTGAAGTTGACTCATCCCGAATCGGTCGGCATCCAGAATCACCATGATCGAGGCGTTGGGAACATCAATTCCGACTTCAATGACGGTGGTGGCGACCAACACATCACACTGGCCAGCTCCAAAGCGCGACATCACCTCGTCCTTCTCATCGGTCGGCATCCGCCCGTGGAGGGCTTCCATGCGGGCGGACTGAAGCTCGGGCACCGCCTGCAACAGTGGCAAGGTTTCTTCCACAGTGGCCAGAGCCCGGGGCTCTGGCTCCTCTAAGGAGATCTCCTCCTCCTCCTCGTGCTCTTCTTCACGAACAGACGGTGAGATCGCCGGTGCCACCACGAAGGCTTGACGGCCGTTTTCTACTTCCTCGGCAACCCGCTGCCACACCCTCGTCATCCACGAGGGATGATCCGCCAGCGCCACGACGTGGGAGGTAATGGGGCTTCGCCCCTCGGGCATGGTGGCGATGGTGGAGACATCCAAATCACCGAACACTGTCATCGCCACCGTGCGAGGAATGGGTGTCGCGGTGAGGACCAACAGGTGCGGGTGGCGCCCCTTTTGGCGCAGGGTTTCGCGCTGGTCGACGCCAAATCGGTGCTGTTCATCAATGACCACAAGACCTAGGTCAGCAAAACTCACGGCATCCGAAAGAAGAGCGTGCGTCCCGATGATGAGGTGGGACGCACCAGAGGCTGCCGCCAAGAGGGCCTTCTTTTTGGCCGCAGCCGGCAGAGATCCGGTCAGCAACACCGGGTTCAATCGAGCTGTCATATCGGGCCCTAAAGTCTTGACCAGAGAGCGGAAATGCTGGGTGGCTAACACTTCGGTGGGTGCCAAAAGCGCGGTTTGGCCACCTGTTTGGGCGACCGTGACCATGGCGCAGGCGGCCACCACGGTTTTCCCCGAACCCACCTCACCCTGAATCAACCGGGTCATGGGGTGGGGACTGCTCATATCGTCGTGAATCTCGTTGATCACGCTGGTCTGATCGGCGGTGAGCTCAAACGGCAGTCCCGCGAGGAACGCGTTGGTGTCAGCGCCTGGTGTGCGCGCGACACTTTCGACATTTTTCTGCTCGGCTCGCCTCACCGCCAATGCCGTTTGTAACACCAGGGCTTCCTGGAAGCGCAGGGAATCCCGGGCCTTCTGCCAGTGCCCCTGTTCTTTGGGGCGATGAATGTGCTCGAGAGACGATGACAGGGAAGCGAGGCCTTCGGTCTCACGAATGGCATCGGGAACCGGCTCCCCCGACACGTCCAGCACATCCAGGACCACGCCGATCGCCTTAGCAATCTGCCAACTCGCCAAGCTCGAGGTGCTCGGGTAGAGAGGAATGGGCTTTTTCGCCCATTCCTCCTGAGCCTGTTCAGTGGGATCATCCTCAAAGAGCTCATAATCCGGGTGCGCCAACTGGCGTGCACCCCGGTAGAGGCCGACTTTTCCGGCAAAAATGCCGCGAGCGCCATCGCGAAGGTCTTTTTGTCGCCACGCCTGGTTGAAGAACGTGAGGGTCACCAACCCGGTGCCATCGGTTATGGCCACCTCGAGGACGCTGCCACGCTTTTGGCGCATCGAGCGTGTCGAGACCGACACAATTTCGGCGACCAGAGTGGCGTGCTCGCCGGGGGGAATCTCGGCGATGGAGGTTAGCTCACCTCGCGTGGCATATCTCCGGGGATAGTGGCCCAACAGATCCGCGACCGTGGTGTAGCCAAAAGCTTTCTGGAAGGCTTTCTGGCTTCGATCCCCCACCACCGCGCCGAGGGGGCTGTCCAGGGTTACGCTCACCCCTCCACGCTAGCGCCCGAGCCCCGCGAAAAAAGGGCAAACCCCCAGTACCGTGGAGGTCATGACGCGCATCATCGCCGGAGCAGCCGGTTCTCTCCGGCTGGCGACGCCCTCGTCGGGCACGCGACCCACCTCCGACCGGGTCCGAGAAGCTGTTTTCTCCCGTCTGGAGGCGCGGGCTGACGTATCGGGCACGATTCTTGACCTGTATGCAGGATCGGGCGCACTCGGTCTCGAAGCAGCGTCTCGCGGTGCTGACACCGTGTTGCTGGTGGAAAAGAACACGGCAGCCCAGCGGGTCATCACCGCCAACATCGCGACAGTTCGTGAGGCCGCCCCCACAGCGAGAATGGTTCTCATCGCCAGCTCCGTTGAGACCTTTCTGGCAGGCCCGGTCACTCACACCATCGACGGTGTCTTCATCGACCCGCCCTACGAAGACGACGGTGTCGATGCAGTGTTGAGCGCACTTGTCCCCTGGCTTGCCGAGGACGCCTGGGTTGTGGTGGAGCGATCGACGCGCAGTAGCGAACCCCAGTGGCCTGAGGGCTTCGAACCGTGGCCAGATAAGACCTACGGGGAAACGGCAATCTACATCGCCGATTACGTGCTGAAAGGGTCCCAGCCGCCCAGCGATTCCTGAAGGTCCCAGCCCTCCAACGCCACCGGGTGACCGGCGCTTAGCTCCAACACCTCCCCGATAACAACAAATCCCTCCGGGATGGGAACATCGCCCGGGAAACACGCCAACAAGCCGTGGTCTTCGCCGCCAAAGAGCGAGTGCTCGTTCCACGAGAGCGCAGAATTCAGCCGGATGCTGACGTTGCTGGCTTTCGCCAAACGCGTGGCATCCAACACCACACCATCGGACACGTCCATCATTGCGCTAGCACCCGCCATCGCTGCCACCGGCCCCAGCGCCAGTGGTGGCGTCGGGCGTAGATGGTGGATGACAGCGGGGTCCGCGAACACGGCATCATTCGCGGCAGATCTCAGCATCGTGAGGCCCTCATGGGACAGCCCGCGTTCTCCTGCGAGCACCAGAAGGTGCCCGGGCTGTGCGCCCGATCGTGTGACCGGCTCGCGACCCTCAAGATCGCCCAAAACGGTGACCGCGATGGTCCAGACGGGTGAGTGGGAGAGGTCTCCCCCCAGGACCCCCGCCTGGGGTGCCATGACAGCAATACCCTCAGCGAAGCCTTCGGCCAAGGCGACCAGGTCCCCCACGGGGGCCGAGCCCGGGGCTGCGACCGCAATCTCAAAACCGGTGGTGACCGCGCCCATGGCGGCGATATCGGCGGTGTTGCTGGCCACTGCTTTGTATCCCACATCGCGCATACTCGACCAGTCGGTGCGAAAATCGGGGCCCTCGATCATCATGTCGCAGCTGATGGCGACACGAGAATCTGCTGTTCTCAGCACGGCGGCGTCGTCACCCGGACCCAGGCTGGCCAGGGGGGCTTGCGGAAGGAGGGGCAGGATGCGCGCCAGCGCAACACCCTCGCCCGCTTCGGCCAGAGTGAGGGCATCGATTCGTGAGTCTTCAGCGCTCCCCATACCCTCCACGCTAGCCTGGAAATTGTGAAGGTTTCTGCCCCCCGCCTGGCTGTGATCGCCGGTCTCACCAGTGTTGTTGCGCTCTCCGGGTGCGCACCCACCGTGAACTTGGAGCCCGCAGAGCAGGCCAACGCACCCGAGTGCGCCAACATGATTGTGCGACTGCCCGACACGGTCGCGGATCTGCCCGCACGTAACGTGAACTCGCAGGCGACCGCTGCTTATGGGTCCCCCACGGCGGTCATCATCCGCTGTGGTGTGGAGCGCCCGGGTCCCAACCTGTTGCCGTGTTTCACCGTGGATGGCGTCGATTGGTTACGCGATGACAGCAACGACCCTGACTTTGTCTTCACGACCTATGGCCTCGACCCCGCCACAGAAGTCATCATCGATTCGACCGCGGTCTCGGGAACCAACGTGCTGCGAGACATCTCGCGTGCGGTGGGGAGCCAATCGGCGCCGGTCGCCGAGTGCTTGGCGTTGGAGGACGTTGTCTCCTAGGCGCTCGGGCCGCCCAACCCCACCAGCTTGGTGGCAATACCGCCCGCAGCGCGCAGGGCAACGCCCTGCCCAAAGCCGCTTTGCGGGAAGATTACAGGCTTCTCGATGGCTTCGCCCAGCGCATCCTCCAGCACGGTGAGTGCCGGGTGTTTCGGTGCCCACAGGTAAAGAGATAGGGCGCCAGGGATGGTGTTGACCTCATTCACAAAGACCTCACCGGAGGCTTCATCCCAGAGCAGGTCCACCCGCACGATCCCGGTCAAACGGGTGACCTCGGCGACGGCCGTGGTCAACGCACGAGCTTTCTCATGAACCGACTCGGGCGCGAGAGCCGGGAACTCTCGCGGGGCATGGGTCAAACCGGCACCGGAACCGCCGGCAAGATACTTTTCTTGATACGAATACAGCGCTGAATCGTCCTCTCCGCGAAGAGGACGTTCCAGGTCAGTGAGCTCCAGCTCCGGATAGGTCCGAAAGGACATATTCAAATCGATGAGCGCTGGACGATACGGCTCGAGCACAGCACCTGCCGCCAAGTGGGGAGAAGTTTTGGCCAACGTCCGCGCGGTGGCGATGTCGTCCACGATTTCGATACCTATCGAAGACCCGCCAAACCGGGGTTTCAGAATGTAGGGGCCCGCGAAGCGCGGCTCCACCGTGGGTGAAAGAGCCTCGCGAGGCAGAGAAGCAATCCCGGCGGAGTGCAACAGACCTCCGAAGGCGAGCTTGTCCATTCCCACCGCGCCGGCAAACACTGTGGAGCCGGTCGCAGGAATCCCGAGCAGTGAGAACACCGCCGCTCCCGCGCCGCCTTCTCCGATACCGCCGTGAAAGCACAGCAGTGCCGCATCGACGGTGAGAGCCTTTTTGCCCATCCCCTTCTTGGGATAAATGCCGGGCTGTCCGGAGAGGACCACCTCGAGTTCCTTCGAACCTGAGGGAGCACCGGTGAGGAAGTCTTTGGCCTCCGCAGTGGCTGGCACCTGGTGCCACGCGCCACCCGGTGCCACATAAATGGGGAGCGGGTCGTGCCCGCCGTCGAGGAGAACCCTGGTTGCTTGAAGACCGGTCAGGATCGAAATTTCGTGCTCGGGGCTTGGCCCACCAAACACGATGGCGTAAGAGCGTGCCATGGTTTCCCCTTTAGGTGCTCCCCGTTAGGGGTAATGATCCGGCAGGTCGTTCTCATAGAGAATAACGCCCCGGTCACCGGCTGCCCGGAGGGCCGCCTCGACAGCCTCCTGGCGAGTCGCAAACAACTGAGCTTTACCGCCTGCCCCCTGTTGGAGGGCCTTCTTGTTGGTGCGTCCCACCACCATGAGGGTTCCCCCGGCAGACACCACGGCTTCTGCGAGCTCACGGTTGCGTTTTGCCTGAACTGGCCCCAGCTCCACCATTCCCGGGGTCACGGTGATGAACGGTCCCTTGCGTTTCTTGGCCGTAGCAGCAGCAGAGGAGACCGCGTGCTGAGCGCCGATCGGGTTGGAGTTATAGGTGTCATCGATGATCACCACGCCCTCGTTACTCTCGGCGACCTCGGCGCGATGGGCGGCCACCGGAAGACTGGCCACTCGCGCCTGCGCTTCTGCAGCGGGAACCTCGAGTGCCCAGGCAATCCCCAGCGCCACCGCGATGTTGACGGCGTGACCGAAGGCGGGAATATCCAGGGGAACCGGGTTCGTTTTTGGGCCATAGCGGAGCGTGCCAAGCTCCACATCGACTACGACGTCAGCCTTCTTGCCCTGTGCGCTGACCCGAATCACCCGTTTCCCGGCACGCTCACACTTATCGGCGAGGCCTCGCAGTTCCGGTTGATCAATCGGGAGAACAACGGTGGCGGCCTTCTCCGTGATTTCTGACTTGGCGCGGAAGATAGCTTCTTTTGAGCCCAGGCGCTCCATGTGTGCTTCGCCAATCACCGTAATGGCGGCAATATCCGGCGGGAACCACTGGGTGAGCTCACGAATGCGCCCCTCGGCGTTCATGCCCATCTCGGCAACGAACACCCCGGTGCCCGGCACCAGGTGTTCGTTGATGGTTTTCGAGAGACCCATCAGGTTGTTGAAACTTGCGGGCGAGGCCACGGCCTGGTGGGAGCCGGACACAATCTGCGCGACATACCCTTTGGTCGAGGTCTTCCCGTAAGAGCCGGTGATGGCGACCACTGTGGGTTTCACCTTGGTGAGCTTCGCCTGGGCGTCTTTCACAAACTTCATGGTCAACGAGCGCTCCAGGTACCACAGGCCACCCAGGGCGAGATCGACCAAGTTGGCGCTAAAGAGCAGCGGAATCAACACACCCGCGGGACCCAGCACGAACACGGCCAGCGCTCCTGCAGCAATCTGCAAGACCAGCATCCCGGCATAGGCGCGATATGCCCGCGGCGTCCACGCCAGTGGGCTCGTGGTTCCCTTGAAAGGAAGCTTCCACGGGGTGGGCAAAATCAGCAATGGCGCGAGCACGGCGCCCAGTGCCAGCCAGTCGAGTCCCCACCAGGCCGGTCCCTGCACACTGGTCAGGGCGAGGGCTGCAGCACCCGCCCACCACAGTGCTCCGAGCGGTCTGCGGTCAAACCAGAGGCGCTCGAGCCGGGCCACTTCGCGGGGCAAATAGTGCACCCGTTGGGCAACCCGTACCCATTTCAGGTTTTGCAGCAGTGCGACCACGAGCCCCGAGGCAACCGCTGCCCACAGAACCAGCATGTCGAACTCGGGCATCG
>JAHEGA010000024.1:23191-24357 GCA_024639925.1 Microbacteriaceae bacterium
CTGCGGTTGCCCACAAAGTCTGAGGTGCCGAGGGTTGCCAGTGCCACGCGTGCTACTCGTCTTCGGGCTCGTCGGAGTCTGTCGCGAAGTGGGGCGCGAGCTCCCGGGGGTCCCTGGAGCCATCAAGAACTTGACCCACCTGGGTCACGATCGGCATCACAATGCCTTTGGATTTCGCCAACTCGAGAACCGGAGCAATGGCTGCCAACCCTTCGGCCGTTTGATTCATGGAGCTCACCACATCGCTGAAACTGTGGCCTTGGCCGAGCAATCGGCCCGCCGTGTTGTTACGAGACAGTGGCGACTCACACGTGGCGATGAGGTCACCGAGACCGGCAAGCCCCGACATGGTCTTGGGTTCAGCCCCGAAAGCAGCCGCAAAAGCGCTGATTTCCGCGAGCCCCCGCGTGATGATGCTGGCTTTGGTGTTTTCGCCATAGCCGACCCCGTCGGCGATACCCACGGCAACAGCGATCAGGTTTTTCAATACCCCGCCAAACTCGGTGCCCACCACATCCGTGTTGGTAAACGTTTTGAAATACGGGTTGGTAGACGCGAGTGCCACCTCAGCTGCCGTGTCGGCATCCACCGAGGATGCCACAGCAGCGGTCGGTTGTTCGCGAGCAATTTCGAGTGCCAAGTTGGGCCCGCTGACCACCGCAATGCGGGCGGGATCAAACCCCCCGGCGGTGTGCAGGACCTCGCTCATGCGAAGACCGGTGCCCGCTTCGACACCTTTCATCAGCGACACGATGATGGTTTCTGGCGTGAGCATCGGGCGGAGGGTCTCGAGGTGACCGCGCAGGTGCTGGCTAGGCACCGCAATGAACACCTGCTCGGCGCCGTCTACTGCTTTTTCCATGGAGTCACTCGCGCCGAGAGTCTTCGGCAGGTTGATGCCCGGAAGGTAATCGCTATTGCGATTGGTTTCCCGAATTTCGCGCGCAACCTCTGACCGACGAGCCCAGACAGTGACCTCGGAGTCGCCATCCGCCAAGACTTTGGCAAATGTTGTGCCCCAGGATCCGGCACCCAGAACCGCTACTTTTCTCATCCGCGCACCTTCTCTCCTTGGCCATCGTGCAACACCTTCGGCGGTGTCTCCTCACGCAGCTCGCCGAGCAGGCCCGCGATCTGGCGCATCAAGTCCGCCGTCGCCTTCTCCA
>JAHEGA010000027.1 GCA_024639925.1 Microbacteriaceae bacterium
ACACGGAAGAGGTCACTGGTTCGATCCCAGTATCGCCCACCATAGGTTCGTTGGCGTTCTCCCCAGAGGGCTCTCGCCAGTAGGCTGACAGCGCACCTGTCGGCAACGGAAAGCTATTTGCATGGATTCGACTTCTCCCGCCTCTGTATTGGCTCCCGGCGGCGTTCCTGGCAGCGAACTCTTCGATGCCTCGGGGCTGGTAGCAATCTCCTACGCGGATGCGATGTGGGATCTTGCCCATGTTCCCCCTGCTGGAGCTGAGGTGTCCGCCGTGATGGTCGACTCGGCTGAAGGCTTGGAGATTCTTCGACACTCGGCTGCTCACGTGGCGGCCCAGGCCGTCCAGACTCTCAATCCTGAGGCGAAACTTGGTATCGGGCCGCCGATCACCGACGGTTTCTACTACGACTTTGACCTTCCGGAACCGCTCAGCCCCGATGACCTTTCTCGCATCGAGAAAGAAATGCAGCGGATCGTCAAGGCCGGACAGCGTTTTGAGCGCCGTGTGGTGTCGGCAGAAGAAGCCCGCGCAGAACTCGCGGGCGAGCCCTACAAACTCGAACTCATCGGCCTCAAGGATGTTGCTGCCGATTCGGACGCAGGCGAAAGCGTGGAAGTCGGCGGTGGTGAGCTCACCATCTACGACAACGTCGATCCCAAGACCGGCGAGACCGTGTGGAAGGACCTCTGTCGAGGCCCCCACATTCCCACAACGCGGATGCTTGGCAACGGGTGGAAGCTGACCCGCTTGGCTGCTGCCTACTGGCGGGGTTCGGAGTCCAACCCTCAACTGCAGCGGGTCTACGGGACAGCGTGGGCGAGCAAAGACGATCTTCGCGCCCATCTCGAGAGGTTAGAAGAGGCGGCAAAACGAGATCACCGCAAACTTGGCCAGGAACTTGACCTCTTCTCTTTCCCGGACGAAATTGGCTCTGGTTTGGCGGTATTCCATCCCCACGGTGGCGTTATTCGCAAAGTGATGGAGGATTACTCTCGCAAACGGCATGAAGAAGCCGGTTACGAGTTCGTGTACACGCCGCACATCACGAAGTCTGACCTGTTCGAGACCTCGGGTCACCTGTCTTGGTACAAGGACGGCATGTTTCCCCCAATGCGGATGGATGAAGTGCGTAACGCGGAGGGCGAGATCACCAAGCAGGGGGTTGATTACTACCTCAAGCCCATGAACTGCCCGTTCCACATCCTCATTTATCGCTCCCGTCAGCGTTCCTATCGTGAGCTACCGCTGCGCATGTTCGAGTTTGGGTCGGTGTACCGCTACGAAAAAAGTGGTGTGGTGCACGGTTTGACCCGGGTGCGGGGCCTCACGATGGACGATGCCCACATTTTCGTGACGGAAAAGGACCTAGAGAAGGAGCTCAGCGACCTTCTTGATTTTGTGCTGGGACTCCTCGGGGACTTCGGCCTTACCGACTTTTACCTCGAGCTTTCCACGAGGGATGACGAAAGTGAGAAGTTTGTGGGCGATGCGGCGCTCTGGGAGAGTGCCACCAGCACGCTGGCTCGTGTCGCTGAAGGCTCTGGTCTGACACTCGTCCCGGATCCCGGGGGAGCGGCATTCTATGGCCCCAAGATTTCCGTTCAAGCGCGAGACGCCATTGGTCGGAGTTGGCAAATGTCGACGATCCAGCTTGATTTCAACCTTCCGGAGCGCTTCGGACTGGAGTTCCAGGCGGATGACGGCTCACGTCAGGCTCCGATCATGATCCACCGGGCGTTGTTCGGTTCGATCGAGCGTTTCTTCGGTGTGCTCACTGAGCACTATGCCGGTGCGTTCCCGGCCTGGTTGGCTCCGGTGCAGGTAATGGGCATTCCGGTGGCCGATGAATTTGCCGACTATGTCCACGAGTTTGTGGCCGAACTAAAGGGCGTCGGCGTGCGGGCAGAGTTGGATTCGTCCGACGAGCGGATGCAGAAAAAGATTCGCACCCACACGAAGGCCAAAGTGCCGTTCTTGCTGATTGCGGGAGAAGACGACAGGGCAGCGCGAACCGTGAGCTTCCGATTCCGAGATGGTACGCAGCGCAACGGTGTTCCGTGGGATGAGGCCTTGGCTTTCGTCCACGAAGAGACCCAGACGCCACATGGCTGAGGACAGCCCCGGATCGGTTCCGTTAGACCCGTCGGGTCTGCCCGGTGTTCCTGATTCGTTCCAGCGCCTGTGGACACCTCACCGGATGGCCTACATCACTGGCGAGGATCGCAAGGCTGACGACGGATGCGTTTTTTGCGTGGCCACCGACAAGCCCGACGACGAATCTCTGGTCGTGGCGTCGGGGGAGCTTGTCTACGCGGTCTTGAACCTCTATCCCTACAATGCCGGGCACCTTCTGATCTGTCCGTACCGCCATGTTGCGAATTATGACGACCTGACTGCGGAAGAAATGGCCGAGATGTCCTCCATGATGCAAACGGCTATCCGGACGCTTCGGTCGGTTGCGGGGGCGCAGGGATTTAACCTTGGCGTGAACCAAGGTCGCATTGCTGGCGCGGGAATTGAGGAACACCTGCACCAACACATCGTTCCGCGTTGGGGTCAGGACTCAAACTTTTTCCCCATCATTGCGCGGACGAAAGCCATCCCCACCATCCTGGGCCAGATGCGCGACCAGCTCCGGGCTGAGTGGCCTTCAGGTTCAACCGGTTAGACTTTCGCCTCTAGCTTTCCTCGCACTTTTTGTTCATCTCGAAAGGACACCATCGCCCATGAGTGACTCGCATTCTGCCCCCCAGTCGGGAACCGCTCGTGTGAAGCGCGGCCTTGCCGAAATGCTCAAAGGTGGCGTCATTATGGACGTCGTGACTCCCGAGCAGGCTCGGATTGCTGAGGACTCCGGCGCTGTTGCGGTGATGGCGCTCGAGCGTGTGCCCGCGGACATCCGCGCGGAGGGCGGTGTTGCTCGGATGAGTGATCCCGACCTGATTCAAGGGATTATCGACACCGTCTCAATTCCCGTGATGGCCAAAGCCCGCATCGGTCACTTCGTCGAGGCTCAAGTTCTTGAGTCTCTGAAGGTCGACTACATCGACGAGTCTGAAGTTCTGAGCCCGGCCGATTACGTCAATCACATCGACAAGTGGGGCTTCACCGTTCCCTTCGTGTGTGGTGCTACGAACCTTGGGGAAGCATTGCGTCGGGTCACCGAGGGAGCCGCGATGGTTCGCTCGAAAGGTGAAGCCGGAACCGGTGACGTCTCTGAGGCAACGAAGCACCTGCGCACCATCTTTGGTGAAATCCGCAAGCTGCAAGCCATGAATCCCGACGAGTTGTACGTCGCGGCGAAAGAGCACCAGGCGCCCTACGAGTTGATTGCGGAGGTGGCACAGACCGGGAAGCTTCCGGTGGTCATGTTCACTGCCGGAGGAATCGCAACACCCGCTGATGCCGCGATGATGATGCAGATGGGTGCTGACGGTGTGTTCGTCGGTTCCGGCATCTTCAAGTCCGGGAATCCCGCGGAGCGTGCCGCCGCGATTGTGAAGGCCACGGCCCAATACATGGACCCTGCGGTGATTGCCGAGGCTTCCCGCGGTTTGGGTGAAGCCATGGTCGGAATTAACGTTTCTGATCTTCCCGCCCCCCACCGACTTGCCGAGCGTGGCTGGTAGTTCCCCACCAACAATCGGCATACTCGCTCTCCAGGGTGATGTCGCGGAGCATGAAGCCCTCCTTCGCCGGTTGGGCGTAAACACCGTCCAGGTTCGACGAACCGATCAGTTCGAAGGCCTTGACGGTCTGGTGCTACCCGGTGGCGAATCCAGCGTGATGGATAAGCTGCTGCGCCTCTTCGGCATGAAAGAGCCTCTTGCGGCGCTGGTCCGCGGCGGAGTGCCGGTGCTGGGGACGTGTGCTGGACTGATTCTCTTGGCGGACGACATAGAGGGTGCCATCGCGGGTCAGGAGACACTCGGTGGTCTCGATGTGCGCGTGAAGCGAAACGCTTTTGGCTCGCAGGTGGAATCCCGCGAGGAGAGTGTGGTGGTACGAGGTATCGGTGGACCACCTCTGGACGTTGCGTTGATTCGTGCGCCGATCGTCACTCGCGTAGGAGAGGGCGTTGACGTGATCGCGACTCTTGATGGCGGTGAGATCGTGGGCGTAGAGAACAGCACGATGATTGGGGTGTCGTTTCACCCCGAGGTGAGTGGAGACGATCGACTGCACTCACTGTTTCTCCAGAAGGTCGCGGAGTCACAACGATGAAGGGTGTCCGCGCCTAAGATGGGCGTGGACTTTAAGGGAGCGTTATGTCAGGTCACTCTAAGTGGGCAACTACCAAGCACAAAAAGGCTGTGATCGACGCCCGTCGCGCTAAGTCGTTTGCGAAGCTCATTAAAAACATCGAAGTTGCCGCAAAGGTAGGTGGGCCTGATCCTGCCGGTAACCCCACGCTGGCCGACGCGATTCAGAAGGCAAAGAAGACGTCGGTGCCGAACGACAACATTGATCGTGCCGTCAAACGCGGCGGAGGCCTCTCGGGCGACGCGGTGGATTACCAGACCATCATGTATGAGGGTTATGGACCCGCCGGCGTAGCGCTGCTGATCGAATGTTTGACGGATAACAAAAACCGGGCAGCTGCTGAAGTGCGCACCATCATGTCTCGCAACGGCGGTCAAATGGCGGATCCCGGCAGCGTCGCCTACAACTTTTCCCGTAAAGGCGTGGTCTCGGTCTCGAAAACCGACGGGGTAACCGAAGATGACCTTCTGCTTGCTGTGCTCGAGGCCGGGGCTGAAGAGGTCATCGACCGCGGTGGGGGATTCGAGGTCATCACTGACCCCTCGCAGCTTGTTGAGGCTCGCAAAGCGATCCAGGAGGCCGGTATCGATTACGACGCCGCGGAAGCGGAGTTTCTCGCTACCGTGAACGTCGAGCCTGACCTCGAAGGAGCGCGCAAAGCGTTGGCTCTTGTCGATGCGCTCGAGGATTGTGACGACGTTCAAACCGTCTTCACCAACATGAAAATCAGCGACGCAGTGTCCCGCGATCTCGAGGAATCGGACTAGGACCCACGTGGGAACAATCCTGGGAATCGATCCGGGGCTCACGCGCTTGGGCGTGGGGGTCATCGCCCAGGGTGCTGGGCGCCGCGTGTCGCTTGTGCACGTCGAAGTATTGCGCACCCCCGCGACCGATCGGCCGGAGGCACGATTGGGAGCACTCTCGAACGCGCTAGAGCGCGTCTTCGACATCCACAAGCCGGACATCGTCGCCCTCGAGCGGGTTTTCGCTCAACAGAACCTGAGAACGGTCATGGGCACCGCACAGGTAAGCGGGGTCGTTCTTGCCCTCGCTCATCAGCGCTCACTAGCGGTATCTCTGCGCACCCCCAGCGAAGTGAAGGCAGCCGTGACCGGCTACGGGCGGGCCGACAAAAAGCAGGTGGGCACGATGGTGGCGAAGATTTTGGGATTGGACGCAATCCCTCAACCAGCTGATGCTGCTGACGCTCTCGCGTTGGCGATCTCTGAGGCCTGGCGAGGGGGAACGACATCAGCTCAGACGGCCGGTGCAGAGACTGCGGCGCAGAAGGCGTGGCGAGAGGCTGAAGCACGAGCCCACCGACCTAAGCTGAAGGAATGATTGCGTCGCTGAGGGGAACTGTCTTCTCACGCGCCGGTTCGGACGTCGTGCTCGAGGTTGGCGGCATCGGGTATCTCGTGTTGGTACCGGATCGGCTTGCCCAAGGCCTCTCCATTGGCGAATCTCTCCTCGTGCACACCGCCATGGTGGTCAGAGATGACCACGTTGCACTGTTTGGTTTCGATTCGCCGGAAGAGCTTCAGATTTTTGACCTGCTGCGAGGGGTTTCCGGGGTGGGGCCCAAGTCAGCACTGGCGATCCTGGGCCATCTCAGCATCAACGAAATCAGCGATGCTGTCGTTTCTGAAAACGATGGAGCGTTCCGAATGGTGAGCGGGATCGGTCCGAAAACAGCGAAGTTGCTCGTTTTGTCGCTGCAGGGGGCGTTTGCCGGGTATGTACCGCGGGGCCCGGAAGTGACTCGGAGCTCGTCGGAAGAAGCTATTCATCACAGCGTTGTGGATGCACTGACCGGTTTGGGGTGGCAGGAAAAGGTTGCGCGCGACGGAGTGAAGCAGGCTCTGGAAGACGCGGGTGACGACCCTGTGGATGCGGCGAGCTTGCTGCGCGCCGCCCTCACTATTCTGGGGCCGCAGGGCAACAGAGAGGCACGTCTGTGACGGAGACCGTAGCTCATGGCGACCCCGAATCACAGGGCGAGGTTGCTTTTGAGGGGGCGCTTCGACCAAAGAGCCTCACCGAGTTCGTCGGTCAAGAAAAAGTTCGGCGTCAGCTGGTCTTGCTGCTTGAGGCAGCCAGGCAGCAGGAGCGCACTCCGGACCACATTCTGTTGTCAGGCCCACCGGGACTCGGAAAAACGACACTGGCGATGATTGTTGCCGAGGAGACGGGTCAAGCTCTGCGGATTACCAGTGGCCCCGCGATCAACCATGCCGGTGACCTCGCTGCGGTGCTGTCGTCCCTCGTTCCCGGTGAAATCCTGTTCATCGACGAGATTCACCGAATGGCCCGACCCGCTGAAGAAATGCTCTATCTGGCTATGGAAGATTTTCGGATCGACATCATGGTGGGCAAGGGCGCCGGGGCGACCACTCTGCCGCTCGACATCGCCCCCTTCACTTTGGTCGGTGCCACCACGCGATCGGGTTTACTCCCGGGCCCTCTGCGCGACCGTTTTGGTTTCACGGCTCACCTGGAGTTCTACACGAGTGATGAGCTCACTGAAGTGGTGTCTCGTTCGGCGTCGTTGCTGGGAATCGAATGGCCCCGCGCAGCACTCGGGGAGATCGCGACGCGTTCGCGAGGGACACCCCGGATCGCGAACCGGCTGCTGCGACGTGTGAGAGATTTTGTCCTCGTCCACCAACGTGACCCGGACATCGATTCCGTTCATGACGCGCTTGAGCTGTATGACGTGGATGACTTAGGGCTCGACCGGCTCGATAGAGCCGTCGTAGAAGCTTTGATTGTGCGCTTCGGCGGTGGGCCCGTCGGGTTGGGGACGTTATCGGTCGCCGTGGGGGAGGAACCAGAGACAATCGAGTCGGTGGTCGAGCCATTCTTGGTGAGGCAGGGATTCATTCAGCGCACCCCGCGGGGGCGGATAGCGACTCCTACTGCCTACGCCCACCTCGGCCACGAAGCTCCGAGTGGTAATGACCTATAGTTGAGTGCGAGCGCACCGCTCTTACCCCCACAGGAAGGCTGATTTTTAGCCATGGATCCCGTATCACTGTTTATGGTGGCAGTCCTCGGACTGCTGATCTTTTTTATGATTCGCAACTCTCGCAAGCAGAAGCAGACCCAGCTTGAGCTCGCCGAAAAGTTGAAGCCAGGCGCAGACGTGATGACGTCCTTCGGGCTGTTTGCAACCGTGCTGGACATGGATGACGACACCAACGTGGCGACCCTCGATGTGGGCAAAGGTGTGCAGATCAAGGTCCACCGCCAGGTGCTGACCAAGGTAGTGGAGCCCGAGGTGGAGAGCGCCGAGGCTGGCGAAGAAGCGTCTGAAGACGCTCCCGCTGCCGACAAGTCCTAAATCTCCGCTCAGAAAGCACACACGTGGCAAAAACTTCAGCGGTTCGCCAAGCGACGAACCGGTTTATTTGGCTTGGGGTAATTTTCTTCCTCCTCATCGGGGGAAATGCCCTTGCCGTTTTGCAGGGCACCGGCTCATGGGTTCCCAAGCTTGCTCTTGACCTTCAGGGTGGAACGCAAATCATTCTCGCGCCTCAGATATCGGAGACTCAGAGCGTGACGGAGGAACAGCTCGACCAAGCTGTAGCCATCATCCGTCAACGCGTGGATGCCGGAGGTGTGGCTGAAGCAGAAGTAACCACACAGGGTGGCTCCAACATCGTGGTGTCCATCCCCGGGGTTCCGGATGAGGCCACCCTCGAAAGAATCCGTTCGTCAGCGAAGCTTGAGTTCAGGGCGGTCCTCCGCACGGGTGTGCCTGGTTCGGAGGGCCTCAACGAGGTTGAAGACTTCCTCTCTGACGTGGCAACCGAGTCGGGGCTTGAGCCCTCAAACCCCAGTGATTTGGCCTGGATCACTCCCGATGTGGCCCAGCTCTTTTCCAACCTGAGTTGCGACGAGCTCGATGAGCTCGGGGCAAACGTCGCCGACCCAACTCAACCGTTGGTCACGTGTTCCGACGATGGTCTGGCCAAATTTATTCTGGGTCCGGTCGAAGTTGACGGCGGCACCATCGATGATGCGCTTTCTGGGCTAGTTCCGGGACCGCAAGGCACCCTCACGAACGAATGGGGCGTTTTCCTCGAGTTTGACTCCGAAGGAACCGAAGCGTTCCGCACGGTCACCGAGCGCCTCGTTGTTCTTCCCGGGGTCCAAAATCAGTTTGCGATTGTGCTTGATGGAAAAGTGATTAGCGCGCCTCGCACCTTGGGCGCCATCACCGACGGGAACCCGCAGATCAGCGGAAACTTCACACAAGACACCGCTGCGGTTCTTGCCGATCAATTGAAGTTCGGTGCGCTGCCGATCGGGTTTGCTGTGCAGAGCTCCGAAACCATCACAGCTACCTTGGGTCTCACCCAGTTGCAGAGTGGCCTTTTGGCTGGAGCTATTGGTCTGATTCTTGTGGTGGTGTACTCGCTGCTCCAGTACCGAATGCTGGGTATGGTCTCGGTGTTCTCTTTGCTGGTGGCCTTCACCCTGAGCTACTTCATCATCACGTACCTCTCTAATGAGCAGGGATACCGGTTGTCTCTGGCCGGAGTGGCCGGGCTCATTGTTGCAATTGGTATAACTGCGGACTCGTTTATCGTCTTTTTTGAGCGGATTCGCGATGAGTTGCGTGATGGCAAGACCTTAGAATCATCGATTGCCAGCGCCTGGCGCCGGGCTTTCAGAACGATTCTGGCTTCGGACACTGTGGGATTCCTGGCCGCAGCGGTCCTGTTTATTTTGGCCGTTGGCAACGTGCGAGGCTTTGCGTTCACGTTGGGAATCACAACGATTGTTGACCTGATAATCGTGGCGCTGTTCACGCAGCCGCTGATGCAACTCTTGGGTCGGACCCGCTTCTTCTCGTCGGGTAACAAGCTCAGCGGGCTTGACCCACGCGCTCTCGGTGCTGTGTATCGCGGGCGGGCACGCTTCGCTGAGCCTGTCACCACCGGATCTCCCGCCCAGAAGAAGAGCGCCCGCGAAGCGAAGCGACGTCAAACAATCGCTGAGCGCAAAGCAGAGCAAGAAGCTCAGGCAGAGGGGAAGAAATAGATGTCCCGGTTCACCCAGTTCGGCAACGCTCTTTACACCGGCGAGCGTTCCTTTGACTTCGTCGGCAATCGTGTGCGTTGGTATGCCATCGGAGGTGCGATTGTCGCGTTGGCGATTATTGTCACGATTCTTCGTGGCGGATTCACTTTCGGGATCGAATTCAGTGGTGGATCTGAGTTCCGGGTGTCTAACCCCAGCGCGGTGGTCGAACAAACGGCGATTGACACGGTCGAAGCTTCCGCGGGTATCGAGTCCAATCCGCGCGTGTCCATCGTTGGCGGCGACTCGGTCCGCGTCCAAACGGAACAACTGACGGATGCGGGAACGACAGAGCTGCGGGCGGAGCTCGCTGATGCTTATGACGTTCCGCTCGAGCAGGTCACCGCGTCCTTTATCGGAGCGACCTGGGGTCAGGATATTACGCGTCAAGCCCTTATCGGTCTGGCGGTGTTCCTTGTTCTCGTGTCCATTGTGATGGCGTTGTACTTCCGGACGTGGAAGATGTCGTTGGCTGCACTGACCGCACTCGCCCATGACCTCCTCATCACCGGCGGTATTTATGGCGTGCTCGGTTACGAGATCACGCCAGCCGCAGTTATTGGCCTGTTGACCATCTTGGGCTATTCGCTCTATGACACGGTGGTGGTGTTCGACAAGGTCCGAGAGAACACGATGCAGGATGGCGAAGAGAGTTCGCGAACCTTTGCTGAGTCGGTGAACCTCGCGGTCAACCAGACTCTAGTTCGCTCGATCAACACCTCCGTTGTTGCTGTGCTCCCTGTGGGATCCATCCTCTTCATCGGTTCCCTTCTCCTTGGCGCTGGGACGCTCCGGGATATCGCCCTGGCGCTGTTCATCGGAATGATTGCCGGAACCTACTCGAGCGTGTTTATTGCGGCGCCGATGTATGTGCACCTCCGAGAAAACGAGCCAGAGAACAAGAAGCAGGGTCGGAAGCAGCGCGAGCCACGTCCAACCTCGGGTGCCGTGCGCTAACAGTTCCTTTTTCGCCCCCTACTCGTACACTGGTCATCACAGGTTGGGGGGTGATCGTATGACGGAGACGGTGAATACGTCGGCATCGCGACGGTCCATGTTGCCACGGATTTTCTCGCGCGCACCCTCGGATAACGCCCTCGAGCTACTGCAGCGAACGGTGCGCAAACACCACCCCAAAGCGGACTCGGCCATGATTGAACGTGCGCACAATGTTGCCGCGAGAGCTCATCAGGGGCAGACGCGCCAGAGTGGCGAGCCGTACATTACGCACCCCCTTGCCGTCGCACAGATTCTCGCCGAGCTTGGGATTGGACCTGTCACCATTGCCGCCGCTTTGCTTCATGACACGGTCGAGGACACCCCTTACTCGCTGGATCAGTTGCGCGATGATTTTGGTGCGGAAATCGCGATGTTGGTTGACGGGGTGACCAAGCTCGACAAAGTGAAATATGGCGACCACGCTCAGGCAGAAACGGTCCGCAAAATGATTGTGGCCATGTCGAAAGACATTCGCGTCCTCGTGGTCAAACTCGCCGATCGTCTGCATAACGCACGCACTTGGGGGTTTGTGTCGCCCGAGTCGGCCAAGAAAAAGGCCCAAGAAACTCTCGATATTTACACACCCTTGGCCCACCGACTGGGGATCCAGTCCCTGAAGTGGGAGTTGGAAGATCTGTCGTTCGCGGTGCTCGAGCCCAAAATTTACGGCGAAATCGAGGCTCTCGTTACCAGCCGTTCCCCTGAGCGGGAAGCGTTTGTCGACCAGACCATTGAGGTGATTCAGGAAGACCTGCGTCAATCTCGGATCAAAGCGGAGATCTCCGGTCGACCTAAGCAGTTCTATTCCATCTATCAAAAGATGGTCAACCGGCAACGCGACTTCAGCGACATCCATGACCTGACCGGAATTCGTATTCTGGTCGGGAGTATTCGGGATTGTTACGGTGCGCTTGGGGCGGTGCACGCACGTTGGAGCCCCTTGCCGGGGCGGTTTAAGGATTACATCGCTACGCCCAAGTTCAATCTCTATCAGTCGCTTCACACCACCGTGTATGGCCCGGAGGGGCGCCCCGTGGAGATTCAAATTCGGACTCAGGACATGCATCAGCGTGCGGAATTTGGCGTCGCTGCCCACTGGAAATACAAAGAGCGAATGGCCTCCCAGGGGAAGAGCCAGGACAAGGCGACTGCTGATCAGGACATGGCCTGGCTGGCCCATCTGTCCGACTGGCAGGCAGAAACCACAGATCCGGCAGAATTTTTGGAGACCCTGCGATACGAAATCGGGGCGAAAGAGCTCTACGTTTTCACTCCCCAAGGCAAAGTGGTGGGATTGCCCCGTGGTGCCACACCAATTGATTTTGCGTACGCCGTTCACACTGAAGTGGGACACCGAGCGATGGGTGCAAAAGTCAATCAACGCCTGGTGCCGCTAGATACCGAGCTCTCCAGTGGGGACTCCGTCGAGATTTTCACTTCGAAGAGCCCCGATGCTGGCCCCAGCCAGGACTGGATGAGCTTCGTCACCAGTCAGCGCGCGCGCAGCAAGATTAAGCAGTGGTTCACCAAAGAGCGACGCGAAGAAGCAATTGAGCAGGGTAAAGACGCCATCGCCCGTGCTATGCGGAAGCAAAACTTGCCTTTGCAGCGGATGATGAATCTTGAATCGGTGTCCAACGCCGCCGCGGTGTTGCGGCTTCCCGGTGTTGATGAGCTGTATCAGGCTGTGGGCGAGGGGCACATTTCGACACAGTCGGTCATCGAGAAGATTGTAGGGTCTCTCGACACTGCCGAGGATTCCGATGAGGACCTCTATTCTTCGGGGTCCCTGTCCAGACCTCCGTCGCGCACGAGTGAATCCGGAGTGCTCGTCCGCGGAGATGATGACATCCTCGTGAAACTCGCGCGATGCTGCACGCCGGTCCCCGGAGACAACATTGTCGGTTTCGTTACGAGGGGGACGGGCGTGAGCGTCCACCGCGGCGACTGCACCAACATTGGGCCGCTGCTGGAGAACCCTGATCGGATCGTGGATGTTGAGTGGGCCCCGACCAAGGGGAGCGTGTTCCTGGTCCATATCCAGATCGAGGCCCTGGATCGCCCGGGCCTCCTGTCCGATGTGACGCGCATTCTCTCCGAGCACCACGTCAACATCTTGTCGGCGACGGTGAACACGTCCGATAGTCATCTGGCCATCTCCCGGTTCGTCTTCGAAATGGGCGATGTCACCCACCTCGATCGAGTGCTCAACGCGGTTCGGCGGATCGACGCCGTCTATGACGTTTACCGGGTGATGTCGGGGTAGCGCTCGCGTAGGTTCGCCAAGGCGGTCAGTGCCCGGTCAGCATCTTCCCTTTCCCGAAGAGAGCTGCGTCGCCCCGTCACCAACGTTCGCAGCGGCTGGCCACACAGATCCTCAAGTACCCAAAGTTGGGATGTTCGAACACCGACGGGCTCAGGGGAGAGCAACACCTCCCGGGCAGTGGATTCGGGGGTGAGAATACTCACGCCGCCGATGTGCTGAAGGAGATGGTGGCGCGGGCTGTGCTCTCGTGCTGACCATTGAGTGCGCGCAAGCGGCGAGAGCGCAGGCTGCGTGGGGCGCAACACGTCCCAAGGTTCGGGCGCCCCCATTCCGGTCCATACCCACCCGGCGGTTACCCCCGAGGCAATTGCCCACGTTGGCAGGGCGCGGGCTATCAGAGAGGCTCGCTCATTCAGAGTGGGGAACCGCGGTTGGTCCCAGTGCAGGGAGCCCCACGATAAACCAAGGCCCTGCAGCGCAAACGCATTGTGGTGGGAGGGTTCCATGCCCGGACTATGCCGGAGAGAGAACCCTCTGCGGCGCAGATTCGGCTAACTGTGGAAAAAGTTATCCGCTAATTGCTGCGAGCCACGCCTTTTTGGTCGCAATTTCTTCTTCTAAGCGCGCTCTGTCAGAAGCCGATGCTGCGGATGCCTTCGCTTCTAGGTCGGCTATCGAAGCGTTGATTTGGTCGGCCATGGATGCCGAACGGGCCTTCTTTTCCGGGTCGTTTTTCACCCAGTGTTCGTCGTTGATTTTTTTGACGTGCTGCTCGTATTTTTTGACATGATCGTCGATGCTTCGAGCAGACTTTTTTGGCACAGGGCCCACCGAACTAAACCGGTCGTGGAAAGCACGCAGGCGTGCAGTTGCCGATTCACGATCGGTCAAGGTCAAGATGTCAGCAAAGTCGGTAATGATTGCCTGCTTCGCCTCGAGGTTGCCGGCGTTTGCTTCGTCATCGCGCTCGTCCTGTTCGGCTTTGCTCGCGTAGAGGACGTCCCCTGCTGCTTTGAACTGCGCCCATAGAGTGTCTTCCACGCTGCGAGACGCGCGTGGAGCAAGCTTCCACTTGTCCAACAAAGCGCGATAGGCGGGGATACCGTCGGCACCTTTATCGGCCAGCCGTTGCGCTTGGGAAATGAGCTCACGCTTGGCGCTTTTTGCTTCCTTGGAGCGCTCGTCCAGGGTTTGGAAGTAAGCGCGACGGGCCTTTTCTAGAGAGGTTCGTGCAGCCCTGAAGCGTGCCCACAGTTCGTCAGCTGATTTTTTGGGCAAACGAGGACCGGTTTGTTGGTGGTTTTTCCATTTGTCAAACAGCTCAGTCATCGAGGCCGTTGCCGCCTTCCAGCGAATCTTGCTGGGATCCGTCGCGGCGAGGGCCTCCATCTCCGTGACCAAGGCCTCGCGCTCAGCGAGGGCCTGTTTCGTCGCTTCCTCAGACTCTTTGTTCTGGGCCTCCGTGAGCGCCGGCAGGAGCTCTTCAACAGCGGCTACTCGAGCCCGCAACGCCGCGATATCTCCCACGATGGCTGGCTCGACGAGCTCCTTGGTGAGGCTGGCGAGTTGCTTACCAATGTCTTTGGAATTGGCACCCGCCTTGACGCGCTGCTCAGCAAGGTCGACTCGAGCTTCAACGTCGGCAAATTTCCGCACGAAGTAAGCCATCGCCTCTTCGGGTGTCGCGTCCGGGTAGCTGCCGACTGTGCGCCAAGAATCCCCTTCGCGAACCTGAACGGAACCGTCCGTATCTACGCGACCGAAGTCAGCTGAATCTTGCGTCATTGTTCCTCAATCGGTGTTTTGCCCTGTGAAGAAGCCTAGTGCAGGGGCTTGCCCGCGACAGTGGAGTGGTCGCAGTCGCTACCGGATTGTGATGTTTTCGATAATTGGCACCATTCGCGGGATGCCGTCAGTAGAGTCATCGCTCGTGCCGGGTTCGACGTAGGACTCAATGAGTGCTTCTAACCCGCTGGTGATGCGCCCAAAAACGCTGTAGCCACCCGCAGAATCCGCGGGGATGACGCTGTCCTCATAGACAAGGAAGAATTGGCTCCCCATGCTGGCGCCATCGCCGGTTGCTCGGGCCATGGCTATCGTGCCGGCGGGGTAGTTGTTGTCCGCGGGCGCATTCTCTATGGGCCCAAAGAAATACCCCGGGCCACCCAGTCCGAGACCGAGAGGGTCACCGCACTGCAGAACGTAGAGCCCGTCTGTCGTCAGTCGGTGGCATGTCAGGTTGTCGTAGAAGCCCTCTGCCGAGAGTGAAGTGAAGTTGGCGACGGCCTGGGGCGCTACTTGGCCATCAACCTCGATACCGATCGTCGCCTGGTCAAGTGCGATAGAGCCCGTCCACACTCGGTCCTCGGCAAGAGCAGCGTCGGGGGCAACGGCGGGAGCTCCTGGACCCACAGTTTGGTATCCCCACAACGACAACGAAGCCAGGGCGACTGCGACTATCGCTCCCGCGCTCCATACGAATTGATCTCTCCGCCTCCGCTTGGCGACATGAGCATGATGAACCTGGCGTGCCTGGTAGGCCCGAAGCTGTTGGGCTTTCTTCTGATTTTCCGCGGACACGCAGGCTCCTTCGCGACAGTTTGTGGAAGCCTCATTCTAGAGCGGGTCGGTTTCACTGGTTAGCATGAGGGCATGTCAGGGACGGGGTTGTGGGGTGCGCCGCAGCCGTTGGCGGCCAGGCTGAGGCCCACGAACCTGGATGAGATCGTCGGTCAAAGCGCTGCGCTGTCACCCGGTGGACCACTACGGCAGCTCGCTGACCCCACCTTCGCTGGCGCGGCTAGTTCCGTCATCTTGTGGGGCCCACCGGGAACGGGTAAAACAACCCTCGCCTCGGTCATCGCTCGGTCATCGGGGCGAACCTTTATGGAGCTCTCAGCGGTGACCGCTGGGGTCAAGGATGTGCGCGATGCTCTGGAGCGAGCCCGTCGCGACGGTGAGCTGTCTTCCCGCGCGCCGGTTCTGTTTCTCGATGAAATCCATCGTTTCTCCAAGGCGCAGCAGGACGCTCTCCTGCCGGGCGTGGAGAACGGATTGGTGGTCTTGATCGCAGCGACCACCGAAAACCCATCCTTCTCGGTGATTTCCCCCCTGCTTTCTCGCTCATTGCTGGTCACGCTGTCCTCCCTCGAGCCAGACGACATCGGCGCGGTCATTGACCGTGCTCTGGAGAGCCCCCAGGGGTTTGAAGGACAAGTGGGCATCTCGGACGAAGCTCGGTCAGATTTGGTTCGACTCTCGGGAGGGGACGCCCGGAAAGTCCTCACTGCGCTTGAGGCAGCCGTAGCTGTGGCACGGTCGCGTGGCGCGGATGAGCTGGTGGTAGAAGCGGAAGACGTCGAGCAAGCCCTGAATTCGGCTCGCGTGCGCTACGACCGTCAGGGCGACCAGCATTACGACGTCATCAGCGCTTTCATCAAGTCTGTCCGGGGGAGTGACGCAGATGCGGCACTCCACTACTTGGCCCGAATGATTGAGGCAGGTGAAGACCCGCGATTTATCGCCCGAAGACTGATCATCCTCGCGGCGGAAGATATCGGCCTCGCGGATCCGCCAGCGTTGGCTATGGCAGTGTCAGCGGCCCAGGCGGTCGCCCTAATCGGCATGCCTGAGGGTCGAATTCCCCTGGCCGAAGTGACGATCTATTTGGCGCTCGCGCCGAAATCTAACGCTGCGTATGTGGCGATCCAGGAGGCGCAACAGGCGCTACGAGAAGGGAAAGTGGGAGAGATTCCCCCAGCGGTCCGAGATGCCCACTACCCCGGGGCAAAAACTCAGGGCAACGGTCTGAGTTATCGGTATCCCCACGACAGCGCGATCGGCGTTGTTCCCCAGGTTTATGCGCCAGAGCCCGTCCGGGGTGACACCTACTACCGGCCATCAGGCCATGGCTTCGAGAAAGAGCTTGAGTCCCGGCGCGAGGCTATTGCTCGCATTCTCCGTGCCCCGTAGATGGTGTGTGATACTCTTTTCCACGGTTGTAGAGCATGCTCCGTTGGCTGCGCGAACATGTTTCTTCCGCCCCATTAGCCGGGTAGCGGAACCACGTATCCCTCTTCGTTGGATAGTACATAGGGCTTCGGCCACCACCTATAGGAGAATTTTTCGTGTCATCTCGCTCTCGTACCCGCAGTAAAACTCGTCTGTCGCGCGCGCTGGGGATCCCCCTGACGCCCAAGGCAGCCAAATACCTCGAAAAACGTCCATACGCACCCGGTGAGCACGGACGCACCAAGCGCAAGACCGACAGCGACTACGCCGTTCGTCTGCGGGAGAAACAGCGTCTGAGGGCCCAGTACGGCATCCGGGAAGCTCAGCTTCGTCGGGTATTCGAAGAGGCTCGCAAGACCCAGGGCCTCACGGGTGAAAACTTGGTGGAGCTGCTGGAGATGCGCCTTGACGCACTTGTTCTGCGAGCTGGCTTCGCCCGTACCACCGCACAGGCGCGCCAGATGGTCGTGCACCGCCACATTCTTGTCAACGGGGAACTTGTCGACCGTCCTTCATTTCGTGTGAAGCCGGGTCAGATGATCCACGTGAAGCCACGTAGCGAAGAGATGGAGCCTTTCCAGGTTGCCGCCGCCGGGGGACACGTTGATGTCTTGCCTCCCACGCCGAGCTATCTCGAGGTCTCCATCGATCGTCTCCAGGCCACCCTGGTGCGTCGCCCCAAGCGCTCGGAAGTGCCCGTGACCTGTGAAGTCCAGCTCGTGGTGGAGTACTACGCCGCGCGCTAGCAACTCGACCGTGATGGTGGGGGAGCGGTCGCTTCCCCGCCATTGCTGTTCCAGGCAGATAATCTGGGCTGAGGAGGCTGTGATGGGAAAGTTTGTTGGTGCGTTCATCGGTGTGATCGCAGGATTTGTGATTGCCCATGTGGTGAACCGGAACCCTGCAGGTCATGAGTTCTTTGCCCGAGCTAATGCCACCCTGGACACCTTTGTCGCGGGAGTGCGCGACGGCTACCGGAGTTAGGCAGGACCTCCATGGAGACGGCTGAGATTCAACGTCGCTGGTTGACCTTTTTTGGGGACCGCGGCCACACGATTGTCCCTTCTGCCTCGCTGGTCAGTGACGACCCGACTCTGATGTTTACGGTGGCCGGCATGGTGCCGTTTATTCCCTACCTGACCGGGGTGGTTCCTGCCCCATACCCTCGGGCAACAAGTGTTCAGAAGTGCATTCGCACACTCGACATCGAAGAGGTCGGAAAGACCACCCGGCACGGAACGTTTTTCCAGATGAATGGGAACTTTTCGTTTGGCGATTACTTTAAAAAGGGCGCAATCGAATACGCGTGGGAGTTGCTCACTAGCCCGGAGAGTGCGGGCGGACTCGGTTTCCGCGAGGCGGACCTCTGGGTCACGGTGTACGAAGAGGATGATGTCGCCGAGAAACTGTGGCGAGACATCGCCGGGCTTCCTGCTGAACGGATTCAGCGCATGGGGCGCGAAGACAACTACTGGTCCACCGGCCAACCAGGACCCGCAGGTCCCTGCTCGGAAATCTATTTCGACCGCGGGCCCGCCTACGGTCCGGAGGGTGGACCGGCAGTCGATGACAACCGATACATCGAAATCTGGAACCTCGTTTTCATGCAGTACCTCATCGACAACGTGCGCAGCAAAATCGACTTCGACATCGTGGGTGATCTGCCGTCACAAAACATTGACACCGGTATGGGCATGGAACGCGTTGCTTTTCTGAAACAGGGTGTCGAGAACATGTACGAAATCGACCAGGTGCGACCTGTGCTCGATGCCGCCAGCGAACTTTCTGGTCGAGCGTATGGAGCCAACGGCGAGGACGACGTGCGGATGCGCGTGATTGCCGATCACATCCGCTCCTCACTGATGCTGATGACGGACGGTGTTGTCCCCAGCAACGAGGGTCGCGGTTATGTCTTGCGACGCCTTCTTCGACGAAGCATCCGCTCCATGCGACTTTTGGGCGTGGAAGAGGCCACTTTCCCCGTGCTGTTTTCAGCGTCGCGTGACGCGATGGCCCCTGCATATCCCGATGTAGCCCACGAGTTTTCGCGCGTATCGGGGCTTGTTGAGGCGGAGGAGGCATCCTTCCTGAAGACTTTGGAGGCAGGAACCACCATCCTGGACATAGCCGTCTCGGAAACCCAGAGCTCGGGCAACAAAACACTGTCCGGTGATACGGCGTTCCTCCTTCACGACACCTATGGGTTTCCGATTGACCTCACACTTGAAATGGCGGAGGAAGCCGGACTAAGCGTTGATCGCGACAGCTTTGGCGCCCTAATGCAGCGCCAACGCAGTCGGGCCAAGGACGATGCAAAGTCAAAGAAGTCTCTGCGGGCGGATCTCAGCGTGTACAGCGAGTTTCGCCAGGCCGGCGAGACCGCGTTCTGCGGATATACGATTCTCGACGCAACATCCACCATTCTGGGGCTGTTGGTAGACGGCGTTTCTGTGGCTTCGGCCAGCCAGGGACAACTCGCGGAGGTCATCCTCGCCGAGACGCCTCTGTATGCCGAGTCCGGAGGACAGGTCGCAGATGTGGGAACCCTGTCTGGCCCCAGTGTCCGTGCTAGTGTCACCGACGTTCAGCGTCCCGTTCCGGGCTTGATTTCGCATACCGTCGTCGTCGACGAGGGGACTCTTTCAGTGGGGGAGTCTGTCGATGTGTCTGTCGATCGTCCCAACCGTTATGAGGGTCAGCGAGCACACTCTGCGACACACCTCATTCACGCTGCACTGCGTGACACCCTCGGCCCACACGCAACGCAGGCGGGTTCCCTGAATCGTCCGGGGTATCTCCGGCTTGATTTTTCCTGGAATCAAGCGCTATCGAAAGACGCGCAGGACGCTATCGGGGAGATTTCCCAGGACGCCATTACCCAGGACCTCGACGTCACCACGCGCATCCTTCCGGTTGCGGACGCGAAGGAGCAGGGGGCGATGGCTCTGTTTGGTGAAAAGTACGGTGATCTTGTCCGAATGGTGGATATCGGGGGTCCCTGGTCCAGAGAGCTATGTGCGGGCACCCATGTCGCGCGGTCGTCACAGATTGGCGTTGTCACCGTGCTGGGTGAATCGTCGGTGAGTTCCACCGCACGTCGCATTGAGGCGCTGGTTGGCACTGCGGCGGTTCGAGACTTCTCCGTCGAGAAGTCTCTTATGCGCAAGCTCACATCGCTGCTCAAAACCCCGCGTGAAGATGTACCCGCCCGTGTGGAAGAGCTGGTGTCGCAGGTTAGGGACCTTGAGCGCCAGGTTGCCAAAGCCCAACAGGAGGCCGCCGGGGCCAAGATCCCTGAATTGGTGGCGTCTGTCACCCGAGGCACGATTTCTTACGTCTGCGCTGACGTGGGGGCCGAGATCGCCGGCGATGACGTGCGTTCGCTCGTCACCGGGGTGCTGGCGGGTCTGGGAGATTCGCCGGCCGTGGTGGCATTGGGGTCCGTCACCGATGGTCGGGCTACGGTCGTGGTCGCCGCAAATCCCGGCGCTACGGCACTGGGCGCCCACGCGGGCGAGTTTGTGAAAGTTGCGTCGGGAGTGATGGGTGGTGGCGGTGGCGGAAAGCCGGCGATGGCCCAGGGCGGTGGACCGGACGGCGCGCTGCTCGGTGAGGCACTGGCGAAACTCACTGCCGAGGTAGTGCGGCTCTAGTGCGGCACGGAGTTCGACTGGGGGTCGACGTCGGCAAAGCCCGGGTGGGTGTGGCGATGTGTGATCGCGAGGGTTTGTTGGCCACTCCGCTCGAAACTCTGCCGCGCGCTTCTGCGCTTGACGCGCTCGTGCGTATTGTCTCTGAACTGAATCCCCTCGAGATTGTTGTGGGCTTGCCGCTCGCACTCAGTGGTGATCACACTGCCTCCACCCATGACGCGGAAGATTTCGCCGAAGGTCTTGCCTTGGCGGTGAGCACGCCGGTGCGTCTCGTGGACGAGCGGCTCAGCACTGTGCAAGCGGCTTCTGGTCTCAGAGAAGCTGGTCGCAGTTCGAAAAAGCAGCGTCAGGTCATTGACCAAGCCGCCGCTGTTATTCTTTTGCAGCACGCCGTGGATACGGAAAAATCTCGCGGGGTTCCCCCCGGACAATTGCTCGCGCTGAAGGGTAACGATGCCTGAGGACTCGAACTTCGACGAAATTTTTAATACCCTGCCTGGGCAGCGCACACCGGAGACGCCACCCGAGGATCGTCTGAGGCGCGAAGTGCACAGTCGCGCCCCCGGCGGACGCGGAAAGACAGTCTTCGCGATGTTTTCTGTCGTGATACTCCTGCTTAGCGGCGGGGGAGTCTGGTGGGTGTGGAGTGAATACGGTGAGCGGGTCGTGAATTACTTTGCAGCGGAGCCCACAGTCGATTTTGAAGGAGGCGGGGCTCCTCCCACGATTGACGTCATCGTCGCGCCGGGAGACATTGGCGAAACCGTAGCCCAGAAGCTTGCTGATGCAGGGGTTACCGCTTCGTTCGAGTCCGTCTATGACTTACTTCTTGAAGATGCCACAATCACTTTCCAGCCAGGCACCTACCGTCTACTCACTTCGATGTCTGCGGAAAGTGCCCTGACGGCTCTGCGAGATTCTGACAATCGTGTTCAAGTCAGTTTCGTTGTGCCCGAGGGCCTTGTGATGCAACAGGCGCTAGAGATCATCTCTGAGCAGGCTTCGCTTCCCCTCGAGGATCTCGTCGAGGCGGTTTCTGAGCCCGCGGTCTACGGCATCGATTCTCCTTCTGGTTCCCTTGAGGGGTACCTGTTTCCCGCCACCTACAACTTTGAGCCTGGTGTAACCGCGGACGAGATTGTCGCACGGATGGTGGATGAGATGAAGAGTCGTCTGGCTCAGGCCGGTGTTGCGGAGTCAGACTGGCACCGGGTGCTGACCATGGCGGGGCTTGTTCAAAAGGAAGCTCGCCTCACCGATGACTTCTACAAAGCGGCTCGCGTGTTTTACAACAGGCTCGATGTGGGCATGGCGCTCCAGTCCGACGCGACGGTGACTTATTGGACAGGGCTTTACGACGGCGTCAGCACAAGCGATGCCGACCGGGCTGACACCGACAACCCCTACAACACCTATGTTTTTCCGGGTCTTCCCCCGGGGCCCATCTCTTTGCCGGGGGATATCGCCATTGACGCTGCGGTGAATCCCGCCCTAGGTGATTGGCTGTATTTCGTCTCGGTAGACCTTCGTACAGGCGAAACCGTGTTCTCGGATACGTACGCGCAACACCTGGTGGCTGTTGACCAATGGCTCTCTTGGTGCCGTGAGAGCGAGGAGAACGGTGCCTACTGCTAGCAGGCATGCTGAAGTGTGGGGCTCGCCCATCGAGCATTCGCTGTCTCCGACCTTGCACCGTGCGGCCTACACGGCGCTCGGGATCAACTGGACCTACGGTTACCGTGAGGTTGACGTGGCAGGGTTCTCTGATCAGTGGGAGCAGTCACACGACAGCTTGAGTGGGCTCTCCGCCACCATGCCGCTCAAGGAAGCTCTCGCAGCGCTCCCGGTGCGTCAGGACCCTGTCGTTGAAGTGTTGGGTGTGGCGAATACGCTCTACCGGGCGAATAACGAATGGCGCTCTGCAAACACGGACCCGTGGGGTGTGGTGGGTGCTCTTGCGGAAGCAGGAATCTCGGCGGAGAAGGCCGTCATTGTCGGTGCCGGAGCGACGGCCCGCGCCGTCGGCTATGGATTGCACCTCGCGGGATGTCGCGCCGTCGACATTGTTGTGAGAGACCCTGCCCGTGCCGCCGAAACCGCGGCCATTGTCGGGTCTCTGGGACTTGATGTGCGGGTGCTGACAGGTTTTCACACCGTTCAAGAAGGTGTCGGGGTTGTGGTGTCGACGTTGCCGGGCGGCATTCGTAGTGACGTCGAGCCCACGGATTCGTTGATCGATTCGACTCCGCTCTTTGATGTCGCCTACTCGCCGTGGCCAACGGAGATGGCGGCAGCGTGGTTGACGGGTGGGCAAAACGTTGTTTCCGGGCTAACGATGTTGATTCATCAAGCGGTTCGGCAGATCCGTTTTTTTGTCCAGGGCACTGGTGATCAACCTTTACCCGGCGAGCCCCAGATGGTGGAGGCTATGCGGCAAGCGGTTGCCCTTCAACCTGGGTCCAGTACGCCCGGTGCCGTGGGAGACTAGATAGATGCTTCGATGGTTAACGGCGGGCGAGTCCCACGGTCCTGAACTAATCGCTGTGATGGAAGGTTTTCCCGCAGGTGTTTCGGTTCTGCTGAGCGACATCCAAGATGACTTGGCGCGCCGCCGTCTCGGTTATGGGCGAGGCGCTCGAATGAAGTTTGAAGCTGACGAGGTCTCGCTCTCAGCCGGAATCCGACACGGTGTCACCCAGGGCGGACCGATCGCCATTCGTGTCGCCAACACCGAGTGGCCTAAGTGGGAGATCGTGATGAGTCCCCACCCGGTTTCGCCTGAAGAGCTCCAAGGTGGCCGTGCCGGCGCATTGACCAGGCCGCGCCCGGGCCATGCTGATTTGGCGGGGATGCAGAAATACGGATTCGATGACGCGCGTCCGGTTTTGGAGCGCGCGAGCGCGCGCGAGACCGCTGCTCGTGTTGCTCTTGGCGCGGTGGCACGGAAACTGCTCGTTTCTTTGGGTATTGACGTTGTCAGCCACACGGTGGCCGTCGGGTCCGTTAAGGTGCCCGAGGGTGCCGCCATCCCGAGTCTTGCCGATCTTGGCCGTCTCGACGAGGACCCGCTGCGTTGCGCTGACCCAGAAACCTCTGTCGCAATGGTCGCCGAAGTTGATGAAGCGCACAAAACCGGCGACACGCTCGGGGGAGTAGTCGAGGTTGTCGTGCGTGGTCTGCCACCTGGGCTGGGATCCTATGTGCACTGGGACCGTCGGCTTGATTCGCGGCTCGCGGGTGCACTGATGGGCATTCAAGCCATCAAGGGTGTTGAGGTGGGAGACGGCTTCGAAACAACGCGTCGGCCAGGATCCCAGGCCCACGACGAAATTGTCCGGGGTGCCGATGGCGTTGAGCGTGTCAGTGAAAGAGCCGGCGGTATCGAGGGTGGCATGAGCACAGGGGGTGTTCTGCGCGTGCGTGCTGGAATGAAACCCATCGCTACAGTTCCGCGTGCCCTGCGCACTATTGACACCGCTTCTGGCGAGGAAGCGGCAGCCCATCATCAACGCTCCGACGTGTGCGCGGTTCCGGCAGCAGGCGTTGTCGCTGAGGCGATGGTGATGTTGGTGATCGCCGAGGCCTTGGTAGAGAAGTTTGGCGGCGATTCGCTGGACGAACTTCGCCGCAATAAGGATGGCTTCCTGTCTGCCATTCCTGAGAACATTGCCCCTGCGTCCTCACACGTCCAGTGATGCGCCCCGCGGTGGTGCTGGTGGGGCCGCCTGCCTCCGGTAAGACCCGTGTAGCTAAAGCACTCGCTCCGATCCTGGGCCGTGAAGTGATCGACACGGACAAGGTGATCGTGCGCACCCATGGTCCAATACCGGAAATCTTTGCCTCTCACGGCGAAGGAGTCTTTCGCGAGTTTGAACGCACAGCGGTGGTGGATGCCCTACGGAGCGATGCGGTGGTTTCCCTCGGCGGTGGCGCGATTATCAATCCCGACACCCGCCGTGATCTGAAAAGTGTGCCCGTGGC
>JAHEGA010000028.1:0-2064 GCA_024639925.1 Microbacteriaceae bacterium
CAGCGCGCAGCGCGAGCACCTCAGCGTGAGCGGTGGGGTCGCTATCGCGCTCCTTGGTGTTGGTGGCCCGAGAAATGACATATCCGTCGGGATCAATGACCGCAGCAGCCACCGGAACATCGCCGGTCAACAGGGCCTTTTCGGCGAACAGCAGCAGGTCATCCATGGCCTCTAGATCACCGCGCATCGCTCAACCTTAGCTCGGCTAGGGTTGAGCGATGCAGGTTCATATCGCCGATCACCCGTTGATTTCCCACAAACTCAGCCTGCTTCGAGAAGAGTCCACCTCTTCGCCAATGTTTCGTGCCTTGACGTCCGAGCTCGTCGCTTTGCTGGCTTACGAAGCGACGCGGAACATTCGCGTGGAACAGCACGAAATCACCACACCGGTCAGCACCATGACGGGAACACGACTGTCCAAGCCGCGACCTGTGGTGGTCCCCATCTTGCGGGCAGGACTGGGAATGCTGGAGGGAATGGTCCAGCTGCTGCCGAGCGCCGAAGTGGGCTTCTTGGGCATGGTGCGCAATGAGGAAACCCTGGAGCCCAGTGTGTATGCCGAGCGGTTGCCGGAAGACCTCGCGAATCGCCAGTGCTTCATTCTCGATCCGATGTTGGCGACCGGTGGCTCTTTGTTGCAAGCCATCGACTTCATCTTTGACAAGGGTGCGACTGACGTGACTGCGGTCTGCATTTTGGGGGCTCCCGAGGGACTCGCCGCCATCGAGAAGGCTACCGCGGGCCGCGACCTCACGATTGTGTTGGGCGCCCTGGACGAGAAATTGAATGACCAAGGATTCATTGTTCCGGGCCTGGGTGACGCCGGTGACCGCCTCTATGGAACGGTCGGCTAGAAAAGCCTCTTGACCCCTCCTAGTCGCACTGGCGATAATGGGGACATGTCGAACACGAAACCGCTAGCCAGAAACGGCGGGCTTTCGTGTTGTCGCGCTCGAATGTGTAACTAACAACTCACCTTCTTGTTATGGGCTCTTTGCCCCCGAGCGAATCGACTGTCATGACCCCCTCTTCCTCCCGCGAGCCCCGTGGCTTCGCACTGTATGTCGGCATGAGCGAAAAAGATGCCGTAGCGGCAGGCCACAGCCTGCAAGAAATCGTGTCCCAGCTGAAGAAGTCGATCGATGACTTTGTGCCGGGCTCCCAAACCCACGCCTCGATTGCTCTCGCACCGCAGGGCGCTGGTGGAAACGATCTTGAGATTGTCCGGATGGCTCTTCACGATCCCGCGGCACTGGCCAAGCTGGCCCCGACGCGAGTGGTGGAGCCCTCTGGTGTCGTAATCGACATTTCTCGTAAACGAGTGGTGTTGGAGGGAACTACCGCCTCCCTGACCTACAAAGAGTTTGAGATGCTCCAGTTCCTCGTTCTTCGTGAGGGCCAAACGGTGAACCGCGAAACAATCATCGACGCGCTCTGGGACGTCGATGACGAAGAAACCCCCAGTGCTCGAACCATCGATGTCCACGTGCGGCGACTGCGGTCAAAACTGGGACGGTTCGAGGACATCGTGCGCACCGTCCGCGGTGTGGGTTATCGCTTTGACCGTCACGCCGATGTCGTCATCGAGTACGGCGTCGCCCCATCGCCGGACATGATTTAGTCTTTTTCCGCGCCGTTACCATTTCGTTATATACTTATTGCATCGTCGGTTGTGCTGTGACAGCAGGCGGTCATGTGATTGCAGTAACACTCTTGGTAGCGACGAGTAGGCCCGGTTTCATGCCTCAGAAACCGGGCCTATTTGCGTCTTCGGCACCGATTCAGCCTGAGCGCCTAGGGTGAAGAAATGACCTCCGCACCAACGATCGTCTGGCTTCGCGATGATCTTCGCCTGAGCGATAACCCTGCACTACACGCCGCGAGGGAACTCGGCGGCCCCACCATCATTGTCTACATCCACGACGAGGTCTCTCCGGGAATCCGACCGCTCGGGTCTGCCTCCAAATGGTGGCTACACCATTCCCTCAGGGCGTTGCGCGCCGACATTGACGAGCTCGGCGGCTCACTCACGCTCCGCCAGGGCGAGGCCACACCGATTATTCG
>JAHEGA010000028.1:2164-24139 GCA_024639925.1 Microbacteriaceae bacterium
ATCTCGTCGGAAAACACCGCCAAGTTCCTCTCCGAAGTGGGTTGGCGCGAGTTCTCGTACAACATCCTTTTCCACCAGCCGGAACTGGCGGAAAAGAACTTCCGAGCCGAATTCGATCATTTCCCGTGGGGTGAACCCGACCCGCAAGCCATTGAGGCGTGGCAAAAAGGCCTCACGGGAGTGCCCCTCGTAGATGCCGGCATGCGCGAGCTCTGGGAGACCGGATACATGCATAACCGGGTGCGGATGGTCGCCGCGTCCTTCCTCATCAAAAACCTCTTCGTCCACTGGAAAGTGGGCGAAGCCTGGTTCTGGGACACCCTCGTGGATGCGGATGAAGCCAACAACCCCGCCAGCTGGCAGTGGGTCGCCGGAAGCGGAGCCGATGCTGCCCCGTACTTCCGAGTGTTCAACCCTTTCTTGCAGGCCGACAAATTCGATAAAGATCGCGCCTATGTGTCGCGGTGGCTCCGTGATCCAGAGAATTACCCGACCGAGCCAATCGTGGATATGAAAGCCAGTCGGGAGCGGGCGTTATCCGCCTTCTCGAAACTTAAGGCCGCCCGCCAAGCTGGCTAACAGCAACGGCAGCCAGCTTGGCGGCCTGGGTTGCTGACTCTTCAAGGGAAAGGCCTCGCGCCAACCCCGCCAGGACACCGGCATTGAATGCATCCCCCGCACCGGTGGGGTCCACATCTTGCTCGGGCGCGACCGCTGTGATGCGGTGTGTGCCCTGGGCATCGGAGACCAGTGACCCCTCGTCGCCTGCGGTGATAATCACGCGGGGAAAAGAGTTCCGCAAGCGCGCAAGTGCCGCCTCCGTGTCCGTCGAATCAGCCAGGAGATGGGCCTCCTCCTCATTGCATCGCAGCAGGGTGGCCTCACTGACCCAGCGGAGAAATTGAGTGGGGCCCAGGTCCAAAAGGAACCCGGCAGAGGAAGAATCAACCATGACCTCCAACCCGTGGGATCTGGCCCGCTGGATAAGGGTGGCGAAACTCTCCGGGCGCTTGTGATGAAAGAAGCTATAGCCGGTGAGGTGAAGCCAGGACGCGTTCGCCACAACGGCATCAGACAGCGCGCTGGGATCCAGCGCTAGGTTGGCCCCGCGATCGCTCAGCATGGACCGGTCATCGCCGTGAACAATGCTGACCAGTGACCCGGTCTCGCGCTCCGGGTCCGCCATCAGATGCGGTGTCACGCTGGCGAGCGAGAACTCTTCCGAGCACCGCGCGACATCACGGCTTCCGACACTGCCGAAAAAATCGACCGTGCACCCCTGGTGGGCGAGCCAGACAGCGGTGTTGGCGGCGGAGCCTCCCAGCGTTCGCTTAATGCGTGACGGGGTGTCCGTGTTCGCGCGCAGAGGCTGGTCAATAACCGCAATGACATCGTCGATGACATCGCCTGCGACAACAATGCGCGGCGTGGTCATGGTCGCCGCTGTGACCAGGCAAGAGCAATCCGGCTGGCAAGCGCCACGTTGTTGGTCACCAAATCAAGATTGACGCGGAGGCTTTCACCCCCGGAGGCTTCCACCACAGACGACAGGAGGAATGGGGTGACCTCGTTGCCTCGAATTCCTCGACGATCAGCTTCGGCGAGCGCCTGCTCCAAAATCTGGTCGTGCCGAACCGGATCCCACTGGGCGTCAGCAGGGACAGGGTTGGCCACGACAATCCCGCCGCGCTGGGACAACGCGTCCCGGGCAGCCATAACGGCAGCAATCTCGGCGGGTTCTTCCACTCGCCATTCCAGGCTGTAGGCACTTTCGCGTAACCAGAATGCCGGGAACACCGAGGTTTGATACCCGAGCACCGCAACGCTCGAGGTCTCCATCCGCTCAAGCGTTGCTCCAATGTCCAGAATCGACTTCACGCCGGCGGACACCACGGTGATCGGGGTTTGCGAAAGGATCGGAATGTCCGCAGATTCGTCAAAGGTGTCACTCGCACCGCGGTGGACACCCCCCAAACCACCCGTCGCAAAGACCCGGATTCCCGCGAGATGGGCGAGATAGGCGGTGGAAGCCACAGTGGTGGCCCCGGAGACACCCAGTCCCATCACCACGGGCAAATCCCGCACACTGGCTTTGGGGACCTCCTCGTTGGCGATGCGTTCCAGCTGATCGGGCTCCAGCCCCACGGTCGGCACACCATCGATGACCGCGATGGTGGCCGGCGTAGCTCCGGCCTCGCGAACCTGGTTCTCCCAGGCTTTCGCGGATTCAAGGTTTTGTCCGCGGGGAAGACCGTGGGAAATAATCGTGGATTCGAGCGCAACAACGGGTTTTTTGGCCTCAAGAGCTGCGCGAACTTCGGGGGATACGGCGAGGTTTTTCACCACACCAGCGTAGGGGTAGAGCTCGTGCGACCTGGTGGCCTTATACCCCAGGGGGTATACTGATGTGATGTCAGCCCAGGAAACTACGCAGCCCTCCTTCGGCGAAAAAGTTGAGGGCATCGACATCCCGGTGTTCAACGAGCGCACCGTTCGCGCTGCCGCAGGAATCCTGTTCGTCTTGGGCTTTGCCGGTGCGGCCACAGCCTTCTTCACCGGCAATTTTCAACCCCTTCGCGGGTTTGGAATCCTCTTCCTTTTGGACATGGGGATTCGCCTCACCCTGAACCACCGCTTTGCTCCGAGCATGGCGCTCGGGGCACTCATCGTGCGGCGCCAGCGCCCCGAGTGGGTGGGAGCAGCTCAGAAGCGTCTTGCCTGGGGAATAGGTTTTGGAATGGCGTTTGTCGGATGCTTGGGGCTGGGCTTTTTCGGTTTACCCGATGCGTTGATGCTGTCTTTCTGCGCGCTGTGTTTAGTCTTTCTCTTCTTAGAAACATCTTTTGGGATCTGCGTCGGGTGTGAACTTCACAAAGTGTTTGCAAAAACCCCACCCGAGTTATGCCCGGGAGACTCGTGCACCTACGAGCCACCGTCGCGACGTTCACTCTTTTCCGGGGGCTAAAGCTTGCTGCGGATTTCCCAGAGGTCCACAAAGAACGGGTTGAACAGCGTCGAGGCCAGATAGCCGACTCCCGACGAGCCTCCGGACCCGATTTTTTTGCCCAGCGTCCGCTCCACCATTTTGACGTGGCGATAGCGCCACTCTCCCAAGCCCTCATCCAGATCCACGAGCGCTTCACACACCATGGCTGATTCGGGATCCGTGTGATGGAGATTCACCAACACGTCCTGCACGTCCTCCCGAGCTTCCCACGGCTGGGAGACATCACCATCGATGACGTCGCTCGGCATCTCGTGACCGCGCACATGGCAATACCGGAGGGCCGAGTGCCACACACTGGCTCGGCTCATGGCAGCTTCCACCCGTAGCCTCGCCGGTGAACCTGGCACTAGGTGCTCGGCCATGCGCATGCCGGAGCCCTCCTTCGCCTTTTCTCCCGCGTGATCGCGGCGACCCAGCACCGCTTCCAGTTCACGAAACTGTGCAGACTGAAAACCACTCGCGGACGATAGTCGCGAACGAAAAGAAGCGAACTGCAGCGGCGTCATAGTTTCCAGCACGTCAATCTGCGCCACGCACGTCTTCATAATGGTCCGCACACGAGACAGCAGAGCCAGGCTCCGATGGGTATCACCGCGCTCAAGCGCTGGTTGAAGAGCTGTCAGCTCGTGCAACATCTGTTGGAACCACAGTTCGTACACCTGATGAATCGTGATGAACAGCAGCTCATCATGCTCGGGGCCTTCGGACAGGGGTTGTTGAAGCTCCAGCAGCTCGTCGACTTTGAGGTAGCTGGTGTAGGTCACAGCCTTGTCGTGGGAACTCATGTCACCCGGCTTTCTGACGGGGCAGCGTTGCGGTAGTCACCGGTCTCGAGAAGCCCTCGTAGACGATCAAACCCGTCCCACACTTCCGTGTAGGAAGTGGGCAGCGGCGAAATCGCGAGGCGGATCGTGTTGGGTTCCCGGTAGTCGGGCACAACGTTCGCAAGCTCCCGCAGGCCGTGGGCAATGGCGGCGGCCTCAGGGTGGGAAATGATGATGTGGCCCCCGCGGTGGCTTGCTTCGCGCGGGGTATGCAGAGTGACGCCAAAAGGCGTGAGCCACGCATCCACCAGAGCAATCATGAGCTCCGTGCCCACGGCTGCTTTCTGTTCGATGGCCTCGATCCCTGCCTCTTCGATCATCTGGTAACTAGCCTCGACCGCGCGAATACCCACAATCGACGGGCTGGCAATTTGGAACGCCCTCATGTCGGTGGCTTTCTCAAACCACGGGCCCATCACAAACTGATCTTTCTGGGCAAACCATCCTTGGATGGGAACATTCAGTTCTCTCTGGAGCTCGTCACGGACGAACAGCCAGGCAGGTGACCCCGGACCAGAGTTGCCATATTTATAGGTACAGCCCACAGCAAGATCAATGCCGTTGGCATCAAAGTCCAGCGCAATGGCACCCCCCGCGTGGGAGCAATCCCAGAGCATCAGTGCACCCGCAGCTTTCACCGCGGCACTGATATCGGCCAGTTCGGACCGGGCTCCCGAGCGATAGTTGAGTGCTTGGAATGTCACGAGCGCGACATCGTCATCCAGATGGGGCGCCACAGCCTCCGCCGTGAGTCGCTCATGCTCTACCTCGACGGGCACGGCACCCGGTCCTCCCGTGCCATCGTTATCGAGAGTCACGAGGGTCAGCCCCATGTGGTCACAGATGCCCTGGATGATGTACCGATCGGTGGGGAAGTTGGCCGCGTCAATAATCACTTTGGTTCGACCCGGTCTGGCCCGAATGGCCGCGACCGCAAGTTGGTAGAAGTTCACTGAGGTGGTGTCACACACCAGCGTTTGTCCTGGTCCTGTGCCCAGCGTTGCTCGCGCTAACAGGTCTCCTGCGCTTTGAGCCTGATCGATCCAGTGGGCCCACCCGCCGACCAGCTGCTTACCCCACTCCTCTGTCAGAAAATGGTTAACCGTCTCGATGGTGGCCAATGGCAGTTTGCCCAGCGAGTTGCCATCCAGGTAGCACTGGTCAGGATCAGCATGGTGGAACTTTTCTCTAAACGGTGCGAGCGTATCGAGACGGTCCAGCTCGAGCGCGGTGGAGCGAAGAGTCGGGTCACCGGGAAAGATCGCGTTCGTCATCGAGCTAGCTTAGGCGCGAAACCCACCGCTCTCTCACCGGTTGTTTAGCCGAACTTCCCGGACACGTAGTCCTCGGTCGCTTTTTCCGACGGGTTTGAGAAAATTTTGGCGGTGTCATCAAATTCGATGAGCTTTCCAGGCATACCGGTGCCAGCGATGTTGAAGAACGCTGTCCGGTCACTGACCCGGCTTGCCTGCTGCATATTGTGGGTCACGATAACGATGGTGTACCACTCTTTAAGTTCCTCGATCAAGTCTTCAATCGCGAGTGTGGAAATTGGGTCCAATGCCGAACAGGGCTCGTCCATCAAGATCACTTCAGGCTCCACCGCGATGGTGCGAGCAATACACAAGCGCTGTTGTTGACCGCCAGAGATTCCGGAACCGGGCTTCTCAAGACGGTCTTTCACCTCGTTCCAGAGATTGGCGCCGCGCAATGACTTCTCCACCAGATCATCAGCATCAGACTTCGAGATACGCCGGTTGTTGAGCTTCACTCCAGCGAGCACGTTGTCCCGAATCGACATGGTGGGAAACGGGTTCGGCCGCTGAAACACCATGCCGATTTGGCGACGAACCATCACCGGGTCCACACCGGGCGCGTAAAGATCGTCACCATCGATCAGTACCTCGCCCTCGACTGTGGCGCCAGGGATCACCTCGTGCATCCGGTTAAGGGTCCGAATCAACGTGGACTTGCCACACCCCGAAGGCCCAATGAAGGCGGTGACACTGCGCGGTTCGATCACCATACTGACGTCTTCCACCGCACGGAACTTGCCGTAGTAGACGTTAAGGTCTTTGATTTCGATGCGTTTTGACATGCTTTTCCTTGGTGTTCCTAACGGCCTAGTTTCGGGGCAAAGAATCGAGCGATCAACCGGGCGCCAATGTTGAGCACCATGACAATCACAATCAGCGTGAGCGCTCCCGCCCACGCTCGATTGAGGTACGCCTCAGGTACAGAACCCTGCGCGATGTAGGAGTAGTAAACAAAGTTGGGCAAGCTCTGCATCCGGTCATCAAAAATGTTGAAGTTGAAGTTGTTGCTAAAGCCTGCGGCAATCAAGAGTGGCGCTGTCTCCCCCATCACGCGGGCGATGGCCAACATGATGCCTGTGGTAATCCCCGCAATCGAGGTGGGCAGCACCACTTTGACAATGGTCAGCCACTTGGGAACACCCAGTGCATACGAGGCTTCGCGGAGTTCGTTCGGAACAAGACGCAGCATCTCTTCGCTCGAGCGGACCACGATCGGAATCATCAGGACGGCAAGCGCTGCCGAGCCTGAGATACCTACGCGGGTTCCTGGGCCGAGCAAGATTTCGAACAAGGCGTAGGCGAACAGGCCGGCGACAATCGAGGGGATACCCGTCATGACGTCAACAAAAAAAGTAATCCAACGGGTTAGGCGCTTGCCGGCTCCGTACTCCACGATGTAAATCGACGTCAAAAGCCCAATCGGAACCGAGATCAGACCGGCTGCGAGCGTCATAATTACGGTTCCGACAATGGCGTGGGCGGCACCGCCGCCATCTCCCACGACATTGCGCATCGAGAGGGTGAAAAAGTCGCCATCAAACCGGATTGCCCCTCGGCTCACCACGGTAATAATCAGAGAGATAAGCGGGGTTAGTGCAATCAGGAATGCCAGCGTGAACAACACCGTGGCGAGACGATCCACTGCTTTGCGCCGGCCTTCGACCCGCAACGACACCGCCACAAGACCCAGCGTGAAAAAGACGATGCCCGTCAGGGCGACAAGAATGAGGTTGACCTCATAGTCCTCGTCTTCAGGTGCCGAAAAGGTGTACAACGCCCATGAGAGAGCCAGTCCACCGACTAACAGGAGGCTGGGGACTTGCGAGTTGAGCTTGCCGGCGGCGAAGGCGTTCGGCCTGGGCGCACCAGGTCTTGCGAGGGACATTAGTTGGCCCCCGAAAACTCGGAGCGGCGGTTAACAATCCACCGTGCCACTGAGTTGACCACGAGAGTGATGGCGAAAAGTATCAGCCCTGACGCGATGAGCGCATTAATGTTCAAGCCGTAGGCCTCAGGAAAGCTCAGCGCGACGTTTGCCGCAATAGTCGAGGGGTTCACCGAACTAATCAGGTTCAGCGAGATAACTCCTGTGGCCGAGAGAACCATAGCGACCGCGAGTGTCTCGCCTAGCGCTCGGCCCAACCCCAACATGGCCGCCGAGATGATCCCCCCTCGCCCTACCGGCAGTACCACCGTTCTGATCATTTCCCACTTGGTGGCGCCCAACGCATAGGACGCCTCTTCATAGAGCGCAGGGGTTTGCAGAAAGACTTCGCGTGAAACTGCCGTGATGATGGGCAAAACCATCACCGCAAGCACCAAAGCAGCGGTGAGAATGGTGCGGCCAGTACCAGACGCCGGTCCAGCGAAAAAGGGAAGGAAACTGAGGTTATCCGCCAGCCAGGTGTAGGAGGGCTGCAGGGCTGGCGCGAGAATGACGCCACCCCAGAGGCCGTAAACCACCGAGGGCACGGCGGCCAACAGGTCAACGACATACCCAAGGGTCGTGGCTACCCGCCGTGGTGCGTAGTGCGAAATGAAAAGGGCGATACCGATGGCCAGGGGAAACGCCACAACCATGGCCAAAGCTGCCGCCCACAGCGTTCCAAACACGAGTGGTCCGACCCACACCCAGAAAGACTCACCAGCGAGGAGAGAAATGTCGTTCGGGTCGGCCGTAATGGCGGGGAACCCTTCGAGCAAGAGGAAGCCCGACACCGCAGCCAGCATGAGGAGGATGAAAGTACCGGCACCTTTGGCAGAGCCAGAGAAGATCCGGTCACCAGGACGAACGACGGTTTTGCGCGCCGACGGAGAAGTGTTGCGAGACGCCCCACCCGCATCCTGTGTCATAACGGAAAACCTTCGTTGGGAGTAATCATGCGACGGTCAAGGCGCGAGGGCTCGAGCTCTAATGGCGAGTTTAGAGGGGGTGGTGCCCGAGTGAGAAACCACAGGCGCCACCCCCTCAACCTCTACTGAATGGTTGCGAGTATGGCCTCGGCGTTTGCTCGAGTCGCCTCCGACACCGGGGCGTTTCCAGCGTTTGCTTGAGCCGCCAGCTGGCCCTCTTCGCTCATGACGTAAGACACATAGCTCTTGACCAGGTCGACAACAGAATCATCGGCGTAGTCGTTACAGCCAATCAGGTAGCTGACCAACACGATGGGGTAAGTGCCGCTTTCTTCGGTCGCGCGGTCCAGCTCGATTGCGCGGTCGTTGTCACCGCGCTGGCCCTCGTCGGCACGCGGTGAAGCATCCACAATCTTTGCCGCAGCCTCTGCACTGTAGGGAACATACTCACTGCCCACCTTGATCGCCACGACACCGAGGCTGCCTGCGCGGGAAGCGTCGGCGTACCCAATGGTGCCCACACCGTTCGTTACCGCATCGACAACTCCCGAAGTCTGAGGCGCTCCCTCGCCGCCCCATTCGGCAGGCCAGGATTCAAACGATCCGGCGTTGGCGCCGGCCAGAACCCAGTAGTCCGGGGAGGCTTTGGCCATGTAGTCCGTGAAATTAGCCGTAGTCCCAGAGTCATCTGAGCGGTGCACTGCCGTGATGTTTTGATCAGGGAGCGAAACTCCAGGGTTTTGGCCGGTGATGGCCGAATCGTTCCAGTTTGAAATCTCCCCGGTGAAAATCTGAGCCAGTGTGTCGGCATCCAGATTCAACGTGGAGACACCCTCGATGTTGAAGATGATTGCGATCGGGGAGATGTAAGCAGGAATCTGCCAAATCCCCTCGCCTTCCACACACGAGCCAAAGGGTCCTCCCGTGATTTCCTCGACTCGGAAAGCCCGATCAGAACCAGCAAACGACGAAGCACCACTTTGGAAGGTCTCGCGCCCACCACCCGAACCGATGGGGTCATAGGTGACCGTGACGCTTTCATTGGCTGTCTGGAAGCCCGCAACCCATGCTTCTTGCGCAGCACCCTGGGAAGAGGCGCCGGCGCCGATGAGTGTTCCTGACAGGCCCGAGCCACTGGAGTCGCTGCCGGAGTTCCCGTCGCCACCCGCACACGCTGAGAGAACGAATGCGGCTGATGCAAGAAGTGCTACTCCCGCAAGACGCTGTGAACGATTGGTCATTCTGTATTACCTCACCTTGTTCGAAGAGAAATAGGGATTGCACGGTTGTGCTGTTTACACTCTCTCGACCACGGGTAGCGACCATAAAGCGAGTGGGTGAACAACGCGTGAACAAACCAGAGTCGCAGCGCTGTGCAAGAGTATGGGGCGTGAAAGAGATACCACAGGTCATCACGGTCACTCCTGCGCCCTGTATTGATCGCACGTATCAGGTGAATGAGCTCGCGCGCGGTGGCACCCATCGCGCACATCACGTGTCAGCGGAATTTGCCGGTAAAGGCGTGAACGTGACACAGGCCCTCACCCTGGGAGGAATTGCTTCGCGGGCCATCGTTCCCCTGACGGATGCAGACGAGGATCGCTGGGCGGACACCGAGTCTTTGATTGTGTCGCCCGCGTCACAGGACATTCGCATCAACATCACGATCACCGAACCTGACGGAACAACAACCAAAGTCAACGAACAACCTTCCCCCCTCACTCGCGCAGAGTGGAGCGCGCTCGCCCACATGGCACTCGAGAACATCCAGGAGTCATCCGCTTCGTGGCTAGTGGTAGCGGGCACTCTCCCGGGTGACACCGACGAGGCAATCGAAGCAGTCGAGTCCCTCATCACCCAAGCAACAGCTGCGGGTTGCAAGGTTGCACTCGACACTTCGGGACCCGCGCTGATGCGCCTGGCGCGCGCAGGACTTCCGGATTTCATCAAACCCAACGCTGCGGAGCTCGCCGAATGCGTGGGGCGCCCGATCGCCACCATCGGCGATGTGATCGACGCTGGCACGGAAATCGCCGGCTGGGGTGTTGAATCCGTCGTCGTGAGCCTCGGGCCAGATGGGATTGTGGGCATCAATGCGGACCGTGCGGTGCATGCCTGGACTTTGCCACTCGATGTGCGCAACACCATTGGCGCCGGCGACGCCAGTGTCGCCGGTTTCCTAGCGCATGTCGCCAACACTCCGGGGGATTTAGAAGGCGCGGTTGCCCAGGCAGTGACGTGGGGTGCACAGAAGGTCCAACAGGAGGGGTCTCAGCTCCAGCACTTTGATGACCCCGTCGAGGTGACGAGCACCCTGACCCCCCATCGCGATCGTCGATTGACGGAACCCGGCGTTTTCTAACCCTTCGAGCACCACATTATGGTTTTGTGTGGTTTTGGATGTTGCTTTGTGTGGGTTTGTGGTAGTTTTTTGCCAGCTATTTCATAGAAATGCGGAAGGCGACAACGATGTTGGCAGAAGAGCGGCGACTGTTCATAGCCGAGTGGACCCGTGAATCGGGTCGCCTCGATGCCGGCGACGCTGCCATCAAACTCAACGTTGCAACGGAAACTGTCCGCAGAGATCTCGATGTTCTTCAGCGCCGCGGGGTTGTCCGCCGCGTCCACGGTGGCGCGATTGCGATGGAGCGCTTCGCGCACGAGTACACCATTCCCGAGCGCCAGAACCTTAATCCCGAGGCAAAGCAGCGCATTGCCGAGGCGGCGAGCCACTACATCCCGCACGAAGGGTGCGTGTTCGTCGATGGCGGCACCACCACCGAGTTTCTCGCACCGGCACTGCGGAACCGGCCTGACCTCGTTGTGGTCACCAACAGCGTCAACCTCGCGGCCCGAATTGCTGATTCCTCAACCAAGACCTACACGCTTGCCGGTTACGTTCGCCCCACCACATTGAGTGCTGTCGGTGCGCGCACAGTCGAAGACTTGAGCAGCTTGAATGCGGTTGTTGCGTTCCTCGGAACCAACGGCGTCTCCCCGGAACTGAACTTCACGGCGTTTGATACTGACGAGGCAGCGGTCAAGAAAGTCATGATCGCCAACTCGGCGGAGACCATCGTGTTGGCGGACAACAAGAAGTTTGGGTCTATTTACCCGGCCACGTTTGGCATCCCCACAGATTTTGATCGACTTGTCACAGATATCGGCACCGACCAGCGCTACATCGAACAGTGTGGCCAGCTCGGCGTCGAGGTGGTCGCAGCATGATGACCACACCCTTAGGTTTCGTTTCCAAAGTTGGAAGCGAAAACGTACGAGAGACCGGTGAAGGGCGCTCATTCTCCCTGAGCATTTTTCCCCGGGGCACTCGAGTACACAGCACACAACCTCTCGAAGGAAGGTAATACCAATGAGTGAATTTATTCCCTCTGGTGTCGGTGGCCAAACAGGTTTCCGCGCTGGAGTACAGAAGCTGGGAGGCAACCTCGCAGGAATGGTGATTCCGAACATCGGAGCATTCATCGCCTGGGGTCTGCTGACCGCTTTGTTCATCCCCACGGGATGGCTGCCTAACGAGAACTTCTCGTCGATGGTCGGTCCCATGATTCTCAACCTGTTGCCGATTCTCATCGGTTACACCGGTGGTCGAATCGTTCACGGTCAGCGCGGTGCGGTGATTGGTTCGATTGCCACCGTTGGTGTGATCGTCGGAACCGACATCCCCATGTTCCTCGGCGCCATGATTATTGGACCGCTGATGGCATGGATCCTCAAGTACATCGACAAGGCACTTGACCCCATCACCCCTCCCGGCTTCGAAATGCTTATCGGCAACTTCTCGCTGGGTATTGCGGGAATGTTGGGCGCCATGCTCGGTTACCTCGGCATTGGACCCATCGTGTCCGGTATCACCACGTTCCTCGGAAACGGTGTGGGCTGGCTCGTGGACAACTCGCTGCTCCCCTTGGCTTCACTGCTGATTGAGCCCGCGAAGATCCTCTTCATGAACAACGCCATCAACTTCGGTGTTCTGGCCCCCCTGGGTGTCGTGGATGCAGAAGCAACCGGTCAATCCATCATGTTCATGCTGGAAACGAACCCTGGCCCCGGCCTCGGACTGCTGGTGGCCTTCTGGCTGGCCGGTCCGAAACTGCTCCGTGGTTCCGCTCCCGGTGCGATCATCATCCACTTCCTGGGTGGAATCCACGAGATCTACTTCCCCTACGTGCTGCTGAAGCCTCAGGTTGTCCTGGGTGTCATCGCTGGTGGCATGGTCGGAGTAGCAACGTTCATGGTGACCGGCGTCGGACTTGTGTCGACACCTTCGCCCGGTTCGATCTTCGCCTACATGGCCGTTACCCCCGCAGGAAACCACCTCGGTGTTCTGCTCGGTATCGCGCTGTCAGCTGCCACGTCCTTCGTGGTGACCTGGTTCATCCTTCGCCTGTCGAAGGGTGACGCTTCGGAAGCTGACCTCGCAGAGGCAAAGGACCGCAGCAAAGAAATGAAGGCTGGTAAGTAACCATGGCCTCCGTATCGGCTAGTGACATCAAGCAAATTGTTGTTGCCTGCGAAGCAGGCATGGGCTCATCAGTGATGGTGGCCCGGGCACTTGCTAAACAGTTGAAAGCACAGGGGATTACGGTGACGCACTCCCCGGTCAACCAACTCGCGGAAACATCGCACGAGCTCGTGCTTGTTCACCGGGGGCTCAGTGCCCGCGCGAAGCAGGCCGTGCCCGACTCGGTGGTCATCATCTTTGACATGTTCTTGGGTGATCTCAACATCGCGAAATTGGTCGGTGCCATTCAGAACGGTGACGTTATCTCCGATGGCTGATCTGCTCCAACTGGCCGGTATTACGCTAGACGCTACGGTCTCCTCGAGAGAGGAGGCCGTAGCGCTCTGCGGCGCGAAACTGGTGGAACTCGGTGCTGTCTCCCCGGAGTACGCCGACGCCATGTGGGAGCGCGAGCAGATTTTTCCCTCCGAAATGGGTGAAGGCTTCGCCATTCCCCACGGCACGGACGAGTCCCGCTCCTTTGTGAACTTTGACCAACTCGTTTTCCTTCGCTTGAGCGAAGAAATCACCTGGGTTAACGAACCCGTTTCTGTGTGCGTGGGCATTGCCTCCGCTGGAGACGGGCACGTGGAAATACTCGGGAACCTGGCCGACATCCTGATGGATGACGATGCCGCGCACATACTTCGAACCTCAACCAACCCCGCAGAAATTCGTGACCTCATTATGAAAGGTGCCTAACGCATGAGAGCCGCACTATTTACTGGCCCAGGAAATCTGGATGTCGTTGATGTGGATACCCCTGAAGCTGGTCCCCGCGAGCTCAAGATTCGCGTTGAATCGTGCGCAACATGTGGCACCGATGCAAAGATTTTTGGCCACGGGCACCCCCGCCTGGAGCCACCCCAGATCATCGGTCACGAAATCGCTGGTGAAGTTATCCAGGTGGGTGGCGAAACTTCAGGCTTTTCGATTGGTGACAGAGTTCAAATCATCGCTGCCGTGCCGTGCGAAGAGTGCTGGGCCTGTAAAGCAGGCAAGCAGGGCATTTGCATCAACCAGACCTCCATGGGTTACCAGTTCGGTGGCGGGTTCGCCGAAGAGATGATTGTCCCCGAAGCCGTTCTCAAAGCCAACGGGGTCAACAAGATTCCCGGCGATCTGAGCTTCGACGAGGCAGCCGTGACTGAGCCTCTCGCCTGCGCCCTCAACGCTCAGCGGTTGATTCGCGTGGGAGAAGGCGACACCGTCTTGGTGATGGGTGCTGGACCCATCGGTTGCCTCCACATTCGTTTGGCCCGCGCGCTCGGAGCCAAACACGTCATGCTCGCCGACATCAACGGCGACCGCCTCGCGCTCTCCGCCAATGCCGTTAAGCCAGACCGCGCGATCGACATGTCGAAAGAGGACCTCGAGGCAATTGTGTCGGACGAAACCGATGGAATCGGGCCGAGCGTCATCATCACCGCCGCCCCTGCTGGCGCCGCGCAGGAGCAGGCCATTGGGATGGCGGCACCGGGTGGCCGCATCAGTTTCTTTGGCGGACTCCCCAAAGACAAGCCCATGATTTCGGTGGATTCGAACGTCGTCCACTACAAGGAACTCATCTTGGCCGGAGCAAACGGCTCCTCCCCCGCACAAAACGCCGAAGCGCTGGAGCTCATCGCTTCGGGCAAGGTGCCGGTCGCTGACCTGATCACCCACAGGATGTCCCTCGAGAACGTTCGGGACGCCATTGACGCGGTAACCTCCGGAGACGCGATCAAAGTTGTCATCAAGCCGCAAGGAGTGACCTCATGAGCGTGACCCACACCATCACCGTTGGGGACCCGATCGGCCTCCACGCGAGACCCGTTGGGCAGATTGTTGCGCTGGTGCGCGAGAGCGGTGCCACTGTCACCCTCCGCGATAGCTCTGGCAAAGAAGCCTCTGGTGCCTCCGCGCTGAAAATGCTCGCCATGAAGGTCAAGCACGGAGACAGCCTGGACATTGTCGTCGACTCTGATGACGACACTGCTGGTTTGTCCCTCGCCCACGCCATCGAAGCTCTCGTCAACGAAGGGTAGTTTCTTCCACGTGAACATCACCGGGATTGGCGTGGGATCACGCGCTGTTGTGGGCGAAGTTTTCGTATTGAACACCTCCGACGAGGTCTACGAGCACCGAAAAACGGGTCACACCCCTGCCGAGGAGGCAAGTGTCCTCGCCACAGCCATCGCGACCACGGCTGCCGGCATCCGGGACGAAGCCTCAGCCGGCGATGACACCACGCGCGAGATTCTTGATGCTCTGCTGACGATTCTCGAAGACCCCGAACTTCAGGAAATGGCAAGGCCATACCTCGAGACCGGGGATGACGCCCCCACCGCGCTGTTCAAATCCCTCGACGAGTTCGCCGAGATGATGGGCGATGACGAAGACTTTCTCTCCCGAGTCGGAGATCTGCGCGGGATCGCCGCCCGAATCTCTGGCTGGGTGAGAGGGATTGCCGCTGGTCCCAGCATTCCGCAAGAGGGGTCATGGATCATCGTGGCCGAAGACCTCACCCCGCTGGAAACATCCCAGTTTGGGTCCTCCGTCATCGGGGTCATCACCGAACTAGGCGGCCCGACCTCCCACACCGCCATCATCTGCCGAGCTCTCTCACTTCCCGCCGTTGTCAGCGCAAAAGGCGCCATGGAACTGGCCCAGGGTGAATCCGTGTTGGTGGACCCGGAGGGTAACCGAGTGGTTCGCGGGGGGTCACTCTCTGAAGCAACCCAGGCTCTCAGTTTCATTCCCGAATCCGACACTCCGCTCATTACGGTTCGAGCGAACATCGGCGGTCTCGCGGACGCCGAAGCGGCGGCCGCGACCTCCGCTCGCGGTGTGGGGCTTTTCCGCACGGAGGTTCTCTACCTCTCCGCGAAGACCGAGCCCAGTCTCGATGAGCAAGTCGCCAGCTACACCGAGGTGCTGAAGGCAGCACCCGCCGGGAAAATCATTATTCGCACTATTGATGCGGGCAGCGACAAGCCCGTTCCGTTTCTCGACCTTGGCGACGAAGAAAACCCCGCGTTAGGAATTCGTGGCTTTCGCCTGAACGTCGACCACTCCGCCTTTCTCGCCGCTCAGCTCAAGGCCATTGCCCAAGCGATTGATAACACCGGGCGTGACGTGGGCGTCATGGCCCCAATGGTCTCCACCGCCGACGAGGTGGAGGACTTTGCAGCGCTGTGTGCGGAGGCAGGAATCACCCAGGTCGGAATCATGATCGAGACCCCGGCGATCGTCTCCGTCCTGCCCGATCTCGGCGATCTCCTCAGCTTCGTCAGCATCGGTACTAATGACCTTTCTCAATATCTTTTTGCCGCGGACCGGATGCACCCCAAGCTCGGTGCACTGAATAACCCGTGGCAGCCGGCCCTTTTGCGCACTGTCCAGACCGTCTGTGACCACGCCTCGCGCCTGGGGATTCCGGTCGGGGTGTGCGGTGAGAGTGCGGCAGATCCTCTGTTGGCCATTGTGTTTGCCGGCATGGGGGTGACCTCCGTCAGCGCTGCTCCAAGTGCGGTGGAGGGTGTCAGTACCGCGCTGTCGTCAATCTCGTCGAGCAAAGCCGAACTTGCCAGCCACACGGCACTCACGGCTCGCACCGCGGCCGACTCGGAAGCGGCCGTGCGGGCTTTGTTCTCCTAACACCGCCGGTGATACTCTCCGGGCAGGGAAGAGGTCAGTCATGAAGGCAATTGTGGTGAGCACGGCGGGTGGCCCCGAAGTCCTGGAACTCGCCGAGGTTAATGAACCCGCCATGGGGGCACAGGATGTGCTGATCGATGTGGCAGCCGCAGGCGTCAACTTCATCGATATTTACCAGCGCCAGGGCATCTATGACATGCCCCTTCCTTATATCCCGGGACTTGAGGGCAGTGGGACCATTCGTGCGATCGGTAGTGACGTGACCGATTTTGCCCCCGGGGATCGGGTCGCGTGGGCAGGGGGCTTAGGCAGTTATGCCGAGCAGGTCGTGCGGCACCCCGACACACTTGTTCGAGTGCCTGATGCGGTCACCGACCTGGAGGCGGCCCAGGTCATGCTCCAGGGATTGACGGCGCACTATCTCATCACGAGCGTGTTCGACATCACTCCGGGGGCTAAGGCTCTGGTTCACGCCGCCGCGGGCGGAGTGGGGTTGTTGCTGTGCCAATTGATTTCCCAGCGCGGTGGCACCGTCATTGGGACCGTTTCGAGCGACTCCAAAGAAGTAGCGGCCCGAGCCGCCGGTGCCGCACACGTGATCCGTTACGACCAAGACCCAGTCGCAGAGTCTGTTGCCAGCATCACCCAAGGAGCTGGTGTTGATGTCGTCTATGACGGAGTTGGCAGGAGCACTTTTGACGCAAGCTTGGCAAGCCTCAAACCCCGAGGACTCCTTGCGCTATTTGGGCAATCCAGTGGCGCTGTAGGGCCCTTTGACCCACAAATTCTGAATCAACGCGGATCCCTCTCCCTGACCCGACCAAGCCTTACGCACTTTGTTGCTACACCCGAGGAGCTTCGCTGGCGAGCGAGCGAACTTTTCGGCGCGCTAGGAAATGGCACACTCCAGCTTGCGCTTCACCACACGTATGACCTCCACGACGCTGCCCAGGCTCACACAGACCTCGCAAGCCGTGCCACCTCAGGGAAGTTGATTCTGCTGCCCCAGTAACGAAGGCCTATCCGAAGGCGCTGGATGTCAGCTTCCGGCGAGGCCACCAGAATCGGTCTCCCGCGATAAACGCGGTAGCGGGAACAACCACCGTGCGCACCAGGAGAGTGTCGATCAAGACACCAATTCCCACAATGATGCCCACCTGGAACAGGGCGATGAGGGGCAATACCCCGAGAACAGCGAAGACAGCGGCGAGCAAGATCCCTGCGCTGGTGATCACTCCACCAGTCGCACCGAGTGCCGTGATCATCGCACGGCGGGTTGGCTGGCGAACCTTCCCCACCAGGAGTGCTGCTTCCTCCCGTGCTCGAGAAACCAGGAAGATGTTGTAATCCACTCCCAGCGCGACCAGGAACAAGAACGAGTAAAGGAACACGCTGAAGTCCAGTCCCGACATCCCGAAGACGTTCTCGAACAACAACCACGCTGCGCCAATCGCCGAGAAGAAGGACAGCACCACACTGGCAAGCAGCAACACCGGCGCTAACAGCGCACGGAGCAACAGCACCAGAACGATGAACACCAGTATCAGGATGAGCGGGATCACCAGGAGCTGGTCGCGTTCATAGGTTTCTTTCACCGCAAGCCGGGTGGCATCATCACCCCCCACTAGAGCGTTTGCCCCGGGGACCGCCTGAACAGCAGTGCGGAGGTCAACGATGGCAGCATAGGCTTCCTCGCTTCCCCCCTCAGCGTCCAGCACCACATCAATCCGGGAGAGGGTGTCATTCGCGTTGACGACCTCGGCGCTCGCCACGACGTCGAGCAGCAATGCAGCCGCCACAACATCATTAGCACCATCGTTATCGGCGACCACCTGCGTCGGGGAGCTTTCTCCCGCGGGGAATGCCTCACCGAGGACTTCAATTCCCAGCACCGCCTCAGGCTTGACTCGGAACTGTTCGGTCTCAGGAATACCGATGGTGACCCCGGTGGAGCCGGCAGCCAAACCACCGAGCACCGCAACACCGGCCACCGCGACCAGCACCGGACGTTTGCTCACCCGTGTTCCCAGGCGAGCCCACCATCCGGTCGCCGATTTATTGATTCCGCCAAAGCGCGGGACAAAGGGCCAGAAGAGGCCCCGGCCAAAGACAACAATGGCTGCCGGGAGGACACCGAGTGCAGAAATCATGGCGACCACAATTCCTGTCGCACACACCACACCCAGCGCTCTGGTCACCCCGAGGTCGGCAAAGGCGAGTGTAAGAAGAGCCAACACCACAGTGCCACCCGAGGCAAGAATGGCTGGGCCCGCACCTTTCACAGCGCGAGCCATCGCGATGTGACGATCCTCCACGAGGAGGAGCTCCTCGCGGTAGCGAGCAATCAGTAAAAGGGCATAGTTCGTCCCCGCACCGAAGACCAGAACGGACAAAATGCCGGTCACAGAACCGTCGGCCGCCAAATCGAAGAAGCTGGCCACGTTGCGACCAATTTGACCCGCCATCAAGTCCGCCGTGCCCACCACCGCCAGAGGAACGATCCATAGCGTGGGGCTTCGGTAGGTGACCAGGAGCAAGACAATGACGATCACGACGGTAGCCCCCAGCAAGACGAAGTCCGCCCCTTCAAACACCCCTGCCAGGTCGACTTGGAAACCCTCGGGGCCCGTCACATAGGCGGTGATTCCCGGCAGCGCGGCATCGAGCGCAAGAGCCCTCATCTCCGCCACCCGCTCACCGCGTGGAGCGACGTCCGCAATCTCATCCATGGGAACCGTCATCACCGCGGTCGTGTTGTCGTCAGCGATTGTCGCGGGGGGAACAAAGGGCTGCCCCATCAGCTCTACATTCGTGTAGTCAAGGAAGACCTCATTCACTCCGCCCGAGAGAGTTTGGGTGATCGGGTCAAATTCACCCTGCAACCATTCCTGTTCACTTGCCGTGAATTCACCGGACTCTTTCGCAAACACGATGACGGCAGCGGTTCCCTCAGAATTAGGCATGTCCGCCAGTGCCTTCTCGACGAGGACCACTTCTGCATCATCCGGGAGCCCGGTCGACGGTGCTTCGTCAGTCGATTCCGCAGCAAACACCGTGAAGGACAGTGCCGCGAATATCAGGCCCACCAGCAGAGTGATCCAGGAGGTTTTCGGCCCGGTAATGAAACGGATAAGAGAATTCACGACACAACGCTAGCCCAGTCGACCAGACATGCCGTCAATGTACAGCTTCATCCACCATGCTGTCGGTCAACGGGGAGGTGTTCATGATGGGACAACGCTGGCGCATCGCTGCTGTGTGCGCTCTGGCTTTGGGCCTCTCTGGGTGCGCAGCCACTACACCGCCGCCCACCCCCGACTTGGTCGAATCGGCGCCGGCACCAGCTCCCGACACGCAGACCGACGGGCCCAAAGCCTGCGAGGTTTCCGTGGAGCAAGGTCTTGCCGCCACGATCTCGACACAGATTGAGGCGCTGGGCGCGAGTGATTTCGCTACCGCCTACGCCATGGCGTCGCCACTGTTTCAGTCGTCTTTTAGCCAAGCCGCGTTTGAGAACGTCATCACCCAGGGGTATGCCTTTCTACTAGAGGACCCCCGCTTTGTGGTGTCGGATTGTGTCTACTCAGAACGCATCGCTCAGGCCCAAACGCGAGTGACCGTGACCACGCCAGCGGGAGAAATTTTCGTGCTGACCTACCAAATGAGCGAACAGGCTGCCGGCTGGCGAATCGATGGTGCGTCGCTTAGTAGTGCTGGGTCGAGCACGACCTAGCTAGCCTGTGGGGATGGATACTCCGCTGCTGGACACCCCGTATACGGTGATCGACCGGGATCGCCTGCTCGCCAATCTGGAGGTACACCGCCAGCGGACTAAGAAGCAAGGAATTGCCTACCGACCGCACGCGAAAACCCACAAAATCCCGGAGCTGGCGAAGTTGCAGCTTGAACACGGCGCTGTTGGCATCACTCTGGCCACCATTGGCGAGGCCGAAGTTTTTGTTGATGCCGGGATTCCCTCCATCTTTTTGGCGTACCCGCTGTGGCTCACCGCCAACAAAGCGCAGCGCCTCGCTGCGCTCTCCACGCGGGCAGACATCACGATGGGCGTCGATTCTGTCGCGGGGATCCAACAAGCCGCCACAACCTTGGGCGAGACAACGATCGGTTTTCTTATCGAGGTCGACAGTGGGCATCATCGCAGTGGCTGTGACCCACGCGCTGTGGAACCGCTAGCAGCAGCCCTCGCCGCACACGGCCTCCGGTGTGAGGGCGTGTTCACGTATCCCGGGCACAGTTACCACCCCGGCGCCACAACCACGGCGTCTTCTGACGAAGTGGAAGCGCTCGCCACTGCCACCGCCGTGTTGGAATCCGCCGGATACCCGGTTACCCACCGCAGCGGGGGTTCCACTCCTTCACTTCACAGCACCAAGGACTCGCTGACCGAAACCCGGGCGGGGGTTTATGCACTGGGGGATGCCCAACAGCTGGAACTTCAGACCATGGAGATGAGCGATATTGCCCTCTCAGTCGTGACCACAGTGGTCAGCGCTCGGGGCCACACGGCGGTCGTTGACGCGGGAAGCAAGATCATGGGTGCTGACAAAGCCGCGTGGGCAACAGGCCACGGTCGAGTCCTCGGCCACGCCGAGGCTCGGATCGTGGCAATGTCGGAACATCACGCGACCCTCGTCTTCCCCGAGTCGGGGCCGCAGTTTGCGCCGGGGGACATCCTGAACGTGATCCCCAACCATGTGTGTAACGCGGTCAACCTGGTCGACATCATCACGGTCGTGTCGAAACAAGGCCCGCCTGAGCAATGGGCTGTGGCGGCGCGGGGAAAGAACTCTTAGCTCCGAAAGGGTGCCGTGGGCTCGAGTTCATGAGACCGCTCGAGCGACGGCGGTAGGGATGCAGAAATCGACTCCATCTCACCGGGAGTCAGTTCAGTATCTAGCACCCGGGCGCATTCCCGAATGGTCTCGGATCGGGTTGCCCCGGGGATCGCAATAATCACCGGGGAGGTCCCCACGACCCAGGCCAGCGCGACGAGTGCCGGTGAAATTCCTCTCTCCCTCGCCACCCGCGCCACCCCGGAATCAGCTTCTACCTGTCGAACGCCGCGGGAACCACCGAGCGGAGACCACGGCAAAAAGGCCACGCCCCACTGCTCACACACCTCCAGCACGTCGAGATCGTGTCGATACAGAGGGCTAAATTCATTCTGAATCGAGACCACACCTCCCTCTGCCGGGCCGCCGAGGACTGCGATAGCTCGCCTTAGTTGCTCGGTGTTGTAATTACTCACCCCCACCTCGGCCACGATTCCTCGTTCTTTGAGGTGGGCAAGATTTTCGCACTGCTCTTCGAACGGAAGTGACGGGTCAAGTCGGTGGTGCTGCCACAGGTCAATGCGGTCGACTCCCAAACGTTCCCGCGATGCTTCGGCCGCGGCAACAAAATAGTCCCTCGAACCATTCCTGCCAAACTTTTCCCCCTCCTCGCGGGTGATGCCCCCCTTGGTGGCCACCACAACGGTGTCTTTGACATCCGCTGGCGCATCCCAGGCCGCCAGAGCCTCCGCGACAAAAAGCTCGTTATGTCCCCCCGCATCAAAAGACGGGGCATAGATATCTGCCGTGTCCAACAGGCGCACCCCCGCATCGAGACCCGCGTGAATGCCCTCGATGGCACTGTCCCGACGGGCTCCGGAAGCAGTTGCGGCCCCTCCGGGCCAGGACACATTCATGCAGCCCAAACCCATCGCCGGGAGACTCCAGGGCCCTAATCGTCGGTGTTCCCTCATGATTAGCGTTTCCCCTGCGCAATATCCGGTTGTGGGAGGGGCTCCCT
>JAHEGA010000072.1 GCA_024639925.1 Microbacteriaceae bacterium
TGATCAAGCTGAATATTCGTAAACACCACCCACGACGGGGTAATCAGCTGGGCAATCTGAGGGCCGTAGGCCTCATCCACTTCCAGCACCGCGATGTCGGCGGAGACCGTGCCCCTGAGTGTGGACTGGCCGACCAGCGCCGAGGCAAGACCCTGCGGAAGGTTCCCGCCCGCCGGATTGGAGAACACCTTCAGGCCGTGTGCGCGCAGGATGCCAACAAGCATCGCGGTAGTGGTCGATTTTCCATTCGAGCCGGTGACGAAAATCACGCCCTTGGGTAAAGACCCGAGCGAACGCCGCAGCGCATCGGGAACGATACGTAAGAGCACAAGGCCAGGAAGGGCAGAGCCGCCACCACGCAGCCGAGCCGCAAAACGAACAAGTTTTGCGAGGGCGACTGCGAGAAAAAGCCTCACCGGCTTACTCGAGGTAGTCGCGAAGCGCCTGTGACCGCGAAGGGTGCCTCAATTTCGCCATCGTCTTGGACTCTATTTGGCGGATCCGTTCGCGAGTTACCCCGAACGTGTCGCCAATCTGGTCCAGTGTCTTGGGCATGCCATCACCGAGGCCAAAGCGCATTTTGATGACGCCTGCCTCACGTTCTGACAGGGACTCTAAGAGACCCTCCAGCTGGCGCTGCAACATGGTAAAACCGACCGCATCGGCGGGAACGACGGCCTCGGTGTCCTCAATGAGGTCACCGAATTCGCTGTCGCCATCCTCACCCAGCGGCGTGTGCAGGGAAATGGGCTCCCGGCCATACTTCTGGACCTCGACCACCTTTTCTGGGGTCATATCCAGCTCACGGGCCAATTCTTCGGGTGTCGGTTCGCGACCCAGGTCCTGCAGCATCTGACGCTGCACACGCGCCAGCTTGTTGATGACCTCCACCATGTGAACGGGAATACGAATGGTTCGAGCCTGGTCGGCCATCGCCCGAGTGATGGCTTGACGAATCCACCAGGTCGCGTAGGTCGAGAACTTGAAGCCCTTGGTGTAGTCGAACTTCTCGACCGCACGAATCAGACCGAGGTTTCCCTCTTGGATCAAGTCCAGGAACTGCATACCCCGACCCGTGTAGCGCTTAGCAAGCGAGACAACGAGGCGAAGGTTGGCGCCCAAAAGGTGGTTTTTTGCCCGCTGGCCATCCTTCGTGATCTCGAAAAGCTCACGCGAAAGCTTCGTGGTTTTTTGCGAAGCCGTCATCCCGGAGAGCTTTTCCTCGGCGAACAGACCGGCCTCGATGCGCAACGCGAGCGACACTTCCTGCTCGGCGTTCAGCAGCGCGACTTTACCGATTTGCTTGAGGTAGTCCTTGACCGGATCAGCGGTAGCACCGGTGATGGTGGTCGAAATGATGGGGGCATCATCGTCATCTGTGCTGGAGAGCAGCAATGCTCCCTGGGGAAGCGCTACCGCAGGCTTGTCGTCTTCCTCGTCGTCGCTGATCTCAACCGCGCCGGCGATGAGTTCCGCGCCGAGCTTCTCGGCAACGTCGTCTTTGGCTGCGTCTACTACCGCAGGAGCTGCCTCGGTAGCCTCAGAAGTTTCCGCAGCTGCGGCCTTTTTCGCCGGAGCTTTCTTCGAGGCAGCAGGAGCAGCCTTCTTAGCAGGAGCTTTCGCTGCAGGAGCCGCCTTCTTGGCAGGGGCTTTCTTGGCCGGAGCTTTCGCTGCAGGAGCTGCCTTCTTTGCCGGTGTCGCAGAAGGCTTCTTCGCAGCAGCTGCTTTTGCCGGAGCCTTTGTCGCTCCCGTAGTGCCCTTCTTTGCGGGGGCGCTCTTCGCGGGAGTTTTCTTGGCCGCAGGAGCCGCCTTCTTGGGGGCAGCCTTTGCGGCGGGCTTTGCCGCAACTTTCTTGGCGGGAGCTTTCGTAGCAGCTGCTGCCGCCGGGGCCTTGGCCGCCTTGGCAGGAGCCTTTGCAGCGGGTTTTTTCGCCGAAGTCTTTGCCTTAGCGGGCGAGGTTTTGGTTGCTGGCTTGGTGGCAGGAGCTTTTTTAGCGGGTGCTTTTGTTGCGGCGGTGGCAGCGGGCTTCTTGGCGGTGGGGCTCACGGGTTGGGCGGGTGCTTTCTGGGGTTCGGGAGAGGATTTCTTAGCGCGCCCGGTGAGTCTGTCGATCAACCGTGGCTTTTTTGCGGGGGCATCACCTGATGACTTCGCCATGTCCTGCTCCACTCCTGGTGACGGGCAGTAAGAAGGCCCTTGTCAAGCCCCGCCAACCGGAGTCAGTGGGGCCCACAGGGCTTTGCACCAGTATGGCACGCCCGCCAGGGCTTTTCCTGCAACGACGAACGGGTGGTGGCGACTAGTTCTCGAAGGGCTCCGACGCGTCCGGTTGGCGCTTGGCGAGAAAGTCCTGAAGCTCAGAGGCGATCACGTCGGCACTGGGCACTTCTCCGTCGGCATCCATCAGCGGAGAGGGAATGGGGTTGTCCTCCATGTAGGAGTCGTGGCGCTTCTCCAGGGAGGCGATGAGTTTTTCCAGCTCGTGGTTGTCTTCGACCTGCTTGCCGATACCAGTCAGGAACTCTCGGCCTGCTTCCCGGAGAGCATCGGTCGGGAAAATCAAACCCGTTGCCTTGGTCACGCTCTGCAGCGCCGTGACGGCGGCATCGGGAAACTCCGTGTCGGCAAGGTAATGGGGAACGAGGACTACAAACCCGGCGGTGGGATGCTCTTGCTCCTGCAGCCGATACTCAATGAGGTGCATCAACGTGCCGGGGACTCCTGTCGTGGGTCTCCACACAGAGAGAGCATCGGTGACGTCTTCTCGGTTCCCGCTGACCGTCACCCCCAGGCTTCTGGTGTGCGGTACCGGCATCGGAATCGCGTGCACCCAGCTGCTCGTGGAAACTTCCAAAGCTGCAATGAGCTCCAGCACGGTGTGGGACATCGCTTCCCACCGAAAATCTGGCTCGTAGCCCGAGAGGAAAAGGAACGGCTGGTCAAGCTCATCGTGCACCAGATCGAGGCTGAGGCGCGGGGGCTCGTAGTCCGTGAGGTGGGTCTCTTCAAACTGGAACAGCGGACGACGCGCGCGGTAATCAATCAGTTCGTCGTTATTGAAAGTCCCCACCCGAGTGGACTCCAGCGAATCCAGTAGGTACTTGTTGACCTGGGTGACGACTCCGCCAGCATCCGCAAACCCGGTGAGCCCCGCCACCAGGGGCAGACCTTTCGGAAGCTCAGAGAGCTCCAGGGCTTCGCGGAAGAGACGATCATCGAACATGTCCCCACACTATTGCCTGGCCCTGACAATCCTGGGATTCTTCGCTCCCAGCGATACACCGCCATGGCTAGCATTGAGGGCATGACGATTCCTACCCCTGAACTCCTTTCCACCCTGGACTCTGTGTCACCCGATGACCTGGTCGTCATCGGACTAACTAAGCACGCTGACGGGGCCCAGATCGCGTCCACGGCGCTACCGGAAAGTGTTGCATCGGCACTCGCCGACACTGCCGTGGCTGTTGGTGCCGAAGGGGGCACAGATGCCACGTGGCGCATTCCGGCGCCTGAGGGACTTTCCGCGAAGGGCGTTGTGCTGGTGGGCCTGGGAGAAGGCCCCAGTACACCGGACATTCTTCGAGCAGCGGCGGGTTTTGCTGCACAAAGTGTCAAGAAACCCGAGCGGTTGGTTTTCGCTCTCGCCGATCACACTCCGGCGGACCGGGAGGCCATCCTGGAGGGCGCCATTCTCGGGTCTTACCGAACCACCAAGCTCACCGCCGATCAGAAGGACACCACTCCCCGTGTGGCGCTTGTTGGGGAGCTCGATGGCGACAGCGTTTCTCGGATTGTCACCACCTGCGAGGCAGTCTTCACGGTGCGGGACCTGGTCACTACCCCGCCGAACATGCTGAACCCGGTGTCGTTTGTTGCGGAGGTGGACAAGTTGGCCTCATCCACGACTCTGACGATCGAGATTCTTGACGAAAAACAGCTGGAGGAACAAGGATTTGGCGGTATCACCGCGGTGGGGAAGGGGTCCATCAACCCGCCCCGTCTGATGATTCTTCGCCACCAGCCCGCCAAACCCACCCGGCACGTTGCCCTGGTCGGCAAGGGAATTACCTTCGATTCCGGCGGACTCTCCCTGAAGCCGCCAACGGCAATGGTGGGAATGAAATATGACATGACGGGTGCAGCCGTGATGGCCGCAACCACGATCGCAGCAGCCCAGCTCGGCTCCCCTGCCGCCATCACGACGTATTTGTGTCTCGCCGAGAATATGCCCAGCGGAACCGCATCTCGCCCCAATGACGTCATCACCATCAAGGGAGGAAAAACGGTCGAGATTTTGAACACCGATGCCGAGGGTCGACTGGTCATGGCCGACGGGCTCCAGGCAGCAAGCGCTCTCAACCCCGACCTCATCGTCGATGCCGCAACGCTGACCGGTGCGGCTCGCATCGCCCTGGGCGAGCGATACGCAGGTCTAATGGGGTCTGCTGAGGCAACAGCGCTCATCCAACGCGCCGCCGACGAGGCGGGTGAACTGGTGTGGCCGATGCCTCTTCCCCCGGAACTCCGCACCATTTTGAATTCGGACGTGGCCGATATTGCGAATGTGAAACCGGGTGAGGTGCTCGGGGGCATGTTGAGCGCGGGGCAGTTCTTGAAGGACTTTGTGGGCACTAACGAGCAGGGCGAGGACATCCCGTGGGCTCATCTCGACATTGCCGGGCCGGCTGCTAACTCATCGGGCCCCTACGGATACACGCCTAAAGGCCCCACCGGAGCGATCACTCGCACCCTGATTTCGATGCTGATGTCCGCTGATGGCTCTGGTGGCGGGCACTCGGGAGAGTAGTAGGCTGGAGGCTCGCAACCGGCTGGCGCACTCTACTGGCCTGCCATTTCAGATTTACCTGTGAGGGAGTTCCAAACCAGTGGCTGAGCACACTTTTGACCTTGTCATCCTCGGTGCCGGAAGTGGTGGCTACGCGGCTGCGCTGAGAGCCAGCCAGCTGGGCATGAGCGTAGGACTCATCGAGAAGGACAAGGTCGGCGGCACCTGCCTGCATGTCGGATGTATCCCCACCAAGGCACTGCTGCACGCCGCCGAAGTTGCTGATTCAGCGCGGCACTCGGACATGTTTGGCGTTCGCACCACCCTCGAGGGTGTGGACCTTCCCGCGGTAAACGCTTACCGCGATGGCATCGTGTCCTCCAAGCACAAGGGCCTGCAGGGCCTGATCAAGGCCCGCGG
>JAHEGA010000073.1 GCA_024639925.1 Microbacteriaceae bacterium
CGAACGGCTTGGGTGGCATAGACCTGCTCCACCTCGCTATCGGTGATCCAGCGAACCAGATCAAAGTCGTGGACGTGCATGTCGCGGAAAATTCCCCCGCTCCCCGCCATAAATTCTCGGCCACTGGGAGTCATATCGTGGGCGGTCATCGTCATGCTGTAAAGGGTGCCCATCTCGTCGGCTTCAACGGCCTCGCGAATGGCACGGATGGGCTGATCAAAACGACGTTGGAACCCGATTTGGAACCCAGCGTTGTGTTTATGTGCCACATCGATGGCCGCCTTCGTTCCCTCGAGACTCAGCGCGATGGGTTTTTCACAGAGCACCGGTCGGCCTTTCGGAAGTACCGCTCCCAGGACCTCATCATGGGCATCGGTTCCCACTGCCACAACAGTGGCATCGGCACCCACGTCAGCCATCGAGCTCCAGGCAACGACCTGCGCACCGTGTGAGTCGGCGAGCGTTTTCGCACGCTCCTCGTTGCGGTTGGCGATGATGACGGTCTCGACCCGCGGGTCGGCCACCAGATCTTCCACGCGGATGGCACCCATTCGGCCTGCACCTACAACTAGTACTCGCATCGGAACTCCTTTGTCCTCGGGCTTGTGTTGCACCTCGTCCTTGTAGTCTGCCATAATATTTGGAACGTTCCAACGAAGGGTCGATAGTGTCCAGTTTTCTCTCCCGCGTCGCGTCGGCTCCGATCTCGTGGGGCGTGTGCGAAGTGCCCGGCTGGGGCGCCATGCTACCCAGTTCTCGCGTGCTGCCCGAGATGTCAAGTCTCGGGTTTGCCGCCACCGAACTCGGTGCTCCAGGCTTCCTGCCAGAGGGTGCTGCTGATGTCGCCAGCGAACTGAACTCCCACGGGATGAGCCTGATCGGTGCCTTCACTCCACTGGTCGTGCACGATCGAGCGCAGCGTGAGCACGCGATTGCGAGCGCGCGTGCCACTGCCGCGTTCCTGCAACAAGCCGGTGCCACGAAGTTTGTGTCCTCGTTGGTTCAAGATGATGACTGGTCCATCCCGGAAGAGCTGACCGCGAGCGAAAAAGCGCACATGGCAGAAATGCTCGGGATTGTCGACGAGATTTGTGAAGAACACGGCCTGCAGCAAGTCCTCCACCCCCACGTCCAAACCCTGGTCGAAACGAAAGACGACATTTCCCGAGTCTTGGACTCGTGTGACGTGAGCTTCTGCCTCGACACCGGTCACATGGCGTTTGGCGGTCAAGACCCGGTGGAGTTCGCAAAACTGGGACTGGACCGTGTGGGTCACGTCCACCTCAAAGACATTCGGGTCGACATGACCGGCCCCGTTCTCAAGCGCGAGGTGTCCCTCATGGAGGCAACCCAGAACGGAATCTTCACCAACCTGGGAGCCGGCGATGTCGACATCCTCGGTGTTGTGCAAACTCTCGAGGCCGCCGGCTACCAGGGTTGGTACGTCATCGAGCAGGACACCGCCCTCACGGCCGGGTTCCCCGCCGAAGGCGAGGGCCCCAGCCTCGACGTCTCGGCATCACTGGATTACTTGACCAAGGTTGTTGCCCCCACGCTGGAGACGGCATGAGCGCTCCCGATGTTCTGAGCGTGGGTCGCATCAGCGTTGACCTCTACGCCAATGAGCCCCATCGCGGGTTTCATGAACAGCAGACGTTTCAGAAATCAGTGGGCGGCAGCCCCACCAACGTTGCTGTCGCAGCCGCCCAGCTGGGGTCCTCCGTCGCACTGGTGACCAAAGTGGGCGATGACGCGTTTGGCGACTATGTCCTCTCCCGCCTTGAGGGCTGGGGTGTTGACACCACCTACATCGAGAAGGTTCCCGGTACGCAAACGCCCTTGGCGTTTGCTGCCCTCACCCCACCAGAAACACCCACCGTCATGTTTTATCGCGGTGTGGCCGCACCCGACACCATGGTGAAGGAAGCCGATGTCCCGATGGAGGTGGTGAAGGAAGCAGGAGTTCTCTGGATTAGCCACACGTCACTGGCGGTCGGAGACACCTCCCCCACATGCCTCGCCTGGATGCGCGCACGGAGTGCCGACCAGCACACGGTGCTGGATCTGGATTACCGTCCGACACTGTGGGCGAGTAAAGACGATGCTCGAGAGCTCGCGCACACCGCCATTTCTCTCTCCACCGTCGTAGTGGGCAACCGCGAAGAATGCGAAGTTGCTCTTGGTGTGGACGACCCCGACTCGGCTGCCACCGTGATCCTGGATGCCGGGGCGCGCCTCGCCATCGTCAAGATGGGCGCCGAAGGCGCCCTGCTGGCTACCCGCGATGAGCGCGTTCGTGTTGCGCCCACACCAATTGACCTCGTGTGCGGACTGGGTGCAGGGGACGCATTTGGTGGGGCTTTGTGCCACGGACTGCTGCAAGGCTGGGACTTAGAGAAAATGGGGCAGGTCGCCAATGCAGCGGGCGCCCATGTGGCGAGCCAGCTGACCTGCGCTGACGCGATGCCCACACTGCCCGAGCTGATGAAAACCATGGAGGGTGCAGCATGACACTGACCCAAGAACACTACGAAGCGCTGATCCACGAACGGATCTTTGCGCCCACAAAGCTGTCGGATGCCTTGCGTAACCGGAAACGTCGCACTCTTGCCGGTGATGATGGAAACCTGCTGATCATTGCGGCAGATCACACCGCCCGGGGCAAACTGTCGTTAGGCAGTGACCGCGCAGCAATGGCCGATCGGTTTACGCTGCTGGAGCGCACGATGGAATGCCTGGCGGTGCCCGGAGTCGACGGGGTGCTGGGTAGCGCGGATGTCCTAGAAGAACTCGCCTGGTTAGGGGCGCTCGAGAACAAAGTGGCGCTGGGAACCATGAACCGCGGCGGCATCATGGGTGCCACGTGGGAACTTGATGACCGCATTACCGCCTACGACCTCGACCACATTGTCGAATCGGGTCTCGATGGCGGAAAAACTCTGATTCGCATTGACTACACGGACCCTGCTGTCGCGCAGACCATTGAAACAGTGGCGGCAACCGTGACCGGGCTCGCGGATCGCGGTGTGATGTCCCTGATCGAGCCTCTTCCGTACGTCAAAGACGATCAAGAAAAAGCCATCCTTGATACGTCGGATGAATCGCTCGCGGTGGTGGTCGCGATTGCGTCAGGTTTGGGCTCATCGTCCGCGCACTCGTGGCTGAAGATTCCCGCCACAGCGGGCATGAAAGAGGTGGCAGCTGCCACCTCGCTGCCCATCCTCATGCTCGGTGGTGAACCCCAAGGCAACCCCGGAGGCATTTTCGACTTGTGGGAGGCCGGAATGAAAGAACCCAACGTTCGCGGTCTCACTGTGGGACGCAACCTGCTCTACCCCACCGATGGCGATTCACACCAGGCGGCCACCCGCGCGAGCGCCCTCGTTCACGGACCGGCAGGCTCCCCCGCATGATGGTCTCGTTTACCCACGCTTCACACCGCTTGATCGCCAACCCTCACGAAAGGCACCTGCCATGAAAACCCGCATTGGAATCGCCGTCCTCGGTCTGGGCTGGATGGGCCAAGCCCACTCCCGCTCGATGCTGAGAATCCCCTCACTCTTTCCCCAGCGTTCGTTTGACCCAGTTCTCGTCGTCTGTGCAGACACCGAAGCGGAACGGCGCGAACGCGCCGTCAGTGACTTCGGTTTCCAACGGGCCGTCGAAGACTGGCGCGAAGCGATCAATTCCCCCGATGTGGATGCTGTCTGGGTGACCGCACCCAACATGTTGCACGTGCCCATGATCGAAGCAGCGACCGCTGCCGGCAAGGCCGTGTTCAGCGAAAAGCCAATTGGCGGCAGGCCCGAACAGGCCGTCACCGCTTTTGACGCGGCGACCAAGGCGGGTGTGACGACGGGTGTCGGATACAACTACCTGTGGGCACCCCTGGTGATGCACGCCCGCAACATGATCAGCTCCGGAGTGCTCGGTGACATTACGCACTATCGCGGCCGGTTCCTGTCGATGTATGGCAGCGACGAAATGGGCTTGCTAACTTGGCGATTCCTACTGGACCAGGGTGGATACGGCGCCACCAGTGACATCCTCAGCCACTCCGTGTCGATCGCCCAGTACCTGGTCGGTGACATCACCGAAGTGGTGGGGATGCGCAACACCACCATTCCCGAGCGACCACTGCCCACCGGTGCTGCCAGCCACTACGGCCGCGGCAAGCCAGAAGACCCCAAGGGTGCCGTCGAGAACGAAGACTTCGCGTCGATGCTGTGCACGTTTGCTAACGGCGCTACCGGAACCTTCGAATCCAGTCGCACCATGGTGGGCCCAGAAAGCCAGAACGCCTTCGAGGTTTACGGAACCAAGGGTGCGCTTGCCTGGAACCTCGAGAAGCTCAACGAGCTGCAGTACTACGAACTCACCGATAGCCCCAACTCGGGCTACACCACCATTTATGGTGGTGACCGCTTCCCGATGCACGGTGCCTACGCTCCCGGTCAAGCCAACGCCATCGGGTTTGAAGATTTGGTCGCCAACGAGGACTTCTCGTTCCTCGATGCACTGACCACCAAAAAGTCCTACTCCCCCGGCTTCCGCGAAGCCGTTGATGTCGTCAGCGTCCAACAGGCACTGATCAATTCGTGGGAATCGCGCACTTGGGAACCCGTTATCGACCTTGCAGGAGGCAACCGTGGCTAAGACCATCCGACTCACCACCGCCGAGGCGATTGTTCGCTACCTCATTGCGCAGAAAACCACCGTGGATGGCGCCACCGTCCCGCTGTTCCCCGGTGTTTATGGCATTTTCGGACACGGCAACGTGACCGCGCTGGGCCACTCGCTCGAAACGCACCGGGAAGAAATTCCCACCTGGCGTGGACAGAACGAACAGGGCATGGCTCTGGCTGCAGCGGCCTTTGCTAAGGCTGCCAGGCGCCAACAGATCATGGTGGCAACGTCCTCCGTGGGACCCGGTGCGACCAACATGGTGACCGCCGCGGGTGTCGCCATGGCCAACAGGCTGCCGGTGTTGTTCCTCTCGGGCGACACGTTCACCTCGAGACTGCCCGACCCCGTATTGCAGCAGGTCGAGCACTTCGGGACACCATCCACGACGGTGAATGATGCCTTTCGACCGGTGGTTCGCTACTGGGACCGCCTCACCCACCCCGCCCAGGTTTTGAGCTCGCTGCCACAAGCCGTGGCGACCATGTTGGACCCGGGCGACT
>JAHEGA010000039.1 GCA_024639925.1 Microbacteriaceae bacterium
CCTCGAAGGCGTCACCTACCGCTGATGACCAGATCAACGCGGCCGTCCTTGGCGCTAGCCGCATCGCAGTCATAACCTTCGGATGCTCCCCACTGAACAAAATCATCGAGCGATTCAAGGTGGGCGCCGGTAACCGCGAGCTGTTTCACCAGCTCGCCCTTGACCGCTTTGTTCGCATGCCCCAGGGCTTTGCGTGAGCCGCGCGGACCGGGCGTGACCAAGGTCAGAAAGACACCACGCTGCTCAGGAACCGGAGCCAGCGACCGATACCCCTCGCTGCGCAGGTCGAGGATGAATCCCGGGGCCTCAGCCCAAAGGTCGTCGGCTACCGCGCTCCAGTGCTTGCCTGGCTTACCTGAAGCCAATGGAGAATCAAAAGACAGACGGTAGGCGGGAATCGGGTCGGTGGCCATCACCAATCCCCACAGCGCAGAGAACACCCCCACTCGGGTATTAACAAAAGCCTGCTGCGCTGCCGGGAGATCTGGATACCCAAGGGCGTCGTAGAGCACACCGGTATAGCGCTCCAGAGCGGGCAAGACCAGCGAAGAGCGCAATTCCTGGTTGCGAGCAACATCTCCATCACCCTTCACGCCCAATTTCAGAGCGCGCTTTGCCCGGTCAACATCGGACGAGAGCTCAATGAGCTCAGCAATAAGGTTTTCTCTCACCGCAGTCGTGCTGGGAAAGCTGAGCTCTGCGAGGTCAAGGGAGGTTCCCGGTACCCCTCCCGAAACTTTTGTCTCTGAAGGGGGAAGGACGAGCAACATCAGGGTCTAGATAATCTCCGCAAGACCTGCCACAACAGTGACCACGTTGTTGTCCACGGAGAGGAATCCGTCCTCAGCCTTGGCGGTCACCTTCTGGCCATCAACCGTGGTGATGCGCACCTCACCGGCTGCCAACACGCCTAGGGTGGGTTCGTGCCCCGCGAGGACACCAATTTCCCCCTCCGTGGTTTTGGCAACCACCATTGTCGCTTCCCCTGACCACACTTCGGCGGCAGCAGAAACAACGGTGACCTGAAGGTGTGCCACGACTAGCCGTTCTCCTTCTGGATGCCGGCCCACTTCTCTTCCACATCGCCGATCGAACCGACGTTGAAGAAGGCCTGCTCGGCCACGTGGTCAAACTCACCCTTCGCAATGGCATCAAAGGACTCAATAGTGTCCTTGAGCGGCACCGTGGAGCCTTCCACACCGGTGAACTTCTTCGCCATGTAGGTGTTCTGGGACAAGAACTGCTGAATACGACGAGCACGGGAAACCGTGACCTTGTCTTCTTCGCTGAGCTCGTCGACACCGAGGATGGCAATGATTTCCTGCAGCTCTTTGTTCTTCTGCAGGATCTGCTTCACCGTGGTGGCCACGCGGTAGTGGTCATCACCGATGTACAGGGGGTCCAGGATACGGCTGGTTGAGGTCAGCGGATCCACTGCCGGGTAAAGACCCTTGGCGGCAATCTCACGGCTGAGCTCAGTGGTCGCATCCAAGTGAGCGAAGGTTGTCGCCGGTGCGGGGTCTGTGTAGTCATCAGCGGGCACATAAATGGCCTGGAGAGACGTAATCGAGTTACCTCGGGTCGAGGTAATCCGCTCCTGCAAAACACCCATTTCATCGGCGAGGTTCGGCTGGTAACCCACAGCAGAGGGCATACGACCGAGAAGTGTCGAGACTTCCGAACCTGCCTGCGTGAAACGGAAGATGTTGTCGATAAAGAGCAGGACGTCCTGGTTCTGAACATCGCGGAAGTATTCGGCCATGGTCAAGGCCGAAAGCGCCACGCGCAAACGGGTGCCGGGCGGCTCATCCATCTGTCCGAAGACGAGGGCAGTCTTGTCGAAGACGCCCGCCTCTTCCATCTCACCGATCAGGTCGTTACCTTCACGAGTACGCTCACCCACACCGGCAAACACCGACACACCACCGTGGTCTTGGGCAACACGCTGAATCATTTCCTGAATCAGAACGGTCTTACCCACACCGGCTCCACCGAAGAGACCGATTTTTCCACCGAGCACGTAGGGGGTGAGCAGGTCGATGACCTTGATACCCGTCTCAAAGAGCTGAGTCTTGGATTCCAGCTGGTCGAAGGGAGGTGGCGTGCGGTGGATGCTCCAACGCTCCACACCCTCAAGCTTGTCGTCGGAGTTCAACACCTCACCGAGAACGTTGAACACCTTGCCCTTAGTGACATCGCCCACTGGCACCGAGATGGGGCCTCCGGTGTCACGCACTTCCTGGCCGCGCACCACACCATCGGTGGGCTTCAAAGCAATCGCGCGCACGAGGTCGTCACCCAGGTGCTGGGCAACCTCCAGTGTCAGCGTGGTGGTCTCGCCACCAATGGTGACCGACGTCTGCAGGGCGTTATAAATCTCGGGGATGGAGTCGTGAGGAAACTCAACGTCAATCACCGGACCGGTAACGCGGGCAACACGACCGGTGGCTGTTGCTTGCTTCGTGGCGCTCTTGCTCATATCGTCTTTCTCTTTCTTTACTTCGCCGAAACGAGGGCGTCGGCGCCGCCCACGATTTCGGAAATTTGCTGGGTGATTTCGGCCTGCCGAGCATTGTTCGACAGGGTGGTGTACTGCTGGATGAGTTTGTCCGCGTTGTCGCTGGCGGACTTCATAGCTTTCTGGCGTGCTGCATGCTCTGAAGCTGCAGATTGCAGCATCGCCGTGAAAATGCGGTTTTCGATGTACACCGGGAGCAACGCGTCCAACACATCGTCGGGCTCTGGCTCGAATTCGTAGAGCGGGAACACTTCGGTGTCTCCTGGCTCATCAACGCCCTCCACCACCTCGAGAGGCAGAACCCGAACAACCTCGGGTGACTGGGTCACCAGCGACACAAAACGGTTGTAGACGATGTGGATCTCATCCACACCACCCTCCGAGCTGTCCTTGATGAACCGCTCAATCAGAGTGGTGGCAATTTCTTTCGCCGTCTCAAACTGTGGCTGATCCGTGTTGCCGGTCCAGGCCTGCTCCACAGCACGCTGGCGGAAGGCAAAGTTACCCACGGCCTTGCGTCCCACGACGTAGTTGACGACTTCCTTGCCCTCGCCTTCGAGGCGTGCGCGAAGGTCGCCGGCTTCGCGGAGGACCTGGGAGCTGAATGCTCCCGCCAAGCCGCGGTCGGAGGTAAAAATCACCATGGCAGCCCGAACCGGCTTTTCTGACTCGGTCAACAACGGGTGGTCGATGTTCGAATACGTTGCCACGGCGGACACAGCGCGCGTTACCGCCCGCGAATACGGGAGCGCTGAGGTCATCCGGGCCTGGGCTTTTTGAATTCGGGAAGCCGAAATCAACTCCATAGCTCGTGTGATCTTCTTGGTGGTGGTGGCAGAACGAATCTTCTGCCTATACACCCGAAGTTGCGCACCCATTGTCTTAGTGTCCTTTTAGCTCGTAATTAGCGCTTGCGCTTGACGATTTTCTCTTGGTTGATGTCCTCAGATTCCAGAGCGTCAAACTCTTCACTGCCTGGCTGCCCGAGACCTTCTGCTCCGCTGCCCTGGAACGCGGTGACAAAAGCGTCGACCTCTTTCTCCAGCTCAGCTTTGGTCTTGTCATCCAACACCTTGGTGTCGCGCAGTGTGGTGAGAATTTTGGTGTTACGACGCAAGTGATCCAGCAGTTCGCTCTCGAACTTCAGGACGTCTTCCACCTCGATGGTGTCGAGCTTGCCGTTTGTTCCCGCCCAGATGGAGACCACTTGCTCCTCCACAGGGTAGGGAGAGTACTGAGGCTGCTTCAGCAGCTCCGTCAGGCGAGCACCACGAGCCAACTGGTTCCGGCTTGCTGCATCCAAGTCGGATGCGAACATTGCGAAGGCTTCGAGCGAGCGATACTGCGCAAGCTCGAGCTTCAATGTTCCCGAGACCGACTTGATCGACTTCACCTGAGCGTCTCCACCCACACGGGACACGGAGATACCCACGTCCACAGCGGGGCGCTGGTTGGAGAGGAACAAATCGGACTGAAGGAAGATCTGGCCATCGGTGATCGAAATCACGTTGGTCGGAATGAAGGCTGACACGTCGTTTGCCTTGGTCTCGATGATCGGCAGACCGGTCATCGAACCGCCCCCCATTTCGTCGGAGAGCTTGGCGCAACGCTCGAGCAGACGCGAGTGCAAGTAGAAGACGTCACCGGGGTACGCTTCACGACCCGGTGGGCGACGCAGCAACAGCGACACCGCACGGTAGGCCTCTGCCTGCTTCGAGAGGTCATCAAAGATGATCAAAACGTGCTTTGAGTCATACATCCAGTGCTGCCCAATGGCGGAACCGGTGTAAGGAGCCAAGTACTTGAAGCCTGCGGGGTCGGAGGCCGGTGCCGCAACAATGGTGGTGTAGTCCATGGCGCCGGCTGCTTCGAGAGCGCCCTTCACACCGGCAATGGTCGAACCTTTTTGACCAATAGCCACATAGATGCAGCGAACCTGCTGGTTCGGGTCACCGGTTTCCCAGTTAGCTTTTTGGTTGATGATGGTGTCGATCGCGATAGCGGTTTTACCCGTCTGGCGGTCACCAATGATCAACTGGCGCTGACCACGGCCCACAGGAATCATGGCGTCGATCGCCTTGATGCCGGTCTGGAGAGGCTCGTGCACACTACGACGAGCCATGACGCCGGGAGCTTGCAGCTCAAGGGCGCGACGCTCTTTGCTCTTGATGGCACCCAAACCATCAATGGGGTTACCCAGCGGGTCGACAACGCGTCCGAGGAATCCTTCGCCCACAGGAACCGAGAGCACCTCACCGGTGCGAGTGACTTCCTGACCTGCTTCAATGCCGCTGAATTCACCGAGGACAACAACACCGATCTCGTTCTCATCCAGGTTCTGGGCCAAGCCCAGGGTGCCATCGGCAAATTTCACCAACTCGTTGGCCATACATCCGGGCAAACCCTCGACGTGGGCGATGCCATCCGCTGCATCCACCACGTGACCCACCTCAGTGGTCGTGGCGGAACCCGGGTCATACGAACTCGCGAACTCGCTCAGCGCGTCGCGGATTTCATCCGGGTTGATCGTAATTTCTGCCATGGTTTTTCCTTTTGTTGGGTGTTCGGTTCGGG
>JAHEGA010000051.1:0-3640 GCA_024639925.1 Microbacteriaceae bacterium
CGTAATCCTTGGGCGCAAGAACTGCGGCATTCACCACGGGCTCGAGCACGGTGCTGACTTTTCCGGTCGGGAATTCACTGGGGTTCGTCACCAGCAGGTCGGTCCCGTCGTCTAACTCCACCGAGTAGACCACCGAGGGTGCTGTCGCAATGAGCTCAAGCCCGAACTCTCGCTCTAACCGCTCGCTGACGATTTCCAGGTGCAGAAGGCCCAAGAAACCGCACCGGAAGCCAAATCCGAGAGCCACCGAGGTTTCCGGCTCATACACCAATGCCGCATCTGAGAGCTTGAGTTTGTCCAGGGCTTCTCGAAGATCCGGGTAGTCGCTGCCATCGAGGGGATACAAACCGGAAAACACCATGGGCTTGGGCTCGGTGTAGCCAGGAAGTGACTCCGTGGCAGTGCGTCGCGCACCGGTGATGGTGTCACCGACCTTCGACTGACGGACATCCTTCACTCCCGTAATGAGGTAACCCACCTCCCCCACACCGAGGCCTTGCGATGGAGTCGGCTCTGGAGAGCTCACACCAATTTCCAACAGTTCGTGTTGGGTTTTGGTGGACATCATTTCGATGCGCTCGCGAGGGCCAAGGCTGCCATCGACCATCCGCACGTAGGTGATCACCCCTCGATAGGCGTCATAGACGGAGTCAAAAATGAGAGCTCGTGCGGGGGCATCCGCATCGCCCTGTGGCTCAGGGATTTCTTGGACGACGCGATCGAGCAACTCTTCGACACCCATTCCCGTCTTGCCGCTGACCCGCAATACGTCATCGGGTGAGCCCCCAATCAAACTAGCGAGCTCTTTGGCGTACCGGTCGGGGTCTGCAGCGGGAAGGTCAATTTTGTTCAACACGGGGATGATCGTCAGGTCGTTCTCGAGCGCCAGGTACAGGTTTGCCAAAGTCTGCGCCTCGATTCCTTGCGCGGCGTCCACCAGCAACACCGCTCCCTCGCAGGCAGCCAGCGAGCGCGACACCTCGTAGGTGAAGTCCACGTGACCCGGGGTATCGATCATGTTCAGCGCATACGTCTTGCCTCCGGTCGTCCAGGGCATGCGCACCGCTTGGGATTTGATGGTGATTCCCCGCTCACGCTCAATGTCCATGCGGTCCAGGTACTGCTCACGCATTTGGCGCTGCTCCACGATCCCGGTGAGTTGCAGCATCCGGTCTGCCAGCGTGGATTTACCGTGGTCGATGTGAGCGATGATGCAAAAGTTACGCAGACGCCACGTATCGGTGGACGCCGGCTGGATATCGCTAGCGGAGTGAGAAGTCATGTGTGTTGATTGTCCCATGTCTGGACGGTGGCAGCCTGCGCATCCACCTGGTATCGTTGCCCACTGGCCTGCTTAGCGATGGGCCCTCTCTCCCACTGCTAAGAACACATTCTTCCTCTCGGGGAATCCCACATGAATGTTCCCCAGGCATAACAGCAAAAAAGGACACCTAAGTGGCAAACATCAAGTCGCAAATTAAGCGCAACAAGACCAACCAGAAAGCAACCGACCGCAACCGCGCGGTCCGTAGCGAAGTGCGTACCGCGGTGCGTCAGGCTCGTGAAGCCATTAAGGCTGGAGACAAAGACAAGGCCACCGCTGCGGTGACCGTAGCTAGCCGCAAGCTGGACAAGGCTGTGAGCAAAGGCGTGGTTCACCAAAACCAGGCCGCCAACCGCAAGTCGGCGATCGCGAAGCAGGCAGCAGCTCTCTAAGGATTGTCGAAACGGCGGGCTCCCCCAGGGGTGCCCGCCGTTTTTCATGTCCAGACGAGGGCACCAAGTGCCAAGATGAAGGCATGTTTCAGTGCTCCTTCATGTTCACTCGCATCCACCACGATGACGAATTTCAGACCCTCGATGACGCCATCGCCGAGTACGCCCGAAGCCTGGAGGGATTCCTCGGTTCGGATACCTGGTTTGGCTCGGATTCATCACGAGTGAACGGTGTCTATTTCTTCGAGACCATGGAGGCCGTGAGAAAGTTTGCCGCGTTCCCCCAGCACCGTGAGGCGAAAGACAAGTACGCCCGCTGGTACGGGGGCTACCACGTAGTGATCTCCGAGGTTCAGGCGACGTACGGTGATGGAAACTTCCCGCATGTCACCGCAAGCGCCGACTAAACCAGGTTCTTCCCCCGGTGGGACACAATCCGGACCAGGCGCTCGAGCGAGTAGTGCGGGTTGAGCCCATGCCCCTTCAGTGACGCATCCGTCGACGCCACCTCAAGAATGGCGGCGCCAAGACCCGCTTCATCCCAGCCCTGGAGGTTTCCCCGAGCGACCCTTACCTGCCAGGGTGCCATCCCCAATTCGCTGGCCACGGCGTCGTTGCTTCCTCGCGTCCCCCCGACGTTCGCCATAGCGCGCAGTTTCATCGCAAACGCCGCAACAATCAGGATGGGTTCTGCCCCCGCGTCAAGCGCGTGCCGAAGTGTCATGGTCGCCTGAGTAAAGTTCCCGGAGATGGCCGAGTCAGCGACTTGGAACGATGTTGCCTCCACCCGCGAGCCGTAGTACCTCTCGACGATCGCCTCGGTCACCGGCTCACCCTCAGCGTCGGAAATGAGCTGCTGGCAAGCAGCAGCAAGCTCCGCCAGGTCAGAGCTGAACGCATCGGCAAGCGCTCGCTGCGCCGCCGGTGCGATCGACGCGCCCATTCTTTGAAATTCCGCGGAAATGAAGCCCATTCGGTCCGCGTCTTTCTTGATCTCCTTGCACTCGACCAGCAGCACAGTGTCGGCACTGTTCTTGAGCGCATCCAGTAACTTCTTGCCGCGATTTCCGCCACCGTGGCGCAGAACCACCACAACATCGGGTTCGGGGCCCGACAGATACTGGAGCGCGTCTTCGAGAAAAGCGTCCGTGCATTTTTCGACGTGGCTGACCCGGACAAAACGGGGCTCGCCGAACAAACTGGGACTCGCCAGCTGGAACAATTCCCCACCGGCGTAATCTCCGGCGTCGATATCGGATACTTCCACGCTGGTGTGGGCTGACTTCAGTCGATCAGAGAGTATCCGGATAGCCCGGTCGGCAAGAAAAGCCTCGGGACCGCTCACCAGAATCAGAGGCGATTCGCGTATTCCGTGCCAAGGCACGGTCTTTGCAGCACTACTCGCCATCGCCAAGCCTCCCTCCTGCCCACACTACCCGGGGCCTGCCTGGCGCTCCGACCAGACCAGGATCTGCCCTTCGGCGTTGCGCCCCAGCGTGAGGGTTCCCCGCTCGTCGGAGCGCAACGGTGTCGACCCCTGTGCTCGAAGGATGTCTAGTGCCACATCGGTCGGGTGACCATAAGTGTTGTCTGCCCCGACTCCCAGCAGCCCCACCCGCGCTGAAATCTCGGCGTAAAGGCCCGCAAACTGGTCAGCCGAGCCGTGATGGCTGACTTTGACCACATCGAATCGGGGAAGCTTCTCCCGCCCGGAAAGGATTCGCTGGGGAATTTCTCCTACGTCCCCAAGGAAAACACCGGAGAGGCAATCACTGCAGTCTGCGAGCGGGCGCACCGCAACCACAACGCTGGAATCATTTCCCGCCTCCGACAGCCCTTCGCTACCCGGCCACAACACCTCGACGACGTGGGACCCAAGAACCGCCGAATGACCCGCGGACACTTCCACCACTGCAGCACCCGC
>JAHEGA010000051.1:3740-4953 GCA_024639925.1 Microbacteriaceae bacterium
AAAGCCAGCGGTGCCGGCATCACGCGGCCAAATTTCTTGGCCAGAGGCACCGAGAACAGCAGGATCCCACCGGTCGCCATAACGGAGAGAGCAAACGCAAAATCGAGCGCCATCCACGGGTTGATGGCGAGCAGGATCAACACGGTAACCCCCAGCACTGGGATGCCTCGGACGGGCCTAGCGGAGGCAAAGAAAATGAGGACGATGGCAGCCATGATGGAGGCGCGAATAATGCTGGGCTCTGGCGTCACAAGAATCACAAACCCTGCCAATGCCAACACACCGGCAATGAGGCGCGCCCACACTCCACCGCCCAACAACGCCACAAGTCCGACGACAATCGCCACCACAATCGCGCAGTTAGAGCCAGAAACTGCCACCAGGTGGCTCAAGGACGTCACGCGCATCGCTTCCAGGAGACCTTCGTCAACTGCAGCGGTGTCACCAATCGCAAGACCCGGCAAGAGTCGACCACCATCGCCAGGTTGTTCACGCGAATAGGCGACGAGGCCCTGCCTCATCTCGTCGATGGCCAAGAGAAACGCCCCCGGTGGGGTCACGGCGGTGGTCACACCCCGAGCCATCAAGACCCAACCGGCATCTTCCGTGGGGCCCGCCTGTTGCAGATACGCATCCACCCGTGCCGTGGCGCCGAACGCCACGCGGCTATCGAAGGGGTATCCGAGTAAACGAGCCGATACGCCACCTCCGGTCAAAGCCTGCCCGTCGATACTGAGGATGCGAACATCCACCGAGCGCATCCCGGGAGAGAACCCCTGGTCGAGGCGAACATCGGCGGACACCTCGGATCCGTTTGCCTGTGCAACAACGGCTTGTTCGCGGGCAATCTCCCCCAACGAGATTGCTCCGAGCATCACTGAGGCGATCATCCCCGCCAGAGCGGCCATCCCCGCAATTTCGCGCCTGCTTTTCCAGGCCCACCAAGCCAGCCCAGCTGAGCACAGCACGGTCAGGACCAGCCATACAGTGCCCGGTCTGAGCCAAATACCCAGCGCGCACACCAACCACCCCCACAGTGCAGGGAACAGCAACCGGAGGTCTCGCCTCACCGGCACAACCGGTTTATTCACGGGACAACGAGGTCCGCAAGCCCTTCCAGCGTGGCGGGGCCAATTCCCGACACCGCCAAAAGATCTTCCACGCTACGAAACGGCCCATTGGCTTCCCGCCAAGAGATGATGCGTTGCGCCGT
>JAHEGA010000076.1 GCA_024639925.1 Microbacteriaceae bacterium
CATCCCACGGTGGCCCAACAGTCCTCACCCCGCGTTGCCCACGCGTAGAGACCCGCTTCCGAATGATCAATCTGAAACCCCGCCGAACGCAGGGCCTCGAAGACAATCGCACGCCTAGCCGAATACACACTGCGCTGGTGAGTGACATGCTCCTCGTCACCCAAAACAGCAGCTACAGCTGTTTGTACGGGGGCAGGCATGATCAGGCCCAGGTGCTTTCTCGCAAGGAGTATCGACTGAATGAGAGCCTCGTCCCCCGCCATCAGGCCCGCACGATAGCCAGCGAGGTTTGACTGCTTCGAGAGTGAGTACAGCGCGATAAGGCCGGACAGGTGTCCCTGCGTCACATCCTGGTCGAGCAGGGAGGGCACATGCTTACTGTCCCAGCCCAGCTCCGCATAACACTCATCGCTCGCAAGAACCGCGCCGATGTGACGTGCACGCGCCACTGCGTCGCGGAGGTAGGCGCTATCGAGGACCGCGCCCGTCGGGTTGCGGGGCGAGTTAATCCACACCAAGGAGGCACGATCAGGCCATTTCTCAGGATCGTCCTCAGCGACTACTGTGGCGCCTATAACCGCTGCCCCAACAGCGTAGGTCGGGTAGGCGATGGAGGGGATGACGACCGTATCCTGCGGGCCCAGGCCCAAAAGAGTTGGTAGCAAACCCACCATTTCTTTTGACCCCACGGTCGGCAGAACCTGTGAAGACTCGAGCGGCCCCGTGTTACGACGACGTTCCCACCACCGACACATCGCATCCTGTAACGTCGGCTGACCTGCGGTGAGCGGGTAGGACGGGGAGTTGGAAGCAGCAACCAGGGCATCCGCGGCTACCTGCGGGGTGGCATCTACCGGCGAACCAACGGAGAGGTCCACCACACCAGCGGGATGGCGTGCTGCTCGTTCCCGGTAGGGAACTAGAGCATCCCAAGGGAAGTCAGGAAGGGACAGCACCGTTTAGTTCTGCGGTGGCAGCGCCGCCACGATGGGGTGGTCGTGGTGAATGACGCCCACTTTGGCAGCACCTCCGGGCGAGCCAACCTCGTTGAAAAACTCGACGTTGGCCGTGTAATACTCCGCCCATTTTTCAGGGGTGTCGTCTTCGTAATAGATCGCCTCTACTGGGCACACGGGTTCGCACGCACCACAGTCAACACACTCATCCGGGTGAATGTAGAGCATGCGGTCACCCTCATAGATGCAGTCCACCGGACATTCATCGATACAGGCCCGATCTTTGACATCCACACAGGGCAGGGCAATCACATAGGTCACTGCTGTTCGGTCCTTTCACGAGCCGTAACCCCTAGCTTAACGCTCGATTGGCTGAGATTGCTGGGCCAAGCATTGGCAAGAATCAAGAGGAACGCGACTCCCCCGAGTAGCGAGAAGCCCGCAACGTTTCCTGCGATCAGCACAGAGCCCTGGCCATCCTGGCCCGCTAGAGCAGCGATTGCGGCGATGAGGCCCAGGCTTGCCAACACAGCAGGGTACCGGGGACGAAAGAACACTCGAAGCCCTACCAAACCTGTCCCCATCGCCACGAGAATAACGATGAGGCCCCAGGGAAACACCGCCGAGTGGTAGACGCTCGCGACAACTCCCACAATCACCCCTGCTAACAGCGTTGCAAGGGATGTCAGCGTGACCCGCGTCACGGTTCTCGCTCTCACGAGTCGAGTCTGACCATCCAATGGTGTCGATCTTCGGCGCGCCCGTATTGAATATCGACAAGCTCTTGTCGCAGCGACAAAGTGACCTCTCCTGCTGCGGCATCAGGAGACCCAATCGTGAAATCAGGCCCCTTGAGCTGACCAATCGGGACCACGGTTGCTGCAGTCCCACAGGCGAAAGCTTCGACAATATCCCCAGACTCGAACCCCGTGCGCCACTCATCGATGGTGATCGGGCGACGCTCGACGCTGTAGCCGCGGTCCTCGGCCAAGGCCAGAACCGAGTCCCTGGTGATACCCGAGAGAATCGTGTCGCTGAGCGGGGTCACCAATGTCTTATCTTTACGAACCAACACAATGTTCATTCCACCAAGCTCCTCCAGGTACTTCCCTTCGACCGAATCGAGGAAGAGAACTTGCTGGCAGCCGTTTTCGCTGGCTTCTGTTTGAGCGAGGAGAGAGGCGGCATAGTTACCACCGGTTTTTGCCGCACCGGTCCCGCCCTTACCGGCACGGGTGTACTGGGTAGACAACCAAATCGACACCGGGGCAGCATCGCCGCCAAAGTACGGCCCCACGGGGCAGGCAATGACGTAGAACGCAACCTTCTTGGCTGGCCGGACCCCCAAGAATGCTTCTTTGGCGAACATGAAGGGGCGCAGGTATAACGAAGTCTCATTAGCACCCGGCACCCACTTGCCGTCGACGGCAATCAACTCACGCAGGGCCTGAAGGAAATAGTCGGTCGGTAATTCCGGCAGGGCCATTCGCTTCGCAGAGCTCTGCATGCGGAGCGCGTTCTGGTCAGGCCGGAACGTCCAAATCGAACCGTCGGCATGGCGATAGGCCTTCATGCCCTCAAAAATCTCCTGGCCGTAGTGCAGGACAGATGCAGCGGGGTCAAGCGGGATAGGCCCATAGGGCTGAACTCGAGGGCGGTGCCAACCGCCTTTTTCGGACCAGCAAATATCCACCATGTGATCGGTGAACACGGTTCCAAAAACAGGATTGTCCAGTACCTTCTGGCGCTCGGCGTCGCTCAAAGGTTCGGAATTTGCCTCAACACGAAAAACCAAATCTGCTGGGGCCATGGGGAGCAAGTTATCCATGTTTTTTCTCTCGCTTAGGAACGCTAGGGACAACAGGTGTCGTGCCGTCAGCCTAGCGGTGACCTCCCCGTTGTTACAGGGAGTTTCGGATGCTCTGCCCGACATCCTGGGTGCTCCGGGCGGGGGCTCCCTCTCCACGGCCAGCAACATCCTGCCGGACAGCATCAGAAATTTTGCGGGCAACACTGCTGTGTCCCAAGTAGTCCATCATCAGCGCCGTAGACATGATCGCGGCGGTCGGATCGGCGATGCCCTTTCCGGCAATATCAGGAGCAGAGCCGTGTACGGGTTCAAACATGCTCGGAAAGCTCCCCGAAGGGTTGAGGTTTGCCGACGCAGCGAGACCAATTCCGCCACCGACCGCCCCTGCTAAATCGGTAATGATGTCGCCGAAAAGGTTGTCGGTAACGATGACGTCAAAACGTGCAGGGTCGGTGACCATGAAAATCGTGGCGGCGTCAATGTGAAGGTAGTCCACGGTCACATCTGGGTAATCCTGCTGAACATCAGAAACTACCCGCGACCAAAGACCACCTGCGTGGACCAGGACGTTGGTCTTATGGACCAGCGTGAGACGTCTCTGACGTTTCATTGCCGTGTCAAACGCAAATCGCACGACTCGCTCGACCCCAAAAGCAGTATTCACGGATACTTCGTTGGCAATCTCGGCGGGAGTGCCTGTGCGCAGAGAACCACCGTTCCCCACATAGGGCCCCTCGGTGCCCTCTCTGACCACTACGAAGTCAATCGGCCCGGGCGCCGAGAGAGGGGAACTCACCCCAGGCATGAGGACCGTGGGGCGAAGGTTCGCGTAATGATCAAAACTGAATCGCAGTTTCAACAGCAAGCCACGCTCGATGATGCCTCCTGCCAGCTTTGGGTCATTGGGGTTTCCCCCCACCGCACCCAGCAGAATCGCTTCGTGACCGGAAAGCTTCTGCAGCGTTTCATCAGACAACACCTCGCCTGTGGCGAGGTAGTGGCCAGCACCCAGCGAGTACTCCGTGGACGAGATGTCCAAGACTCCCGCTGCGGCGACCCGGAGGGTTTCGAGCGCTTCAGCGGTAACCTCAGGCCCGATACCGTCCCCAGGGATTACCGCCAGATCCAATAACTGTGCCATGACATAACCCTAAACGGTGTGGCCCTTGCAGGCCTCAGGTGCGCCGCTCGTTCACCATTTCGCTCAGCGCACGGAGAGCCTCCGCGACTTCTGAAGCATCAGAAAGTCGGTATTCTGCAGCGCTCGACCCTGGCCCAACCCAGATCCCCACATCGCCTGACTGAAGCCCGGCTATGGCGTCCTCATCCGTGATGTCATCCCCGGCGAAGAGCGTGGCCTCGGCTCCTGTCGCCCCACGCAGCGCGGCGATTCCGTCGGCTTTTGTCGCTTCGAGAACAGAACATTCGAGAATTCCGTGACCGGTCCGGATTCTAAGCTTTCCCGAAAACGCTTCGCATACTTCTCGTGCAGCTTTCTCGGCACGCACAGCTAACTCCGACTCGACGCCTCGAGTGTGCAGGGCCAAGCCAAAGGCTTTTCGCTCAAGCCGGGTTCCCGGATGTGCCGAGACAACATCAACGAAAGCACCATCAAGCTCAGGCGGCACCCGAGATTCAGCCTCGTAGTCGCGGTGCCCTCCGGGAGGAACCACTTCACCCCCGTGGGACCCGACGAGGTACCAATCGTCACTCGGCTGGGACACCAGCCGCAGGCTATCGATGGCTCGCCCGGAAACCAGCGCCACCGTTACTCCAGGCTCGG
>JAHEGA010000078.1 GCA_024639925.1 Microbacteriaceae bacterium
TGCGCTGGTAGCCACTGTTGAACAACGTGGCGCTGTGGATGCGTTAGTCAATGTTGCAGGCGGTGCGATTGGGGTTGACCCGGTTGCCCAGGCGGACCCTGATGACTGGTCGGCGATGATGGAGCTCAACGTTGTGAGCGTTCAACGGATGATCAAGGCGTTGCTGCCAGCTCTGCGAAGAGCGAGTGCTTCCCGCGGTGTTGCCGACATCGTGACCATTTCGTCCACGGCAGCGTTCATTAGTTACGAAGGTGGCGGTGGATACAACGCGGCGAAAGCCGGTGTTCACGCTGCTCTGGGCGCTCTGCGCCTGGAGCTTGCAGGGGAGCCCATCCGGGTCGTGGAGATTGCGCCGGGAATGGTGAAGACCGAAGAGTTCGCTCTCAACCGGCTGGGCGGTGACCGCGCCAAAGCGCAGGCCCTCTACGAAGGAGTCGAGGCGCCTTTGACTGCAGAAGACGTCGCCGATGTGGTCGCCTATGCCCTGCACAGCCCCGCTCACGTGAACCTCGATGTGATTCAGATGAAGCCAGTCGCGCAGGCCGCCCAGTACAAGCTTCATCGGGGGCCTCTCGCGCCAAAGCTCTGAGGCGCTCCCGGCCCTGCCCGATAGGGTTGGCAGGTGATTAGGCGCCTCGTTGAAGTGTCCCGGCCGGTGCTGTGGGTCAACACTATTGGCACCACCGTCATTGGCATGTGGCTTGCCGGGGAGCTCTGGACCTGGTCCATCGTGCCAATCCTGTTGTGGGTGAGCTTCCCCTTCAACCTCCTGATTTATGGCATCAACGATATCTACGACCAGGACACCGACTCGGATAACGACCGTAAGGGTGGATACGGCGGGGCGAAAATTAAGCCGCACGAGACCGCCATGATCGGCTGGGGTGTCATCCTCACCAACGTTCCGTTCTTCGTCTACTTTGCCTTCACGCTTCCCTGGGAGGCCGTCGCCTGGATGGGCGCGTATGCGTTCTCGTTCTGGCAATACTCGGCAACGCCGCTTCGCTTCAAGGGCCGCCCGATCCTGGACTCAGTCTCGAACGCTGATTACGCCTTCCCCCTGGTCTTTGTACCTTTTGCGCTGGGTGTGACCCCCGTCTGGGCAGCGGCGATCGGACTGATGGCGTGGTCGCTTGCGAAACACGTTTATGACGCCATTCAAGACATTGACGAAGATGCGTCGGCAGGGATTGTGACGACGGCGGTGAAGTTTGGCATCAAAGGTTCGCTGCTCTGGTCTGGTTTCTGGTGGATTGTGTCCACCGTCTTGTTCGCTTTCGTAAACCTTCCCCTCGCGGCGGTCAATGCTGCCCTCGCGGGAATCTTGGTCGTTGCCCAGTGGCGAAATCCGACAATCGCAACGGCTCGCCGCCTGTATCGCTATTCGGTTGCCTTTCCCTACGTAGCGGGAGCTGTGGCCGGTGTTCAACTGGTGACGGGCCTTGTTCTGGGAATCTACCCGGCCTAATGGCTAAAACAATCACCGTTGTTGGTGGCGGACTCGGCGGCTTGGCAACAGCCGCGCTGATGGCTCGCGCCGGTCACGAGGTCACCCTGATCGAGGGCAACGACTGGCTGGGAGGCAAAAGTAGGCGTATCGACATCGCCGGCCAGAGAATCGATACGGGGCCCTCGTTGGTCACGTTCCCGGGGGTATGGGAAGAAGTTCTCCGCACCTGGGATTCGCTCGGCGGAGGCCCGTCCGCGGAGAGTATTGCCGGCGTAACGCTGGAGCGCCTACCGGAAGTGGGCCGGTACTACTTCCGAGGCCAGCAGGCGAATCTTCCCGTCGAGGAAGGCCACCCCTGGCACGAGGCGTGGCAGAGGTTCCAAGGCGAGCATGGAAGTTTGCACCAGCCGATTACGGATCTGCTGACCAAGGACCCGTGGGATCCAGGAATCCTTGGGGCTGGTAAGGAATTACTGTCTCGGTACGGGACAAAGTTGACGACCCAGAGTTATCTCGACTCACTGAAGTGGATGCCCGAAGACCTCAAAGAAGTCATTGCGATTCACACGTTGAATGCTGGCGTCTCGCCCGATCAGACGCTTGCTCTCTATGCCACGATGGCGGCCGTGATGGCCGAGCAGGGCGTTTTCGTTCCCCGCGGTGGTGTGTATGAAATAGCGCGCGGACTCGAAAACCTTGCCCGCGCAGCCGGTGTCACCATTCACACTGGGGAGGCCGTGGTGTCGATTGCGCCTTCGAGCGTGACAACAGCGAAGGCGACCTACTCGAGCGACTATGTCGTGGGCGCAGTGGACGGCGGCATTTTGGAATCGCTGATGGGCAAAAAACCTAAGCCCCCGCGAAAGCTGTCCTGTTCGGGCGTGGCGATCTTTGGCGTTTTGGAGGAAGAACTTCCGCCAGAGATCGTGACCCACTCGGTGATGATGCCCGACCAGCCCGATGGTTTATTCACGGCACTGGGTAAGCGACACAAGCCCGACCAAACCATGGCATTTTTGAACTACTACCGCGCGGGGGAGATTTATCCCAATGATCGCCCAGTAGCAGCGCTGTTGCTCACCGCGCCTCCTGACGGTTTGTCGGCGTCAATGGGTGACGACTTTGTGCAACAGGAATCACGGCGCTTTTCGGATCTGCTGGGCCTCAAGAAATCTGTCGTCGACATGATGAGTGATTCCACCATTCTGGATCCCGAGTACTTTGCCGGGTTTGGTGCGGTGGGGGGAGCGCTGTATGGGGCTCCAGCACCGTGGTGGCGAAGCGGTCCGTTCCATTCGCCCGCCTACAACACGCGCACGAAACCCTGGCTATGGCGGGTGGGCTCCAGTGTTCACCCCGGCGGCGGGATTCCCGCTGTACTCGGTGGCGTACTGATTGCGACGCGAAGAATGCGAGCGGCGTTCTAGAGCGCTAGAACGTAGGGCGAGACGGGTAAGTGGTGGCTCCGACCGGCATCGATCCGGTGACCTTTCGATTTTCAGTCGAACGCTCTACCAACTGAGCTACAGAGCCATGGTGTGAAAGAGCCTCTCTTTCGAGAGGCTCCCAAACCGCGACCCTGACGGGACTTGAACCCGCGACCTCCGCCGTGACAGGGCGGCACGCTAACCAACTGCGCTACAGGGCCTTGCTATTAAATTATATGGTGACCCCAACGGGATTCGAACCCGTGCTACCGCCGTGAAAGGGCGGCGTCCTAGGCCACTAAACGATGGGGCCGAAGCCTACGCCGAAGCACAAGCAACAAGCCTCGAGTCTAGGGTTGGGTCTGCGGGAATGCAAACGCTTACTCTCGCCACACCGCCACAAACACGGGCCTCCCGGGCCGATATAGCTATCGTTTGCTTACGTGAACACTCTTTTGAGCCGAATCGGGTATGCCGCTGGCGCCACCCTTTCTGCCACCGTGTTGGTGTTGGGTATCGCGTTGGCGCCTGAGGGGCCAGCCTATGCGGATGAATTCCCCACCTGGGAAGAGGTTCAAGAGGCCCGTAAAGACGTGGCCGCCGCGGAAGCAAAAGTCAAAGAAATCCAAGAACTCTTGGCGGGACTCGAGCGCGCAGCGGCCGAAGCGGAGCAGGAAGCCGCTCGCTTGGGGGAGATCTACTACGAAGCACTGTTCGAGCTGGATGAAGCCACCTACCAGCAAGCTCAGCTCCAGGCACAAGCAGACGATGCTGCAGCAACAGCGGAAGAATCACGGCTGCAGGCCGGTCAGTTTGTCGCCGAACTTGCCCGCGTGGGCGGAGCAGACCTCACCGCCACACTGTTCATCAGTGGCGATGATGCGACGGAGTTGCTTTCCCGCATTGGTTATGCCGCAAAGATTGCCGAACAAACCGATGGCATATATGCGAGAGCCTTGGCCGATCGCAACGCAGCACAGTCGCTGAGTGACCAGGCGGAGGTGGCAAGGGAAATTCGTGAAGAGCTCCAGCTCGAGTCGGAGGCTGCCTTCGATGCGGCAACCGGCGCAGCCCTGCGGGCCTATGACGCCGTTGAAGCCCAGCTCGAGAATTCTGCCCGACTGGAAGCCCAGCTTGCGGTGCTGGTCGAGCAGCGCGAGGCCACGGAAGAGGACTACCAAAAAGGGGTGATTGCCAGGGCACAATCGGAGATTGCGGGAATGATTGATCCCGGCCAGATCAGCGCATCTGGGTGGGCACGCCCGTCCGGTGGCTACATTTCGAGCCACTACGGCCCTCGAATCCACCCGATTTATGGCATCGCTCGCTTGCATGCGGGTATTGACCTCGCCACCCCGTGCGGCAGGCCCGTCTACGCAGCAAATTCCGGACGCATCAGTTATTCAGGCTGGCTGGGGACCTCCGGTAACTTCATCCGCGTGACCCACAGTGATGGGTACACCACCGGATACGCGCACCTGCAGAGCGGATCGCTCTATGTGAAGTTGGGCGAAACGGTGGTGACCGGGCAGCTGATTGGGCGGATCGGCACTACGGGCGGATCTACCGGGTGCCACCTGCACTTAGAGACCCGAAAGAACATGGTCTCGC
>JAHEGA010000041.1:0-1591 GCA_024639925.1 Microbacteriaceae bacterium
GCGAGTCGCTGCATGAGGGCTTGAGCCTGTTGGAGTGATTCCGCGGATTCGGCGAGGTAGGGGTGGGAAACGACAATTTGGACGGACATCCTGTGGGCGAGAAGGAAATCGACAAAGGCGTCGATGAATGTTTGGCGGTCGATGGAGCTTGCCAGAACCGACTGTTCTGCTGCCGAAACAATGCTCTCCAGCCCTTCAAGCGCTGGCGCGAGGGCGGCGTCAACCAAGTGCTCTTTCGTGCTGAAGTGGTAGAGAACGTTGGCCTTTGAAGTTCCGCTGTGATCGGCGATGTCTTGAACGCTCGTGGCGGGGATTCCTCGATGAGCGAATCGATCCCGAGCGATAGCAAGAATGTCGTCTTTATGAGTCACTCGGAAACCCTACGGCGCCGAGCTCGGGTTTCCTGACCAAATGGTCAGTTTCTGTGCATATTGTCAGACAACCCTCAGCCCACGCCCAGTCGGCAACTCTGATAGGGCGATTGCAGCGGCACCACATCTGCTGTTTCAGGTGAGACCGGACATGCCGCGGCGCAGCGAGCTACGGCGCAGTATCGAATAAGACGGCTCGGTAGCGACCGGCAAGCTAGAGTGAAAGTCACCTTTAGCGCGTCGGGAGACATCATGGCCAAGACTCAAAGAACCATTGACGAGAAAATCACTCGCCTGAGGACCTACAACATCGTTGCGGGCTCGCTCCACCTGATTCAAGCGGTCGGGCTCGGCTACGTCTTGACGCTTCTCGACAACCAGGTCACCTTCCCCGTCACCGCGGACTATCTCGGCGGCCCTCCCGGAGTGCCTGTCCCTGCAGAGCGCGTTGAGCTGTTTGACATCAATGTCGGTATCGGAGTTGTGGCCTTCCTCGCGATGTCGGCGTTCTTTCATTATTTGATTTCCTCGCCCATGTTCTTTACCCGGTACGGCAACGGGTTGAGAAAGAACCGCAACTACTTCCGCTGGACGGAATACTCACTCAGCTCATCGGTCATGATTTGGTTGGTGGCCCAAATCACCGGTATCACCGACATTGCTGCTCTGTTCGGTATTTTCGCCGTAAACGCCTCGATGATTATGTTTGGTGCACTGCAGGAGAAGTACGAAAGCCCCGGCAGCGGCGGTTTCTTGCCCTTTGTCTTCGGTTCGATGACCGGTGTCGTGCCCTGGATTGTGATCGTGATTTACTTCATCGCTCCCGGTTCCGCAGGAACGGTGGAGGCACCAGCCTTTGTCACCGGAATCATCATCTCTCTGTTCTTGTTCTTCAACACGTTTGCCGTCAACCAGGCACTGCAGTACCACCGCGTGGGCGGCTGGGCGGACTACATCAGGGGAGAGCGGATGTACATCACGCTGAGCTTGATCGCGAAGACAGCGCTTGCCTACCAGGTGTTCTCCGGAGCCATCATTCCGGCACTCACCAGTTAGCGGACGATGGACTCTCCAGGCGAAAAGCTCGCCGTCTTTCGTGAGCGTAGAAACCTCGCGGCGGTTCAACCTCAAGGCCCTTTGGCGTTGGTGAACACGCAGTGGATCGACATGGAGCAGACCGTGTGGGGGGTTCCCGGGCTGTGGGCGCCATCTCCAAACGG
>JAHEGA010000041.1:1691-4431 GCA_024639925.1 Microbacteriaceae bacterium
GCCTTCTCTTACGCGTTCAACTGTCCGCTCCCTCCGGCACAAAACCGTTTTCCGTTTGCCATTGAGGCTGGGGAGAAAAACGTGATGAAAGCTGACGGCTCGCTGCTTCACGGCTGATCTCCGCTTGAATTCTTAGGCTAACTAGCGCATACTGACGTCACGGTGCCCGGCACCAAAGTCACCGATTCCAGGTCGATGGGGAAGTCGAACCAAAGGAATCGGAGAAGACTATGGCTTCAGCCATCGCGCGCGGAGTGCTTTTTGTGCACTCAGCGCCATCGTCCCTGTGCCGCCATCTGGAGCGGACCATCAGTGCAACGCTCGGCCACACGGTTTCGCTTGTCTGGGAAGAACAGCCAGTACTCCAGGGCACGTTCCGTGCTGAACTGTCCTGGAGGGGCCCCCGTGGCGCGGGAAGTGTTCTCGCGGGAGCCCTGCGAGGTTGGGAGCACGTGCGTTTCGAGGTGACGGAGGAGGCATCGCCTGGATATGACGGTGCTCGTTTCATGCACACCCCCGATCTTGGGGTTTTTTATGGCGCCATGGACAGCGCCGGAAACACCGTGGTGACCGAGGACCGACTGAAAGCCGCACTTGAACAAGGTCGAGGCGACTTCCGGGTGATTGAAAAAGAGCTGCGACTAGCGTGGGGCGCTGCGTGGGACGACGAACTGGAACCGTTTCGATACGCCGGAGAAGATACCGGCCTTATCTGGTTCCACCAGGTGGGTTAGTCCACACTCCGGAAGGCAACAACCGCGTTGTGGCCACCAAAGCCAAAAGAGTTACTGATGGCGAGTTGGGGCGCATCACCGAGCGCGCGAGGGCTCGTGACAACATCCAAAGGAATGGCTTCATCTTGGTTGTCAAGGTTGATGGTGGGGGGTGCCGTGCGCTCGTGGATAGCAAGCACGGTGAAGAGTGCCTCGAGAGCCCCAGTACCGCCCAAAAGGTGGCCTGTGGATGACTTGGTGGCAGAGACCGGGATGTCCCTCACCCGATCGCCGAAGACTGAGTGAAGCGCTGCATACTCGGCGACGTCTCCCACCGGGGTGGACGTCGCATGGGCATTGATGTGGGTGACCTGATCGGGTGTTGCCCCCGCTTGCGCAAGCGCTGCGTGCACTGCTCGCGATGCCCCCAACCCTTCGGGGTCGGGCGCCGTGATGTGATACGAATCACTGGTGATTCCCCCACCGGCCAGCTCGGCATAAATCTTTGCTCCGCGCGCGAGTGCGTGCTCTTTGGTTTCCAGAATGAGGGTGGCAGCACCCTCGCCTAAAACAAAACCGTCGCGGTCCGCGTCGTAGGGCCGTGAAGCTTTTGCGGGGTCATCGTTTCTCTTTGAGAGAGCCTGCATTGCGGCAAAAGCTGCGATGGGCAGCGGGTGGATGACCGCCTCCGTGCCACCGGCTACCACAATGTCTGCGAGCCCCAACTGGAGGTGCTCGTAAGCGTTAGCAATTGACTCTGTTCCCGAGGCACAGGCGGACACCACTGTTCGCGCGCCACCCCTGGCGCCCAAGCCCATGCTGACCGCTGCTGCGGCAGCATTCGGCATCAACATCGGAATTGTCATCGGCAACACTCGGCGGGGACCCTTCTCGCGAAGGGTGTCCCATCCATCGAGCAAAGTCCACAGTCCGCCAATACCGGTGGCGTAGTCCACGAGAATACGCTCGGGGTCAACATCGGGTGCGCCCGCATCCGCCCAGGCTTCACGGGCAGAGATCAGCGCAAATTGTGCAGATGGGTCAAGACGCTTGACTTCTTGACGCTCCAGCACGTCTGCTGCCGCAACCTTGGCTTGCGCGGCGAAGGTGACGGGTAGTTCGTTGTCCGCTACCCAGTCGTGCTCAAGCGTCGAAACGCCCGATTCGCCCGCGAGCAAGGCCTTCCATGTATCGGCAACATTCCCTCCGAGAGGGTTGGTCGTGCCAATACCGGTGACAACAATCGTGCTCATGGGCGTGAGATCTAACTAGGCCTGAGCTTTGGTGATGAATTCGACAGCTTCGCCCACCGTGGTCAGGTTCTTGACCTCGTCGTCGGGGATTTTGACGTCAAACTTTTCTTCCGCGTTGACCACGATGGTCATCATCGAGATCGAGTCAATGTCGAGGTCGTCGGTAAAGGACTTTTCCAACGTGACCTGGTCAGCTTCAATGCCGGTTTCGTCTGTCACGAGCTCTGCGAGTCCTGCCAAAACTTCTTCGGTTGTGTGAGCCATGTGTTTCTCTTTTCTCTTTTTCTATCAATGACCGGCTCCAAGCTTAGAGCCAGGTGGGGCGTTAGGGGAGTGTGACGACCTGCGCGCCGAAGACTAAACCGGCGCCAAAACCAATTTGGAGGGCGAGACCGCCCGAGGCTTCGGGGTGCTCCTCCAGCAGCCGGTGCATCGCGAGCGGAATCGAGGCGGCCGAGGTGTTTCCGGTGGTTTCGATGTCTCGGGCAATCAAGACCGAGTCTGGGAGACCTAGCTGCTTGGCGAACTCGTCAATGATTCGCATATTTGCCTGGTGGGGGACAAACGCTGTGAGCTCCTCCGGGGAAACTCCTGACTCCTCCAAAGCGTTCTTGGCCACCTTGGCCATTTCCCACACGGCCCAGCGAAACACTGCCTGCCCGTCTTGTCGCAAAGTGGGGAAGCCGCCTTCGGGGTCAGCAAACGCCTCTTTGAGGGTCTTATTCATCCCCACGGCACCCCACTTGGAGCCATCGGAGCCCCACAGCGTTGGGC
>JAHEGA010000056.1 GCA_024639925.1 Microbacteriaceae bacterium
ACTTCACCAACCTGGTGATCAGCGCCATCGCATCCCGTCGCCGCAACGCAGTCGCGGTCCTCTGGGGCAAGCAGGCCCAAGAGCTACTCCCTCTGTGCGAGGGAATATCCACCATCACTTCGGCCCACCCCAGCCCGCTGTCGGCTCACCGCGGTTTCTTTGGTTCGCGCCCCTTCTCCCGGGTAAATGGTTTCCGCGCGGAGCGCGGTCTTCCTCCCATAGATTGGTCGTTGGACAAGGAGGCGTGATGCTGGAGCACGAGTACCAACCGACCCGTAAGCCACCGCGCGCCGCGAGAAAGCCTGCGCCAGAACCAGACGAATTCGATTTTTCACTCCGTGATGCCACCCTCGAAGATTTACCCGCAGTGTTGGCTCTGTACCGACATTACGTTCGTAACTCTGTGGTGACGTTTGATGAAAAAGCCCCGACCCTCGCTGCGTACCGATCGCGCTTTCTACATGGTCAGAAACTCGGCTATCCGTTCCGAATTGCCGTTTCCCCGCAAGGGACGGTCCTCGGCTTTGCGTCTGTTTTTCCTTTTAGAGAGAAGTCAGCGTTCCGGAAAACCGTCGAAAGCTCGATCTACTTGGGCCCCGCAGCGACCGGTCGTGGCCTGGGATCCATACTTCTTGGCGATCTCATTGAACAGTGTGAAGCAGCTGGTTTGAAAGAAATGATTGCGGTCATCTCCGATCATGGAGCCGAGGCATCCCTTGCCCTGCACAGGAAATACGGCTTTGAAGAGACCGGCCGTATGGGCAAAGTGGGCTACAAGTTTGAGCGCTGGCTCGGCATCATCATGATGCAGAAATCCCTGCGCTAAAACGGTCGTGTTACTTTCCGTTACAGCGCAAAAGTGACGGTATTCGAGCTGCGCCCTACTCTTTCACTACCCCTACCTGGGGACATCCTTTGTGAAAGAGCCCAACATGACCAACCCTTGGAAGTTTGAAACTCAACAAATCCACGCTGGCGCCTCCGTAGACCCCGCCACGAAGTCTCGCGCAACCCCGATTTATCGGACCACTGCCTATGTATTCGACAGTGCCGAGCACGCAGCAAACCTTTTTGCCTTGGCGGAGTTTGGGAACATCTACACGCGAATCCAGAACCCCACCCAAGATGTCGCTGAACAGCGGATTGCCGCGCTCGAAGGTGGCACCGCTGCGCTGTTGCTGGCCTCTGGCCAGGCAGCCACGACCAACGCCATCCTCAACATCGCTCACTCGGGCGACCACATCGTGAGCTCCGCGTCGGTCTATGGCGGGACCTACAACCTGTTCAAATACACGTTGCCCAAGCTCGGCATCACGGTGACGTTCATCAACGACCAGGACGATCTTGAGGAATGGAAGAACGCCGTCCAGCCCAATACCAAAGCCTTCTTCGGCGAAACGATTGCCAACCCGCGGATCAACATCCTGGACATTGAGGGCGTTGCCGCCGTGGCTCACGAGAACGGGTTGCCGCTAATCGTGGATAACACCGTGGCAAGCCCCTACCTGGTGCGTCCGCTGGAGCACGGTGCGGACATCGTCGTTCACTCCGCCACCAAGTTCCTCGGCGGCCACGGAACCGTCATGGCAGGTGCGATTGTGGATGGCGGAAAGTTCCCGTGGTCACAACACGTTGACAAGTTCCCCGGGCTCACCGAACCCGACCCTTCGTACCACGGTGCGAGCTACACGACCGTGCTCGGCGACCCAATTGCGTACATCATCAAAGCTCGCGTCCAGTTGCTGCGTGATGTCGGTGCGGCAGTCTCACCGGATAACGCTTTCGGCATCCTGCAGGGCATCGAGACACTCAGCCTGCGCATGGAACGCCACTGTCACAACGCACTTGAGGTTGCCAAGTGGCTCGAAAACCACGACCAGGTCGCGAGTGTTAACTACGCGGCTCTGGATTCCAGCCCCTGGAAGGCAGCAGCGGACAAATACGCACCTCACGGTGTGGGAGCAGTGTTGTCCTTCGAAATCAAGGGTGGCGTCGACGCTGGGCGCGCTCTGGTGGACAATGTCGAGCTCTTTAGCCACGTGGCCAACATTGGTGATGTCCGAAGCCTGGTCATCCACCCCGCGTCCACGACACACTCCCAGCTCACACCGGAGCAACAGCTCACCGCTGGCGTAACACCGGGGCTCGTCCGCTTATCGGTCGGCATTGAGCACCTCGAGGACATCCTTGCGGATCTCGAGACCGGCTTCGCGGCTGCGAAAAAGGTGTCCGGCTAAATCACGCAGGACTGTGCGCTCCGCGAGTGCTGGTGAGGCTGTCTAGCCCCACCAGCACTCGTAGGGGAGAATGGGCACACCATGGATTGGCAATCACCCGCAGAGTCAGTGCCCTCTGCCTTCATTTCGAAGGAGCAGCAGGCCACCCTGCGGGGGACACCTCCGGTCACGGGAGCGTGGCGAGATGGTGACAATCCCGGCTCTCGAGCGTTTGCTGGCCTCGGAGAGTTCACCACGGAACACGGCGACACTTTCCCCTACGCCAGGCTGGCGTACGAGCAGTTTGGTGAACTCAATGCCGACAAATCCAACGCCGTTCTGGTTTTTCACGCCCTGACCGGCGATTCCCACGTCACCGGCGATTCCGGCCCGGGACACCCCACCGGGGGGTGGTGGTCTCCGCTGGTGGGGCCGGGAAAAGCTCTCGACACCGATACCTATTGCGTCATTGTCCCGAACGTATTGGGCGGATGCCAGGGCTCCACGGGTCCCTCGAGCTACTCGCCCCAAGGGAGTGAATGGGGTAGTTCGTTCCCGTACCTCACCATCCGGGATCAAGTGCGGGCCGCACAAGGCCTGGCAGATCATCTCGAAATAGCAAGTTTTCACACGGTCATTGGTGGCTCAATGGGCGGGATGCATGCACTCGAGTGGGCACTGCACTACCCCGAAAGGCTCCACCGCCTTGGCCTCATCGCGACGAGTGCGGTGACCAGTGCTGACCAGCTCGGCGGCAACTCGCTACAAACCGAGGCCATTCGGGTGGACCCACTGTTCTCCAACGGGGACTATTACGACCAAGCCGAGGGCCCCTACCGTGGCCTCGCGCTCGCACGGCGCATGGCCCTCGTGAACTACCGCTCCCCGTCCGAGCTCAACGAGCGTTTTGATCGAGCCTGGCAAAGCGCCAAATCGCCGCTGGGCGATAGCGGCCGATTTGCGGTGGAGAGCTACCTTGACTTCCACGGCAACAAGTTCACGAGGCGATTTGATGCCAATAGCTACATCACTCTGGTCAATGCGATGAACTCCCACGATGTCACCCGGGACCGAGGCTCCCTGGACGAGGTTCTTGGCTCAATTACCGCTCCAACACTGGTGCTCGGCATCAGCACGGATCGTTTGTTTCCGATTGAGCAGCAACACGAGTTAGCAGAGCACCTCCCCAACGCGCTGGATGGATCGAGGGCGCTGGTGTTGGATTCTCCCTACGGCCACGATGGATTCCTGATTGAGTCAGACCCGGTCGGCGAGGCCATTACTCGCCTGCTGGCAACAGCACCGTAGGGTAGATCTCGCGGTTAGCCGCCGGGAAGCTCTGCCTTTCGGGGCGGGTTTGCTCCGACTCGAGAGACCGTGATAGCGGCGCAGTGGAGGGCAAAGTCAAGCGCTGCTCTCACATCAGCCTCCGTGAGCGTCTCCAGTGGCGCGCCGTCCTGTGGGCCTAGCTGGCCTTGGGCGGCCAGCGCATGGAGAAGGCCGGCCATGAACGAGTCGCCCGCTCCGATGGTGTCGGCAACCGTCGTTGCGACTATGGGCAAGGCCACATGGATGTCTCCCAACCAGGCCTCCACCCCCTCAGGCCCCTGGGTGATGATGACCAGAGTGGCTCCCAGGCCTCTCCATCGGTCTGCAACGTAAGAAAAAGACGAACCCGGGTAAAGCCACTCGCAGTCCTCATCACTGGCTTTCACGATCGTGCTCAACCCGATGAGCGTCTCCATGCGGGGCAACACCTCGGCGGGCTCCCCCATGATGATCGGTCGCGCATTGGGGTCGTAAGACACTGTGGCACCGGCTGATGCAGCACGACGAAGGGTTTGCTCCACCACGGTTCCGCCAGGCTCGAGGGTTGCTCCGATTGACCCGGCGTGCACGTGGGTGAAGCCCCGCTCGGGAATCATGGCCGCCGTAAGATCCCAGCGAAGGTCAAAGACATAATCCGCCGAGCCATCGCTGGCAATAGTGGCCTGTGCACTGGAGGTTCGCTCGGCACGACCCGCTTCGGGGATGGTCTCCACTGAGCTTGCTGCGAGGTGATCGCGCAATGCGTCACCACGCGG
>JAHEGA010000057.1 GCA_024639925.1 Microbacteriaceae bacterium
GTTGCTAGAAGGATTTTCACGTCTCCACAGTACGGGCATGCGGTGACATTGACCCATTGGATAGAGTTTTATTCCTAGCCTCTGTAGCTCAACGGAAGAGCAGTTCCGTCCTAAGGAAACGGTTGGGGGTTCGAATCCCTCCAGGGGTACTTCTTTGTGGCCCGCTGCGCCTGGTCTGGTTCACGCCGGGCTTATTCGGTGCCTGCGGTCATCAGGGGCTCAGCCACGTGGATAACGCGCAGCGACTCTGTGGCCTGTGAGGTGTCGAGAGCGCGGGCGATGTGGACGTAGTCCCTGTCACAGGTGACGATCGTCTGGCGGTGGTGCAGGGCATAGGCGGCAATCAGGGTGTCGACGGCCCCGGCTGCCCTCACGCGGCCGGTGGACCACAGGGCCGACTGGATCTGCTGAACCCGGGCAGTCAGGTCACTCGACTCGAGAAGGTACAGCAGGTCCATATCGGAATGCAGCTCTGCGAGCTCTGATGAGTCTCGGGCGCTGAAACAGTATTCCGCGCGCACCGCCGGACACGTGGTGAGGAGAGCGCCCTGGGATACCAGGCCATCGATGACGTCTTGAACCGCGCTTGAGCGCGCATAGCGGTGCCACACGCTGGTGTCGATGAGGTGCGTCACTAGGGGTACTGAACGGTGCCTGCAGATACCTGGTCGTCAGTAAAAACCCGCGACTTCATCCGGTCCAGCAGCTGCTGTTGAGACACCAGCGCCGCCGTTGTGGTCAACGACTCGTGGATGACCTCACGATCGGTCTTGAGTCCCGTCATCGCCTTGATTCGGGCAATCAATTCTTTGTCAACGTCCACGCTTGTGATTGCCATGTCCTGAACCCCGATTGTTATATAAGTCTATATATAGTGTCCTCCTACGCTATCACGGCCGAGGGCACTGGACGACTTATTTATCCCCACCCCGGAGAGGGGCAGCATGTGGCGTGATGAGGCGGCTCGCGCCCGTGATCGCTTATCCCACGCCGAGCCACGAGCCGATTACGCCAGAGTCGCGGTCCCTGTTGCCGCTCTCGGTGGTGTGAGGAGAACACTGCTGCCGCGACCGCGGGCTGCGAATCGGGTGCCCGCTCGAAATCGGCGTGGGATAGGGGCCAATAGGCGCCTATCCGCCTAGGTTTGGAGCGTGTGGCGTGCCGATAATTACGATGCCCCCACGGGCGTGGAAGACGGTCTGCCGGTCACCCCGTGGTGGTCCAATGACCTTGCCCACCAGGTGAGTGTCGGAGACGAGGGGGCAACCCCCGTGAACCAGGCCGCCCAAGCGTGGGAAAGCTGGTGGCAGGAGATCTCCGAACTGGGGGGTCCCAGCCCGCTGGTTCACTTCCAAGACCGCAGTGAGAACCGCATCGATATTTCCCGCGGACACCCCGGTGGTTTGGCCCGCTTCCTCGCAGGATCGCCGACACTGCTGGCCAATCTGATCCGCGACGATGTCGCGAGGCGGCCCGTCACGAAAGCAGCACTGCGCTTGCTGGAGCACACCGCGCGCTTGAGGACCACGCGAGGCCTGACCACCACGGCGTTGGGAATCGGGCTCGTCGAGTGGCAACACGACGGTGTCGAGCACTGCGGACCGCTTTTGCTGCGGGAGGTGTCGCTGAGACGTAAGAGCGGTGACGTTGAGTTGACCCTGCAACGCTCCCGAGTGTTTCTGAACCCCGGGTTGCAGAGAGCGTTCGCTGACCAATTGCAGGTCACCCTGGATGCCGACGCGTTTGTCGCGTTGACCGATGATGAGGGTGCTTTCAAACCCAACCCCGCACTCGATCGTCTCCGCGATCTCACCGCCCACCGCGGTGATGTCGCGGTCTCAGCCCGCCTGATTGTCTCCAGCTTCGCCGAAATCCAGACCCCCATGCTGGATGACGCCAAAAACCTTCAACACCCCATCATTGATGCCCTCGGTGGTAACCACCACGCCCAGACCACACTGAGGGATGCCAGGAACCCTGTGGAGATCACTGCCCCGGATTCCCGGTCCGCCAGCCAGGACCGCTCCATCCTGGAGCTCGATGGTGAACAAGACGCGATTGTGGCCAACATTCTGGCCGGCAACTCCGTGGCCGTGAGCGCCGGGGCAGGAACCGGGACCCTGCAAACAGTCGTGAGTGCGCTTGGGGGATTGGTCGCCGAGAACAAACGTGTCCTGGTGGTGAGCGCCCTGGGAGAAACCACGGCGGGCCTGCTTGATCGACTCTCCGATGCAGGGCTTGGCGGCATGGCCGCCCGGGTCGCGCAACCACGCAAAGACCTAATTGCCGCCATCTCGCGCAGTGAAAAAGCCACCAAACCCTCCACCGCGGACGTGGACTCCGCGTGGGAGAGACTCCGCAAAGTGATCCTCCGCTACCGCAGCGCACTCTCGGAGAAAGATCCCGAGCTGCGCGTCAGCGCGCTCGAGTGTTTCCAGAGCCTGGGAACACTGTCCCTGCAAGAGAATTCACCACAGACCAGCGCTCGGCTGGAACGAGAAGCACTGCTGGCGCTTGCCGGCGGTCGGGGCCAAGCAGCAGAGATGCTGGCCCGGGCAGCAACTCTTGGAGAATTCAAATACGGACCCGATGACACCCCCTGGTATGGCGTTGAATTCCAAGACCTTGAGGACGCGAGAGCCTCCCACGAGCGCGCCAAACGCTTAGCGTCAGAAACTCTGCTCCGCTTGGGAGAAAAAGTCGGACCGGTACTAGAGCAAACACCTCTGCCCGAGGCGCTGACGCTTGCGCAGATTTCTCAATTCGTTCACCTGCTGGTCGATCTGCGCGACACCTTGGATCGTTTCCAGCCGAGCGTCTTTGACCGCTCGGTCAAAGAGCTCATCACCGCCACCGGACCTAAAGACGCGGGCAAAGATATGCCGCGCATTCAACGCAGGCGTCTGAAGAACCTGGCGAAGGAACACGTGCGCCCCGGTGTCCATGTGGGAGACCTGCACGAATCGCTGGTGAAGATCGAGTCCCAGCGAGAGCTCTGGAACAGATTCGTGGATACCGGTCACCAGCCGAGTGTCCCCACCGGTCTGGCCGATCTACACGTTTTGCTTCAAGAAGTGGAATCTGATGTGCGGGATTTGGAGCGCGTTCTGCAGCGCTCGGGTTCCGGACACCGCTTGCTGGACATGCTGAACCACGACCTCATCGCCTACGTCGAGAAGCTGGCAGGGGAATCTGACATCCTGCAGAGTCTGGAAAAACGTCACGAGGTGTCCGATCAGTTGGCCGGCTGGCACTTAGGTCCGCTTGTCGAAGACCTCGCCACCCGTCACGTGGAAGCAGATGACGTGGCAGCGGAACTGGAGCTCGCCTGGTGGCGTGGCGCACTGGAGCACATCCTGCAGCGCGAGGAAGCGCTGCTGGGTTCTGACAAAGCGGTGTTGGAGCGCCTGGAGGCTGACTTCAGGCTGGTGGATGAAGCCCACTACGGCGGGCGAGCCCAAACATTATCGTGGCAACTGGCTGAGCGGTGGAAGCTAGGCCTCATGGATTGGCCCGAAGAAGCCACCGCGCTGAAGGCGCTCCTGAAAACCCCTGCCCCGACAGCTCTCGCGCTGAGTGAGCAAGCTCCGCATTTGGTGAAAGCGCTCTCCCCCGTGTGGGTCACCACCCCCTACAACGTCCACCACCTGCCAGAAACGGTGCGATTTGACACGGTCATGGTGTTGGATGCCGGCAGCGTGACGGTGCCCGAGGCTCTCGGTGCTGTGCGCCGAGCGCCACAGTTGGTCGTGGTGGGAGACCCGGTCACCCAGACACCGCAGCCGTTCACCCTCGCGTTGCGAAGCCCCGAGCGCGTGCCGCTGGATTCCGATTCCTGGCACCAACAATCGCTGCTCTCTCGGACGAGAGACGTGATGCCCAGCTTCCGGCTGACCACCAGTCACCGCAGCAGTGGAGATGACCTGAGCGGGTTCCTCAATGACGCCTTCTACGGCAACACCCTTTCGGTGTTGCCGTGGGCGGGAAGTTTCCTCGGCCACCCTTCCGTCGTCATCGAATGGGTCGAAGACGGTCACGGGATGCCCGATTCCCGCACAGGTTTGGTCGAGGGTGTCGCTGCTGAAGTTCAGACCGTGGTGCAACACGTCATGGATCACGCCATGGCGCGTGGTAACGAATCGCTGATGGTGCTCACCCCCAGCGCCTTGCACGCCCAAGCGGTTCGAGATGCGGTGGCGACAGCGAGTGTTCAGAAGCCGGAGAGTCATGCGTTCTTCCAGAAAGCCCGCGAACCCTTTGTGGTGTCCACGCTGG
>JAHEGA010000060.1 GCA_024639925.1 Microbacteriaceae bacterium
TCATCAAGAAGCTTCTCGCCAACTAGACCTGAACGAAACGAAGGAAAAGAATCATGGCACGTGTAAAGAATGCGGTAAACGCACACAAAAAGCGTCGGGTTATCCTCGAGCGCGCTTCGGGTTACCGCGGTCAGCGCTCTCGCCTGTACCGGAAAGCCAAAGAGCAGGTTATTCACTCGCTCGTCTACAGCTACCGTGATCGCCGCCAGCGCAAGGGTGACTTCCGTCGCCTGTGGATCCAGCGCATCAACGCTGCTTCGCGCGCAAACGGAATGACCTACAACCGTTTCATCCAGGGCCTCGGTCTTGCGGGGATTGAGGTTGACCGTCGCATGCTCGCTGAGCTTGCTGTCAACGAACCCGCAGCGTTCGCAACCCTGGTGGCTGAAGCCAAGAAGGCTTTGCCCAAGGACACCTCGGCTCCTGCCGTCAAGTCCTAAAGCTCCTTCACAAAACCCCGGCTGGTAGCCGGGGTTTTGTGCTTTGCGGGAGGTGAGTCGGGGGACTCGAGGTGCCGCCACCGCGTACTCTGAGAGGGTGTTGGAGAACCCCCGCTCGCCCCGTGTTCGGCAGGTTGCCAAGCTCGCCAAGAAGCAGCGCCGGCGTGATGCTCGGATGTTCCTTGTGGAGGGCCCTCAGGCTGTGCGCGAGGCTCTCTCTAGCGCCCCAGATGCGGTTCTCGAGCTGTTCGTCACCCACGCCAGCGCGGACAAACATTTGGACGTCATCGAGCTTGCGAAAAAAGCGGGCGTCGACATTGTGCCTGCTGCCGACGAGGTGTTGATGGCGATGTGCGACACCGTCACCCCTCAAGGCGTTCTTGCCGTCTGCGGTTTTGTTGATTCACCCTTGGACCAGGTGGTGTCTGGGGATCCCCGGAATGTGGCGGTGCTTCACGAAGTGAAGGACCCGGGCAATGTCGGCAACATCATCCGCAGTGCTGATGCCGCCGGGGCTGACGCTGTGATCGTGACGGAATCCAGCGTCGACGTATACAACCCGAAAGCGGTGAGAGCAACCACGGGAAGTTTGTTCCACATCCCCGTGGTGACCGGAGTCTCTTTTGAAGCCACGATGGGTGCGCTTCGGCAGGCCGGTCTTCGCACCTGTGCCACGCAAGCCAGTGGGACCGATATCAACGAGCTGGCTGCCAACGGCGGGCTCGCGCAGCCAACTGCGTGGATCTTTGGCAACGAGGCTCACGGTTTGGCAGACGAGGAGGCAGCGCAGGCGGATGCTCGGGTTGCTGTTCCGTTGTACGGTCGAGCCGAGTCACTGAGCCTTCAAACGGCAGCCGCGCTGTGCCTCTACCAAACGGCGTTTGCCCAGCAACGCTAGGGACATCCTGTCGCTCGCGTGCGCCCAGTAGACTTGGCGACCGTGTCCGACAAAACCGCCATTACGCCCGAAAACGCGCAGTCTGCGATCGATTCGGCACTAGCGGCCTTCGCTTCGGCTGACACGGTGGAGACTCTCCAGGCGGCGAAAACTGCGCATGTGGGAGAGAAATCTCCGATTGCGCTCATGAACGCAAGGCTCCGGGATTTGCCCGGAGACCAGAAGGCCGCAGCCGGCAAACTCATGGGGGAAGCAAAAGCCGCTGTGGGACAGGCGTTAGCTGCCCGAGAAGCCGAGTTGGTGGCGGAACGCGAGCGGGAAGTTCTCGCGGAAGAAGCGCTGGACTTGACGGGTGTGGGGGTTCGTCGCCCGGCCGGGTCCAGGCATCCGCTCTCCGTGCTGATGGAAGACATGGCCGATGTGTTCGTCGCGATGGGATGGGAAGTTGCTGAGGGCCCAGAGCTTGAGCACGAGTGGTTCAACTTTGATGCCCTGAACTTCGACGCCGATCACCCAGCCCGAGCGCTCCAGGACACGTTCTTTGTTGAACCTGTCGAATCCCACCTCCTGCTTCGCACGCACACGTCCCCGGTTCAGGTCCGCTCGCTGCTCGCTCGCGAGCTTCCGGTCTATGTGGTCGCGCCGGGTCGCGTGTACCGCACCGACGAACTGGACGCCACCCACACTCCGGTCTTCCACCAAATCGAGGGGATCGCGATTGATAAGGGGCTCACCATGGCTCATCTGCGAGGAACTTTGGAGCACCTCGCGCGGTCCATGTTTGGACCGGAGGCAAAAATCCGCTTGAGAGCCAACTATTTCCCGTTCACCGAACCCAGCGCCGAGCTCGACATCTGGCACCCCACCTTCGTCGGCGGCGCGCGCTGGATTGAATGGGGCGGGTGTGGGATGGTCAACCCCAACGTTCTGCGTGCCGCGGGTATTGACCCCGAGGAGTACCAAGGTTTTGCCTTTGGTATGGGGATTGAGCGCACGCTGATGTTCCGCAACAACGTGCAGGACATGCGAGACATGGTCGAGGGCGACGTTCGCTTCTCCGGTCAGTTTGGGATGGTGGTCTAATGCGCACCCCGCTGTCCTGGCTCGGTGAATATGTGGATCTACCCGAAGATGTGACGCCGGAAAGCGTTCACGCTGCTCTGGTGTCGGTCGGGCTCGAAGAAGAGGGCGTGCACCGGTTTGAGCTGGAGGGCCCAGTCGTGGTGGGCGAGGTGCTTGAATTCGTCGAAGAACCTCAAACCAACGGCAAAACGATTCGCTGGTGTCAGGTCAAAGTCGCCGCAGCCGACGCCGAAGGAGCCCCCGCCGTGCGGGGAATTGTCTGCGGGGCGGCCAACTTTTTTGTCGGCGATCTAGTGGTGGTGTCCCTACCGGGCGCTGTGTTGCCGGGCCCCTTCCCGATTAGTGCTCGGAAGACCTATGGTCACGTATCGGATGGAATGATCGCCTCCGCTAAAGAGCTCGGATTAGGCGAGGATCACGACGGTATTTTGCGTCTCGCGGAGCTCGGCATCACTGCCGAAGTTGGTACCGACGCGATTGCGCTCCTCGGGCTCGATGACGTTGCCCCAGAAATGAATGTCACCCCTGACCGGGGCTATGCGCTGTCCATTCGCGGCATTGCTCGTGAGTACCACCATGCGACCGGCGCAGCTTTCCGAGACCCCGCGCTTTCCGTTACGCCGGGGGTGGGAGAAGGTTTTTCGGTCACGGTGCAAGATTCAGCACCCCTTCGGGGTGTCGAGGGGTGTCAGGTGTTCATCACCCGCTCAGTTCGGGGGATTGACCCAACACGGCCAACACCGGCTTTTATGGTGGCCCGGCTGGCGCTTGCCGGAATCCGCTCTATTTCACTTCCGGTGGACATCACGAACTACGTGATGCTCGAAATGGGACAACCTATTCACGGGTATGACCTCGATTCACTTAAGGGTGGAATAACTGTTCGTCGCGCTGCTGCGGGGGAAACACTCGTGACGTTGGATGGCCAGGAGCGCACGCTCGACCCCGAGGACCTGACTATCACCGATGATTCCGGTGTCATCGGTTTGGCCGGTGTCATGGGCGGTGCCGCGACAGAGATTTCTGATTCCACCCGCAATGTGCTGATCGAAGCTGCCTGGTTCGAACCGGTGTCCATTGCGCGGACCCAACGTCGCCATAAGTTGCCGAGCGAAGCCTCTAAACGCTTTGCGCGAGGAGTGGACCCCCTTGTGGCTGAAGCTGCGGCAGAGCGGGTTGTGTCCCTTTTGGAAGAGCATGCCGGGGGTACCCGAGACACCCTCGGGTCACGAGTGCTAGCCAGCTCCGCCGGAGTGATGCCGTCGTTCGAGATGCCGGCTGACGCCGTTACGAGGTTGACGGGCATGGATGTCAACCAGGACGTTGTGCAGAGGGTGCTGGAAGACATCGGCGCCCAGATTTCTCCGCAGGAGACAGCCCTTCACGTGACGCCTCCTTCCTGGCGCCCGGACATCGTTGACGTGCAGGGGCTCATCGAAGAAGTCGCGCGAATCGTGGGATACGACACGATTCCCTCGGCACTTCCGATTGCTCCTGCCGGCAGAGGGTTGAGTCCCCAACAGGCCGCTAAGCGTCGAATTACTCGCAGTCTGGCGGCGCGGGGCATGACCGAGGTCTTGGCCTACCCGTTTGTCACCTCTGCTGACAACGAAATTTTTGGAGAGGACCGCAACCCAGGAGTGCCTCTCCACAACGCGATCGATGCGCAGATAAACCGCATGCGAGCAAGTTTGGTCCCGGGATTGCTCGAGACTGCTCATCGAAACCTCTCCCGAGGATTCTCGTCGCTCGCGATTTTCGAAGCCGGACTGGTGTTTGAATCAGCCGAGGGACCGCTCGGAACCAC
>JAHEGA010000070.1 GCA_024639925.1 Microbacteriaceae bacterium
CCGCCGAGCCATCGCTGGCAATAGTGGCCTGTGCACTGGAGGTTCGCTCGGCACGACCCGCTTCGGGGATGGTCTCCACTGAGCTTGCTGCGAGGTGATCGCGCAATGCGTCACCACGCGGGTCAGGGCCAAACCGGGTGGCCATGATGACGTCGTTATCCAGTCGGCCGAGGCCAATGGCCACGTTCATGGGGGATCCCCCCGGAGCTTCTGTGGTCACCCCCTGGGTGATGACGCAGTCGGTGAGAGCCTCACCCAGAACCAAAAACCTATCCATGGTTGCTCTCCTGTCTGATGCCTAGTGGCGGGTGGTCGCGTCGCGAACTTCTCCCACGAGCTCTTCAATGATGTCTTCGAGGAACAATACGCCAGCGGTGTGACCCTCCGAGTCCGTGACCTTCGCGAGGTGTGAACCGGTGCCGCGCATCGTGGCGAGGGCATCCTCAAGGTCCACATGATCGGAAAGAGCAACCAGCGTGCGAATCTTCCGGGGTGGGACCGGGTAGTCGCCCTCACCATCTTCAGCATCCAACAGGTCTTTGATGTGGACGTAGCCGGTGGGGTCCCCATCGTCGTTGACGAGGACGTAACGGGAGAAGCCCCGCTGCGAAACAGCCTGCTGAACATCCCGGGGCGTCGCATCCTCGGGAAGGGTGACCAAATTCTCGAGTGAGATGTTCACGTCGGCAACAGTCTTTGCGGTGAAATCAAAGGCAGCGCTCAGTGCGCCGGAGTGATCAGAGAGCATCCCGGTTTTTGTTGATTCGGCGACGATGGTGGCGACTTCATCCAAGGTGTAGGCGCTGGTCGCCTCTGCCTTGGGCTCGACGCGCGTCAACCGGAGGATTCCATTCGCAATGGCATTCAGCGCACGGATGATGGGCGAAATCACTTTGGAGACAAACACCAGAGGTGGCGCCAAAATCAGTACCGCTTTATCGGGGACCGAGAACGAAATGTTCTTCGGGACCATTTCGCCCAGTACTACGTGGAGATACGTCACGATCAGAAGCGCAATGGCAAAAGACACCCCAGACACGGCAGCTTCGGGCAAGCCCACCTGTCCGAGAGGGCCCTCCAGCAGGTGATGAAGCGCTGGCTCTGAAACCAACAAGATGAGCAGCGAACACACCGTAATCCCCAGTTGCGAGGTGGCCAGCATGAGTGTGGCGTGCTCCATGGCAAACAAGGATGTCTTGGCGCGCTTGCTGCCCTCATCCGCGAGTGGCTCAATTTGGGATCGTTTAGCGGCGATGACAGCAAATTCAGCCCCCACAAAGAAAGCGTTGCCAGCCAACAAGACAACGAGCCACGCGAGACCCGCCCAATCGCTCACAGCAACGTCACCTCCTCGGCGCTCACGTGAGGCGTGAAACGCACTCGATCGATGCGTCGGTTGTCCATCCGCTCGATGCGAAATTCCCCCAGGGGCATATCCACCACGTCGCCGACCTGTGCCATCCGGCCCAGCGACGCCAACATGAAACCCGCAATCGTTTCGTAGTGTCCGTCTTCCGGAACAGCGACACCCGTTCGCTCTTCTAATTCATCCGGGCGCAAATTAGCGGGGAAGGTGAACCAATCGCGCGCTCGAACAACATCAAGCGACGCGCGATCGTGCTCATCAGCGACTTCGCCAATGAGCTCTTCCACAAGGTCTTCGAGGGTGGCGATGCCCGAGGTGCCACCGTATTCGTCTACCACGATCGCCACCTGGTAACCCCGGCCGCGCAACTCGGTGAGCAGCACATCCAGCGTCATCGTTTCCGGAACGCGAATGACGTCAGACTGGAGGGCCGAGGCGGGGACCTCTGCTCGCTTGTCCACCGGGACGGCAACAGCTTGCTTGACGTGAACCACACCGCGGATGTCGTCCAGCGATTCATCGATTACGGGGAACCGTGACAGACCGGTTTTCTTCGCCAGAGCAATCACATCCCACGCGGTGTCGCTGCGGTGAACACTTTCCACTTTGGTTCGAGGTGTCATCACGTCCACCGCGTTGTGGCGGGAAAACTCGATGGTGCGCGAAAGCAACGTAGCGGTGTCGTCTTCCAGTAGCCCTTGGAGCGCAGAGCGCTGCACCAGGCTGGACAGTTCGTCTGCCGTTCGCGCAGCGGAAAGCTCTTCTTTTGGCTCGATCCCCATCGCGCGAAGAATTCTGTTCGCACTGCCGTTGAGGAAGGCAATGAACGGACGGAATGTCCACGTAAACGCCACTTGCAGCGGCACCAATACGCGTGCGGTCGCACGCGGCACCGCCAGCGCGTAGTTCTTCGGCACGAGTTCACCGAAAATCATCGAAATAAACGTCGCAAGCAGAATCCCGAGGACTCCCCCCACCGGTCGAACGAAATCCTCAGGCACGCCCAGCGAAGCGAGCGGGTCGGCGACCATCGACGAAATTGCCGGTTCCATCGTGTAACCGGTCAGGATTGTGGTGAGCGTAATCCCCAGTTGCGCACTGGAAAGGTGCGTGGAGGTTTTTTTGAGTGCCGTGATGGTGATGCCGTGGCCTTTTTCCCCTTTGGCCCGGCGCGCTTCAAGGTCCGAGCGATCCAGGTTGAGGAGGGCGAATTCGCTTCCCACGAATACGCCGGTACCCAACGCAAGAATCACTCCCGTGAGGAAGAGCAGAAGATCTGTGCTCAACGGGCACCCACCCTGTGGGTACCCCAGGGTTTATGACCGGGGTTGGTGGAGCCTGATGGCGAGTCACTCATGACGTCGTAACACTATCACCGGGGCACTCCCCGAGCTTGGGCATCGCAGATTCCTGGGGACAATGCCGGTAAGCTTGAGGCCACAGAGTGGGCGATGCGAGAGTGAGAGTCAACAGGGTGTCAGATAACGACACGATCAAAGAATCCGTCGAATTTGGGGCAAACGAGTGGCTCGTTGACGAGCTGTGGGCCCTGTTCCAGAAAGACCCTGAGCTGGTCGACAAGGCGTGGTGGCCGCTGTTCGAAAATCGAGCAGGTGAGGGAGCAACACCGCCAACCCCCACGAGCGCAAGCCCAGCCCCCGCATCTCCGGCAGATGATCCTTCGCCCATGACTGCGCCCATCGCCAAAACGACCTCCGTCAAGCCACGCGAACAACCCATCCCCGCGGAAGCGCCCACATCGCCGACTCCTGTGGTGTCCGATGCGGAAGCCGCTGAGGTCGCTGAGCCGAGCGACGAAATTGCTCCGCTCAAAGGAATGGCCAAAGCCTTGGCAGCCAACATGGACCAAAGCCTGAGCGTTCCCACTGCGACCAGCGTGCGGACCGTTCCGGCAAAACTGATGATCGATAACCGCATCGTCATCAACAACCACCTTCGGCGCACCCGCGGTGGCAAAGTGTCGTTCACTCACCTGATTGCCTGGGCCATGATCAAGGCCCTCAAAGAGCTCCCCGGCCAAAACGTCTACTACGACGAGGTGGACGGGAAACCCGTGGTGGTCCAACCGGCAAACATCAACCTCGGTATCGCCATTGACATGCCCAAGCCCGATGGGACCCGCGGCCTCGTCGTTCCGGGCATCAAGCGGACTCAGAACATGGGGTTCGCTGATTTCCTGTTGGCCTACGAGGACGTGGTCTCTCGCGCTCGTGGCGGCAAACTCGTGGCCGATGACTACGCAGGAAACACCATTTCGTTGACCAACCCCGGGGGAATCGGGACCGTCCACTCCGTTCCGCGCCTCATGAAAGGCCAGGCTTGCATTATCGGTGCAGGTGCTCTCGAATACCCCGCCGAATTCCAGGGTTCTTCGAAGCGGACACTGGCAGATCTGGGTATTGGAAAAACCATCACCCTGACCTCTACCTATGACCACCGCGTCATTCAGGGTGCAGGGTCAGGCGAGTACCTCGCCACAGTCCACGACTACCTGATCGGCGGACAGGGTTTCTACGAAGAAATCTTTGCCTCGTTGCGCATTCCGTACATGCCCATCCACTGGGCCGAGGACATCGCGGTCAATCAGGCCGACATGGTCAACAAAACTTCCCGCGTGCAGGAGCTCATTAACGCGTTCCGCGTCCGTGGCCACCTGATGGC
>JAHEGA010000052.1 GCA_024639925.1 Microbacteriaceae bacterium
ATGCAGGGCGTTGGCATCCTGCGGCTGGGAAAGCCAGCGGGGAGAAAGCGGGTGGGACATTGTCGCTAAGACCTCACGAGTGGGGACAAGGTGAGGCGAGCGAACCCGGATTGGTTCCTGAAGCCTCTCCAAGGATAGCGAAGTCTTGCCGAGCGCTCACATTCGCTCAGGTGCGCTCACACCGAGGAGAGCCAATCCGTTACGTAATACCTGACCGGTCGCGTTATTGAGAGACAGCCTGGTGTGGTGCACCGGTTCAATGGGGTCATCGCCCTGCGGTGTCACTCGGGCGTGGTCGTACCAGCGGTGGAAGAGCGCCGCAACGTCTTCCAGGTATCGGGCAACCCGGTGCGGTTCGCGAAGATTCGCGGCCTGGGTCACCACCCGGGGGAAATCGGCCAACGAGGAAATCAACGCCGCTTCCGTGGGTTCTGTCAGCAACGAGGGGTCAAACGTGTCGGTGGCAACGCCTGATGCTTCCGCGTTTCGCGCCACCTGGTGGGTTCGAGCGTGCGCGTACTGCACGTAGAAGACCGGGTTGTCGTTACTGCGCTTGGTCAAGATTTCTGGATCCAAACTCAAGGGCGAATCTGCGGGGTATCGGGCGAGGGAATACCGAAGCGCATCGACACCGAGCCATTCGCGAAGGTCGTCCAGCTCAATGATGTTGCCTGCACGCTTGGAAAGTTTCGCCCCATTGATGCTGACCAACTGGCCGATCAAGATTTCGATGTTCTTCTCGGGGTCTTCACCGGCGGCACCGGCGAGGGCTTTGAGTCGGTGGATATAGCCGTGGTGGTCGGCGCCGAGAAGGTAAATCTTTTTCTCAAAGCCTCGATCAGTTTTTGAGAGGTAGTAGGCGGCGTCGGCTGCAAAGTAGGTATAAACCCCGTTTGCCCGACGAATCACTCGGTCCTTGTCATCACCAAAGTCCGTGGTTCGCACCCACACGGCGTCGTCTTCCTCGAAAACGTGCCCGCCAGCGCGCAGGCGCTCGAGGGAAGAATCGATCAGGCTCGTTCCGGTCGCCTCGTTTTCGTGGAGGGTGCGCTCGGAAAACCACACACCGAATTCGACCCCGAAGTCCGTGAGGGACTGTTTGATGTCGGCCAGTTGAAGGCGATAGCCGGTGTCGCGTGCGCGAGCGATTTGCTCCGCGCGCGACTCACCCACTAACTCAGGATCTTGCTCCAGCACCCGGGCTGCGAGATCTGCGATGTAGGAGCCCTGGTAGCCACCCTCGGGAGGGGCTTCGCCCAGAATGCTCGCCAGGATCGACTCACCAAAGGTGTCCATCTGCGCGCCAGCGTCGTTGACATAAAACTCGCTGGTGACATCGGCCCCGGCGCTGCGAAGAACCCGAACGAGACAATCACCCAGCGCTGCCCATCGGGTGTGACCGATGTGTAGGGGGCCTGTGGGGTTTGCAGACACAAATTCCACGTTGATGGTTTCTCCCGCAAGAGCGGTGCTTTGGCCATAGTGCTCGCCCAGTTCGAGAATGGTGGCGACCAACTCTCCCGCCGCACCGGCCTCCAGCGTGATGTTGATGAAACCTGGTCCCGCAACGTCAGCGACGGCAACACCGGGTAGTGAACCAATGTCGGTAGCCAACGCCGCAGCGAAATCTCTTGGTGGGACACCGGCGTGCTTGGCCACCTTCAACGCGACAGACGTTGCCCAGTCGCCGTGGTCGGCAGACCGCGGTCGCTCCAGCGCAACATCTACCTCAGCGGGGAGGTCCTCCACGCCGTGGGAGCTCAGCTGCGCAAGAACGCGCTCGGCGATGAGGGCTGCAAGCGCTTGGGGTTCCACAACGCCCGAGTCTATCCGTCCGTATCCCCCCGACCGAGGTTGTAACCTAAGGAGGTTCCTTGGCCCCCATAGCTCAGGGGATAGAGCGTCTGCCTCCGGAGCAGAAGGCCGCAGGTTCGAATCCTGCTGGGGGCACATGTCAGCGGAATGATGTCCGCTCTGCCTCTATCGGGAATCTGGGCTCTCGTGCGTCTCCAAGAACTCGAACAATTCGACGTCGTCCACACCGGGGAACATTCCGCCGCGCAGCGGCGAAAGGACGTGGGCATGTAGTCGTGCGCTGGTCCACGCCCTGCCCGACCACTTTTCCCTCAGCGACCCGTTGGCCTCCCGACAGCACGCTAGGTCGGGGCATTTCGAGGATTGTCTCTCCGTCGTGTCTCGTCCACGGAACCACTTCGCGTCTTCGAACGTAACCCCCACCGTGATGGAGAACTCGTCGGCGAGCGAGGTGCCAATTTGGGTGGATTCCCAAAACGTTCCCTCGGGTGTGTCCGTGTACTGGTGGTACTCGGTCGTACGATTCGTTCGCGTGAAGGCTTCCCTGGCGCTCCAGTGCCGACACACAATCTGACCTTCCGGGGAACCCATGACATCGACCGGCAAAGCCAGACCGTCGTTTTCGTAGGCCTTGTAAATAACACCGTCGTCCCCCACGCGCAAAAAGTGCAGGCCCAACCCCAGGTGTTTTGTCGCCAGGTTCATGAACCGGAGGCCGGCCGCCTCATGGGTCACTCCGAAGGCATCACGGAAATCTTCCACCGCGAGGTTTTTCTCTTTTTTCGCCTGAGTGAGAAAATCGAGCGCCTGACGCTCGGGCATCAAACAGGCGGCGGCGAAGTAGTTGATGTCCAGTCGCTGCTGCAGGAACTCTTCATACGTGTCGGGAACGTTATGTTTCAACACCTGATGGGCGATGGCTTGCAGCGCCAGTGAGCGCAAGCCGTGCCCGCCGGGAATGGACGCCGGTGGAAGATAAATCCGACCATTTTCGAGATCCGTCACGCTGCGCGCACTGCGGGGTAGATCCCCCACGTGAACGATTTCCAGGCCCAGTTTTCCCGCCATCAGCGCGACGTCTCGGTGGGTCAAAGCCCCGCGGGTTTCGTGTCCCACTGATGCCACCAGATCGGAGGCAAGCTCCTCCAAATCCGGCCGGTAGTTGTCGATATCTCTCATCGCTAAGCGCAACTGGGTGTTGGCGCGCCGGGCTTCCTCCGGGGTCGCTAGCGCAAGCTTTTCCCGTCGCACCAGTTCGGCGTGGAGGGCCAACAGCGTGCGCAGTTGGTCATCGCTCACAGCCTTGGTCACCTTCAGCGGGGGGAGACCTAGTTGCGCTACAAGCGGGCCCTGTTGTGCCGCTGCCCAATCGCGCTCGAGCTGCGCTCGAGGTGTGGGCGGTGACTCATCAAGCAACTCCGCCATAGTGACCCCAAGCTCGGCACAGAGGCTCTGGAGCAGGCTCACCCGGGCCTCCCGCTTCCCAGTTTCCAGCAGCGACAGGTGGCTTGGGGTGATTCCCAGTCGCCCACTCAACTCTTCAAGGGTCAACCCCGCTTGCTGTCTCACATGTCGCATGTGCTGCCCGAGGGCTAATGATTCCGCCATAAATTCGACATTACAACAAAAATGCTAATTATTGACACGCTAAATGGCCGTGTTAGCACCTCGGTATTGACAAGAGTGGAGGAAAACCCGCCATGAGGAGCCACTGATGTCTATGACCATGGAAGCACCTACCGAAACCACCGAAGAATCTGTTGTCCCCGAAAGCCTGCGATCGTGGGTGGCGGACATCGCGACGTTGGCCACACCCGATGCAATCCACTGGTGCACCGGGTCCAGTGACGAAAGCACAAAACTCATCGACACTCTGGTCGCCCAGGGCACACTCACCGCGCTCAATCCCACCCTCCGGCCCAACTCCTACATCGCCAGGAGTGAGACGAGCGATGTTGCGCGGGTGGAATCGCGGACCTACATCTGTTCCACAGAGGAAGCAGACGCTGGACCGACCAACAACTGGGCCGATCCCACAGAGATGCGCGAAACCCTGACCTCACTGACCGCAGGCAGCATGACGGGTCGAACTCTTTACGTGGTGCCCTTTTCGATGGGCCCACTCG
>JAHEGA010000062.1 GCA_024639925.1 Microbacteriaceae bacterium
ACGTCGACAGCCAGAGCAATAACTTCTTTCCCGGTGGCATCCTGAAGCCAGCCAATACCCACAGAGGTATCCAGTCCGCCGGAATATGCCAAAACAACGCGATCGGTCACGAAGGAAACTACTTTCTCTCAGAGGTCACTAGGTGGTGAAAGGTCAGTCTATCGGCGCGAGCTAGAGGACTCAGCCCGCTCCAAAAGCCAGACCATGAGTGCTTTTTGGGCGTGAAGTCGATTCTCTGATTCATCCCAGATCACACTTTGAGGCCCATCAATAACCTCCGGAGTGACCTCAAAACCCCGGTCGGCGGGGAGGCAGTGAAGGAAAATCGCGTCGTCGCGGGCAAGAGCCATCGCGGCACGCCCCACCTGGAAGGGCCCAAACGTCGCCACGCGTTCTGCTTTTTCTTCCTCTTTACCCATCGACACCCAGGTGTCGGTCACGACCACATCGCTTCCCTCAACGGCATCCTCCAGGTGGTGCAACACCGTGATGGAACCCCCGGTCTTCTCGGCAATGGCCCGAGCGTCACCCACGACCGAGGCACTGGGCCGGAAGGTTTCGGGGCACACAATCCGGACGTGCATGCCCGCAGTTGCGCCCGCCAGGGCGTAACTCTGCGCCATGTTGCTTCCGCCATCGCCCACGAAGGTCACGGTCAGCCCGGCGAGAGTCCCCTTGTGTTCGCGAATGGTCAACAAATCTGCCAGAAGCTGGCAGGGGTGGAAGTCATCGCTCAGCGAATTGATGACGGGCACAAGGGTTCCTGCGGCCATTTCTTCGAGCCCCGATTGCGCATACGTTCGCCACACGATGGCAGCCACCATCCGCTCGAGAACACGCGCAGTATCCGAGGGGGTTTCTTTGCCACCCAACTGCGAGTTTGCGGTCGAAATGATGAGAGGTTGCCCCCCTAAATCAGCAATTCCCACCGCAAAAGAAACCCGCGTTCTCGTGGAGGACTTGTCGAAAATGACGGCCACGGTCTGAGGGCCTTCCAGCGGACGGGTCGAGAAGCGCTCGCTCTTGAGCGCTAGAGCCAGATCCAAAATCTCTGCCTGCTCGGCGGGGCTGATGTCGTCATCGCGCAAAAAGTGTCTCGTCACGGCGCTACCACCTCGGTTCCTATTCCCTCTGTTGTAAACGCCTCCAAGAGGACAGAGTGCGCAAGCCTGCCATCAATGATGGCGGACTTCGACACGCCTCCTCGCACCGCATCTAAGCAGGCTCTCATCTTCGGGATCATCCCGGACTCCAGCGAAGGCAAGAGGGCTTCCAGCTCGTCTGCGGTGAGCGATGACACCACGGAGTCCGTTGCCGGCCATTTGTCATAGAGGCCTGGGACATCGGTCAAGAGGACAAGCTTGGTTGCCCCGAGCGCAACAGCAAGCGCTGCCGCAGCAGCGTCCGCATTCACATTGAGCACGGAGGTGCTCTCTCGCTCCGGTGCTAAAGAAGACACGACGGGAAGTTTTCCCTCGGCAAGCAGCTGATGCAGAGGGTCAGGTTTCACCCCTACCACTTCACCCACATGGCCGAGGTCCACGGCGACACCGTCCACCTCAGCGCCCTTGCGAACCGCGGTGAAGAGCTCGTTATCTTCGCCCGAGAGAACTACAGCCATATCGTGGTGGGAGTTAATCCGCTCGGCGATATCGGCACTGATCTGTTCGCGAAGCACCTCACGCACGACGGGAATCGCCTCAGTCGTGGTGACACGGTAGCCCCCCACGAATTCGTTCTCAATCCCGCGATTGGCCAGCGCCTGAGAAATTTGTGGGCCACCGCCGTGCACAACAACCGGCCGCACCCCCACCGTGTGGAGAAACACCATGTCATCCGCGAAAGCCTGCAGGAGCGTCTCGTCGACCATCGCATTTCCACCGAGCTTGATGACGAATATGGCGCCCTGGAAGCGACGCATCCACGGCAACGCCTCGGTCAGCGTTGCTGCTTTCAGAAACGCTTCCGGGTGAGAAGAGGGCAAGACGGCCATTAGCTTGAGTACGCGCTGTTCTCGTGGACATACGCATGGGTGAGATCGTTGGTCCAAATACTTGCCTGATGCGAGCCAGCGTGCAGTTCGATGAGCACTTCAATCGCTCGAGCACTCAGGTCCACGTCACTTCTGGGCCGATCAGGCGCACCCGCGTGACACACGCGAACACCGTTCATGCTGACGTCGACCGCGTATATGTCGAAGGGAACATCGACCGTGCCAATCGCCGCCAACACTCGCCCCCAGTTGGGATCTTGCCCAAACATCGCGGCCTTGAAGAGGTTATTTCGCGCAACAGCCCGCCCGACCGCGACCGCATCGTCTTCGGATTGCGCTCCCGTCACGGTAATGGTGATGTCGTGGCTCGAACCCTCAGCATCGGCCAGTAGCTGGTGCGCGAGGTCTGAGCAGAGGGTGGTGAGCGACGCCTGGAATGCGTCCAGGGTTGGGGTCAGCCCGCTCGCTCCGGACGCCATCAAGGTGACCTGATCGTTGGTGGACATGGCGCCATCGGAATCGAGACGATCGAAGCTGACGCGCGTTGCTGCCCGCAGTGCCTGGTCCAAATCATCCGCTTCCAGCGCCGCATCGGTCGTGATCACCACCAGCATCGTGGCAAGGCCTGGAGCCAACATTCCAGCGCCTTTCGCCATCCCTCCAATAGTGACGACTCCCCCCTCCACTTCCAGCGTGACGACGGCTGTCTTGGGGCGTGAATCGGTGGTCAAAATTGCCTCAGACGAGGCGACACCAGCCTCCACGCTGGAATCAGAAAGTGCGACCGCGCGCTCGATGCCCTGCACAACGGCACCTGCGGGCAGCGGTTCACCAATCAGACCGGTCGAGCAGACCAACACTTCGCTAGCACCGGTGTTATCGAGAAGACCAGCAAGGGTTTCGGCACTGGCATGAGTGAGGGCAAAACCCTCCGGGCCGGTAAAGCAGTTTGCCCCGCCGGCGTTCAGGACGATGGCGCGGGCACGCCCGGCACCGATGACCTGTTGTGACCACAGGATGGGATGCGCTTTGGCTTTATTGGTGGTGAAGACGCATGCTGCAGGGATCGTGTCACCGTCGTTGATCACGACCGTAAGATCAACACCCCCGCGGGTAGCAAGCCCAGCTTCAGCACTGCCAGCGCGAAAACCGCGGGCTGCGGTGACGCTCACGGTGCAAGCCCGTCCATCGTGAGGCCACTGGACTCTTCGAGTCCTAAGGCAAGGTTCAAGCTCTGCAGCGCTGCTCCCGCCGTCCCCTTGATCAGGTTGTCCACAGCCGCCACCACGATCACACGGTTCACGGCAACATCAACCGCCACCCCGAGCGCAAGAGTGTTCGACCCGATAACGTCACTGGTTGCGGGGAACAGTCCCCGGTCATAGACCCGAACAAAAGGTTCCTCGGCATAGGCATCGACAAGCACCCGATGAATCTCTTCAACGCCTACGGCGCTCGCCAAGGGGGCGCTGCACGTGGCGAGGATGCCTCGCGACATGGGAACCAGCACCGGCGTCATGGACACCGAGGTGGTCCGACCAGAGGCAGCGGCAAAGTTCTGACGAATTTCTGGAAGATGACGATGTATTCCCCCCACGGCATAGGGTTTCGCCGAACCCGTCAGCTCCGCAGCCAAAAGGTCACTCCGTGCTGCCCTGCCTGCACCGGATGAACCCACAGCGAGAACCGCGGAAATATCGTCACCCTGGATGAACCCCCGAGCGAGAAGCGGTGCGAGCGCAAGCGTGACCGCGGTGGCATTGCACCCGGGAACCGCAATGCTCCGCGCGCCGGCCAGGAGCTCACGGGAGGTTGGACCCGACGCCCGCACGAGCTCGGGCATTCCGTAGGTGAAAGGGGCAAAAAAGTCGCCA
>JAHEGA010000067.1 GCA_024639925.1 Microbacteriaceae bacterium
CATAGGCCTTCAGAATCGTGTTCTTGGTGGAGAGGTACACCGGGTAATTTCGCGAAAGCCCGTAGTTCAGCGACGCGCGTGCGAAGTCCTTAATCGATTCATCGAGGTTGTACATCGCCATAGCGACACCGGCACCGGGAGCTTGGAACACCTCGAAGCTTTGCGCCTCGCTCCCGTCTTCGGGCTGGAAGCTCAGCGTGAGTGTTCCGGGCGAATCGAAGACGAAGTCGGTTGCTCGGTACTGGTCACCGAAAGCGTGGCGTCCGACAATGATCGGCTTGTTCCAGCCGGGAACCAGTCGGGGAATGTTTGAAATGATGATGGGCTCGCGGAAGATGACGCCGCCGAGAATGTTGCGAATCGTGCCATTGGGGCTTCGCCACATCTTCTTAAGACCAAACTCTTCGACACGGGCCTCATCCGGCGTGATGGTGGCGCACTTGACGCCCACCCCGTGCTTTTTGATGGCGTGGGCTGCATCAATGGTGATCTGGTCGTCGGTCTCGTCACGCTTCTCCATGCCGAGGTCGTAGTACTCCAGCTCGATGTCAAGGTAGGGGTGAATCAGGCGGTCCTTGATGAACTGCCAGATAATTCTCGTCATTTCGTCGCCATCGAGCTCGACAACGACTCCTTCTACCTTGATTTTTTCCACGTGCTTGTCCCTTCGCCATGCCCCTGTGTGGGACTTCCCCCAGTCTAGGGGAAAAACACAATGTATCTTTACATAAAGATACATTCCCGTTTATCCGGCTCTCGGCTACCGTAGGGACATGGACAACCTCCGCCTCGAAGAGCTTTCCGCCGCTACGGCGCTCGAAGCCAACTCGCTCGAGCTTGCACCGGGGCAGGCGGCATTTGAAACACCTGTGACGTATGAGCATTACGAATCAGCCTTGAACCTCGCCAACACCTGGAGCCGGGTCATCATGGCCGGTGACGATGTGGTGGGCTTTGTTCGGGCCCACTTTGATGGGAACCACGATCAGCCAGAGCTCCGCAGTGCGCTCTGGCGCGTCAGCGTGGCTGCTTCTGCCCAAGGGCAGGGCGTCGGCCGCTTTGCCATCTCGGCAGCGAGCGAAGAAGCCCGCTCCCTGGGCCTCTCCGACATCACGGCCGTATGGTCACCAGACGAAAAAGGCCCCGGGGATTTCTTCCACAAACTGGGCTTTCGCGACAGCGGAGTCACGGAATACGGCGACCAGATCGGAACGCTCGCGCTTTAGTGGAAGAAGTGTCGCTCACCCGTGTGGAACATCGCGACACCGGCCGCTGCGGCAGCAGCCGTGACGTCCTCGTCACGAACGGAACCGCCGGGTTGAACAACCGCAGAAATCCCCGCCGCAAGCAGGATTTCTAGGCCATCGGCAAACGGGAAGAACGCATCGGAGGCGGCCACGGAACCAGAGGCGCGCTCGCCGGCTCGCGCCACGGCCAATCGTGCCGAATCGACCCGGTTGACCTGACCCATCCCGATTCCCACACTGGCAGAACCCTGGGCGAGCAAGATGGCGTTGGACTTCACGGCACGAACGCCTCGCCACGCAAACTCCAGTGACGCAAGCGTCTCTGGGTCGACGGGATCCCCGGATACCTGGGTCCACTCACTGGCGGGAGCAAAGTGCTGATCCGCATCCTGAATCAACACTCCCCCGGAAATATGCCGCCACTCTGTCGTAGGGGGAGCAAAGCCCTCCGGGAGTCGAACAACCCGAAGGTTCTTCTTCTCACCGAAGACGCTGAGCGCCTCGGCGCTGAAGCCAGGAGCCACGACGACCTCGGTGAAAATCTCCGCGATTGAACGGGCAGTGTCGGCATCGATCTCGCGGTTGCTGGCAATTACACCCCCAAACGCGGACACCGAATCACATTCGTGAGCCAGACGGTGTGCTGTGGCAAGATTCGCATCGCTCGCAATGCCGCAAGGGTTTTGGTGCTTGATGATCGCGATGGTGGGGGCCTCGTGGTCAAACGCTGCCCGAAGTGCAGCCTCAGCGTCGAGGTAGTTGTTGTAGGACATCTCTTTGCCCTGCAACACCTCAGCAACAGCCAGTCCTGAGCTATCCGGGGTGGCAAACACCGCAGCACTTTGGTGAGAATTCTCGCCATAGCGAAGCTCCCCCACCCGATCCGCGTGAAAACTCTGACGCGCGCCGTTGGCGAACCAGTCGGCTACCGCCGAGTCATAGCGGGCGGTGTGGGCAAAAGCATCGCCTGCAAGCTGGCGGCGGAACTCTTCGGTGGTGCCCCCAGCCGCGAGCTCGTGAAGCAGGCCGTCATAACCGGTGGGGTCCACGACAATGGCGACATTGGCGTGGTTTTTGGCTGCCGCTCGCACCATGGCGGGGCCACCAATATCGATCTGTTCGATGACCTCTTCACCCTGAGCCCCAGAGGCCACCGTCTGGACGAAGGGATAGAGATTCACAACCACAAGCCCAAAAGACTCAATCCCCAGATTCTCCAGGGCATCGCGGTGCTCGGGTTTGCGAAGATCCGCGAGGATTCCGCCGTGAATGGAAGGGTGGAGCGTCTTAACCCGACCATCCAAAGCTTCGGCGAAGCCTGTGACCTCGCTGACGTCGGACACCGGAATCCCAGCATCGCGCAGCTGTGCGGCGGTCGACCCGGTGGAGACCAGCGCCACTCCGTGCTCATGAAGACTCCGGCCTAACTCGAGAAGTCCCGTCTTGTCGCTCACGGAGAGGAGAGCGCGCTTAGGCATCAAGCGCTCGGTCTTAGTCATGGTGCTCCTTAGTGGGGGTAATCAGGGTTCGAAGGACATCGAGCAGCAGTTGTCGCTCCACGATTTTGATTCGTGAATGCAGGGTGTCTTCAGTGTCACCGGGGCGGATCGCCACGCGCTCCTGGGCAAGAATTTCGCCGGTGTCGACACCGTCGTCGACCACAATGACCGACGCCCCCGTGTCGTTGGCTCCAGCGGCCAGCGCGTCTCGCACCGCATGGGCGCCGGGGAACTCGGGCAGATAGGAGGGGTGTGTGTTGATGATGCGCGGACTGAACCTCGAAACGAAGGCTTCGGGCAGCAGCTTCATGAAGCCGCTCAACACAATGAGGTGTGGCTCAAAGTCCGCAATCATCTCTCCCAATTGCTGACCCCAAGCCTCCCGATCGCCTCCCTGCACCAGGGGAACAACAAACGTCTCAATTCCTCGGGCACGGGCGTGCTCGAGGCCCGCAGCCTCCTGGTCTGCCCCGACGGCGACGACCTCCGCGGGAATGCCGGACTCTGGGAGTGAGGAAAGAAGCGCCTCCAGGTTGGTTCCCGAGCCAGAAATGAGGACCACAATTCGGGAAGACACGGCACCAGCCTACCGACGCGCAGAAGAGCGCCCGGCGGCGAGACCGCCGGAGAGTAAGCCCAGCACGACCCCGACAAACACTTGGCCGCCCCACCAGAGCGCCACCGTCCACGGGTCAGGTCCCACTTCACTGAAACGACCGGGACCGAGCTCCCCCCGAGCGAGCTCGCTCAGCACAAGAGCTCCCGCTGCAGCAACCAGTGCTGCGACAAGAGAAGCGAACACCGCCATGATGACCGGCTGTTCGATGAAGGGTGTTCCTTCGCCCTGCCATAAACCACCGCGATTTTTCCCCAACAGGCGTGGTCTCGAGAGGAGGCCCATGGTGAAGGCGACGGCGATAGGCAGAGCAATAGTCGCCAACGCCGCGGCCGGAGCCTGTTCGGGAAGAATTCCCGCCAACGGAAGAGCAGGAAGCGCATCAATCGAGGTCCCCAGCGGCGACACAACAGCGCCAACGCCGAGGCTGAAACCTGG
>JAHEGA010000069.1 GCA_024639925.1 Microbacteriaceae bacterium
GCAAGAACGGGGGCGTCCTGTTCGACGTAGCCGAAGTAGCTGCGGAGCGTGGTACGCGGCAGAGATGGAGATTCGTGACCAAAGACCTTGATCACACCGCTAGTGGGGTCATAGAAGCGCTCCATGAGAGACAGCAGGCTGCTTTTGCCCGCCCCGCTGGGTCCGACGATGGCGGTTTTGCTTCCCACCGGAACGGAGAACGAGACATCATCGAGGACGGGCCCCTGGTGTCGAGTCACGACCGCAATTTCCGCGGTGGCCAGTGATTCCTCACCGAGTGTCTCGGCCACAAGCTTTTCTGCCTCGGTCTTGTGTGCTGCTTCGGGATAGTCAAAGCTGACATTCACAAATTCGACAGCCACACCGTGGCTGTCGGTTGGCACGACATCGGTGGGGACCGCGTCACCGTCTGATTCGGACGGGAGCGAGATGATTTCTTGAATCCGCCCCAGCGCGCCGAGGGCCTGGTTCACAGAGCTGATGGCCCCAAATGCTTGCCCCAGAGGCATGATCATCATGAACAGGAACAAGATAAAGGCCACAAGGTCAGCGATCGGGAGTTCGCCACTCGCAACCCGAAATCCGCCGACGCCCAGGACCACGAGGAACGCGATTTGCAAGGCAATCCCTGACAGGGGGACGACCAGCGCAGAAATCTTTGCGACAGCAAGGCCCAGGCGCCAAGCGCCCTCCGCATCGGAGGTGACGCTATCAATTTCGCGTTGTGTGGCGTTGGCAGCGCGAACGGTCCTGACCGAGCTAATGGCGCGCTCAACGCTAGAAGCCAGGTCACCCACTTTGTCCTGTGCTTTCCGGCTGGCGACGCGAATGCGCCGGGAGAGTGTGACGACCGCGGTCACCGCGACGCTGACAACAAGTGCCGTCAGGAGGAAAAGAATCGGGTCCAGATACAACATGGCGATGACCGATCCCACAAAGGTCAACGATCCGCCGACTGCTTCAACGAGTCCTTGTGTCAGCACGGCCCGCAACAACGTTGTGTCACTGCCCACACGAGACACCAAGTCACCTGTCCTGCGCTGATCAAATTCAGCAACAGGCAGGTTCAACATTTTGGCCACCAGTGCTTTGCGGCTGGAGAGTACGACGCCCTCTCCCGTGCGCTGAAGAAGGTAGTGACGGAAACCAGAAAGAATCGCGGCGAGCACCACCAAACCCACCAGAACCCACACCAATATTCCCAGCGGTTGGGCCTCTCCCACCAGAGTGATGACCTCGGCTACAACCAGAGGTTGCGCAAGACTGGTCAGCGCGCCCACAACGCTCAAACCAATCACAATCGAGAGCACGCGTTTGTGTTCAAGGAGAAAGGGAAAGAGCTGTCGGAATGTCGCGCGCGGGGAACCGTCATCGCTATCTCGATAGTTCATACCGCGTCGGCGAGATCCAAAACCCATACTCATGCGGGGACTCTCTTCATTTAGGGACTCTAAGAGTGTGCCCTAGGAATCCCAAGACATTGCTGATGTTCGCTCGCCGATAAACTCGCAGAATGCCCGCCCAGTCAGCTTCTTTTCGTGCGCCGCGTCGCTCGAAGGTGGCGGGTGCCCTCAGGCTTATCGCCATGAAATGGGGCCACCTGGTTCGCGGGAGTGCAGAGCCAGCTCCCGTGGGACGCCCAGACTATTACCGGCGTGAGCTTGCCGATTTTTTCTTCGTTCGTTCCGCGCAAGGACTCCCCGTCAAGAACCTCTTGCCGCCGGACCACTCAGAACCCTCTGCGAGGGCGACAGCCGAAGCATGCCATCGTCGCTATGGCGTCTACCCGCTCAACTTCTCGTTTCCCCAGCCTGATCTGATGCCTCCCGGCCTGGAGACGCGTCCGCATTTTCTCTCCAGCACGATTCCCGGGGAGCCCTTCTCTTTTGACTCGTGGGAGAGATACCTGGAGGAGTACCAGAGCGCATATTTCGCTTTGTCAACAAAGAAGGGCGGGTGGGATACCTTCCGGCATCTTGAGGTTCTGTTTTCGGGTGGGGTTCCTCTCATGCCTCGTCTTCGCAGCGCTAACACGCACTCGCTTGCGCATTTCCCCAAACGGGCGTTGATATCGGTAATGGAAAAGCTTGAGCGCGAAGGCCTGGCCCTTCCTGATGATGACACCCGCGAATTCTTTCGCACGTATGCCTCGCAACGGCTGTCTTCTCAAGCCATGGCGGGGAATATTGTCGATGTCCCGGGATTCTCAGGGTCGCGCGTCATGTATCTCGATCACGGCCTCGCTGCTCGAACGGATTACCTCAGTGCTTTCACGCTGATTGGGCTCAGTCAAACAGACGGGTTGAGTGTTATTCCCGCGTATCAACCCGACTATCTCTACCGCGACTTCGAGGGGGACACACGCAAGCTCTATGGGCGAGGCTTTGGATACACGAAGGTGTTGCCTCAGTCCGCCCGCAGCGACGAGAGTCTCGATCCAGCCCAGGCTCGAACGGACACTGGCGAACGGGACTTGGTCCGCCTCGCCGAGAGTTGTGACTCCATCGTGGTGGGGAACTACGACGGCAACCGCGACCGTGTCGAGCTGCTGATTCGGGCAGGAATTCCGGCAGACCGATTCGTGTGCATCGTTGGCTCAGACTTAGTGCCGGACCGTGCACTGTTTCGCGCAATGGCACGCAGTGACATGACCTTCTTCGTTCGGGAGTTTCCCGGCGCTTAGAGCCCCCGAAGAACGAGTGCTGTCTGCAGAGCAGCTTCCGCGGCTTCCGCGCCCTTATCTTCGTGGGAGCCTGGCAATCCGGCACGGTCAAGCCCTTGCTGCTCATCATCGAGAGTCAGCACGCCAAAGCCCACAGGTTTCCCTGTTCGCAGAGCAACATCGGTAAGCCCCTGAGTCGCCGCCGAGGACACGTATTCAAAATGGGGTGTGCCGCCCCGGATAATCACGCCCAACGCGACAACAGCGTCTGCACCGCGATTGAGCGCCTCCTGGCTGACTACGGGAAGTTCAAAAGATCCGGGCACGCGGACGATTGTTGTTGTCGCTCCAGCAGCGTCGAGTACCCGAACCGCACCGGCAATGAGAGCTTCGGAAATTTCGGCGTGCCAGGACCCGGCCACCACAGTGACGGCGAGGCCACCCGCGTTGCTGACATCGATGACCGGCGCGCCATTGCCACTCATGGTGTTTCTCCTTCTGTCGGCAACGTGATGACACCGGTGTTCAGTTCGCCCGGCAGGTGGTGACCCATCCGGTCACGTTTGGCTTCGAGGTAGGCGGTGTTCACTTCGCCAACCCCGACCACGAGCGGGGCAAGCTCGGTGACGGTGATGGAGTGCTCCTCCAGTTGGCGTCGCTTTTCCGGGTTGTTACTCAGAAGCCTCACACTGCTGATGCCCATATCTTTGAGGATTGCCGCCGCCGCGCCGTAGTCCCTCGCATCAGCGGGAAGGCCCAGCGCAAGGTTTGCGTCGAGAGTGTCGAGTCCCGCTTCCTGCATCCGGTAGGCACGGAGTTTGTTGATCAACCCAATTCCTCTGCCCTCGTGTCCGCGCAGGTACACGACGACCCCGCCCTCTTCGTCAATGCGTTTCATCGCAGCGTCGAGCTGCGGCCCACATTCACACTTGAGTGAGCCCATCGCTTCACCGGTGAGGCATTCGGAGTGCAACCGAACCAACATTCCGTCGTGGGGTTTTCCCGAGACAATCGCGATGTGATCCGCACCGGTTGCCCGGTCGCGGTATGCCCGAAGATCAAAGACCCCGTGCTCGGTGGGTACTCGGGTTTCCACTTCGAAAATGACGCGTTGATCGGCCATGGGA
>JAHEGA010000010.1:0-5305 GCA_024639925.1 Microbacteriaceae bacterium
GGGCGTCTGGGAGCGCGAGACACACGGATACATCACCCCGAGTTCGTCTTTGTCGGCATCGGACATGACGGAATCCAGGTGTTCTGGCGTGCCCGCCAACACTCGCACTTCGCACGTACCGCAGGTCCCGCGCCGGCAGGAAGAGGGAACGTCAACCCCGGCTTGCTCGAGGGTTTCTAGAGCGCTGAGCTGATCACCCACCGTCACGGTCTTACCGGAGCGTGACGTTGTGATCTCGAAAGCCCCCAGGCCGCCGGTGGATATTCGCACCTGTGGTTCAAACCGCTCCACATGCAGTCGTTTGGGTGCGACGAGCTGCTCGAGAGCAGACAAAATCGCCGGAGACCCGCAGGCATACACTTCAGCGTCAGGCTCGATCAGCTCCTCCAAAGGTGCTCGCGACCCTTGCTCGTCACCCACCCAGAGCGTGATGCGATCGCCGTAGAGCTCGGTGAGCTCATCAGCGAACAGCATGTCGTCGCGGGTGCGGCCCAGATACAGCAGGGACCACTCTCGCGCCGCTGGCAGGGAATGCAGCATGGATCGAATAGGGGTGATCCCCACCCCTGAGGCCACAAACTGATACTTTTTGGCGGGCTTCAAGGGGAAGTGATTGCGGGGGAATTCGCAGTGGATTTCACTTCCCTCCGTGAGGTGCTCGTGAATCCAGGAACTGCCGCCGCCCTCTCCGCGGGTGTTGAGAATGCCCAGTTGTAGGGAACGGGGCTCGGCGGGGTCTCCGCTGAGCGAGTATTGCCTCTCGAGGCCGTTGCCCAGGTGAAGAGTGAGGTGCGCTCCGGCTTCCCACTCGAGGTCCGTGGCTGGATCGAGGGGTTCCAGCGTGAGCTTCGCCAGATTCTCACCGAGCGATGACTTCTTCACCACCCGGGCGGGGAAGCCCGAAAGTCTGGCTGTGGTTGGCTCGGTGGTGGAAATCGCTGGGGCTCGTGGCGTGGGTTTTTCTCTGCTCGCGATGACCAACCGGACAACCCCTGCAAGAGTCGCCGTCGTGATGAGTACGAGAGAAACTGCCGTGTACCACGGCGTTCCCACGTCGGTTCCGACCAGCGCAGAATGCAAACCCACCAGAAGGATTACCGCGTAGCTCAAGAGATGGATTCCCTTCCAGACAACGTCGGGGAGCCACTTAGCGGTGAGAGCAGTGATCTGAATCAGGATGATCGCCCAGAACGCAAAGATCCCCAAAGCAACTGCGAAGGGTTCAAAACTTGTAGCAAAGGGCACAAGTATGTCTGCCCAGCCAAAGCTGATGTATTCGTCCAACAACAGTGTTCCCATGTGGGTGGCAATCATGGCCAGTGCCAAGCCCGAAATGTATCGATGGGTGACCGTGAGCCATTCCGGGTTATCCGCGCCGCGAAGGATCCGAGTTTTCAGGAGAACACCCCACACCATGGTGAGCGTGAGAAGCGCCCAAGCGACCATGGCGCTGGCTCGAGTCAGGAACCACCACACCTGGGGGTCTTGAAAGTTAAGCATCTGCGCTGGGCCATCCGGGACTAGTGACCCAATCACCCGAGTCCAGCACGCAGGCGGCGTGGAAACCGTGTCGCCCGGCTTGGCGCAACAGTTCGCGCGAGCCACGAACAAACGCAACCTTTGTCCATATTTCAGCCTCGACCGCGCTTGCCGCGATCACACTGGCTTGAATGGTGTCGGACTGGGAGCTTTTGCGGGTGTCTGGGTTAATAATGTGGTGTGTTCCGCGTTCACCGACACGAAAACGACGCTTCGTGATGGTCGATGTCGCAAGCCCCTGGTGTTTCAGCTCCACCACATCCCGGCGTTTACCGGATTCGTAGGGGTCCTCGATAGCCAGTCGCCAGCGATCAGATCGGGGTGACATTCCTGCGACCCGGACATCGCCGCCCACTTCGACCAGTGCCCCAAGCGCCCCGGCCGATAGGGCCAACTCGACAGCCATGTCGGCGGCAAGGCCTTTCCCCAACCCCCCAGAGTCGACGGTGGTCCCCATCGGAAGCGTGACGGTGTTTCCGTCCACAGTGATGCGCGAAAAATCTCCACGCGCTGGGGATCCTGCGGGGATGCGTGTTTCCAAGTCCGGCGTGACCAGTGACGCTGAGTAGCCCTCTGCGATCAGAGCGGGAAGAACAGTCGGATCGAATTGGCCATCGGTGCGGGAAAAGCCCCAAGCCATGTGATCAAGGAGACGCACAGTTTCGGCTGAGACGGTGTGCGCCACTCCGGGCGCGTTGTTGAGCAGACTGATTTCTGAATCGCTCACAAACCTGCTCCAGAGCTGATTCAACATGATGAGGAGGTTTTCGATGCGCTGGGGAAGGTCAGCTGGTCCGGCAACGGTCGTGATGTGTGCTTGGGTTCCCATCACCCGAAGCGATGAAGTGTGCACTGGCAGGTCACCATCCTCGGTGGCCAGGGCTGCGTGAATTCCGCCAAGCACAGGGTCAGCGGCGACATCAAAGGATGCTGAGGTCATGAGCCGCCAGAGTTGCCATCAACGGGTGCTGGTGCTGGTGCTGGTGCAGGAGCGGGTGCGGGTGCGGGTGCAGGCGCAGGCGTTGGGGTTGAGGCCGGCGCGGGAGTCGTAACCGGAGGTGTCGCAGCGGGGGTAGTCGCGGGGATCGTTCGTGCAGCTCGCGCCGTCGAGGCTTGTCGTGCTTCCTCGAGTGCTGCCTGATATTCCTCTTGCAGCGCGGTCACGGTGGCAAGTGCGGCATCAACTTCAGCTTGCTGCTGGGTCGTAACGGTCGCCACCTCGGCGGCGATCGCCTGGTCCATCACCGCGCGTTGTTCGGCCGCAATTCGGGCCTCTTCTTCTTTCTGGAGCGCCGAGCTGTTCGCGAGAAATCCCGCGGTACCAAAAAGCGCAGTGGATGTGACGGCGGTCAGTATCTGAAGGGTAAAAAACCCCGCAGGCCTTTTAGTCGTCATCGTCGTCGTGGTCGTCATCGTCATCATCATCATCATCATCGTGATCGTCGTCGTCATGATCATCGTCATCGTCATCGTCATGATCGTCGTCGTCTTCGTAGTAGCCAGAGCCACCTGAGGTCGCGTCTACTGGGGCGGGCGCTGCTGGTGTGGCAACGGGTGCAGGCGTTGGTGTAGGTGCAGGAGCAGGAGCAGGAGCAGGAGCTACCTGGGCGTCATCAGGCGTCGCAGAATCGGCAGGAAGCACCTCGTCAACGGGCGTCGGGCTTTCGAGAGGAGGCACGGTGATTCCGGTATCGGAATCACTCGGCAGCAATATTTCGCTGGCATCGAGTAGCGGAGATTGATCCTGCTGGGTGAGCGATTGCGTATTCGCGACCACAGCAACCGAGCCGGTGCCAAGGATGCCCACGATGCCAAGACTGAGAATGAGATTATTTGCCATGACTCGAGCGTAAACACGGCCCATCGAAGGTTCTGGCGACAAATATCCAAGAAACGTCCAAGATTTGCCGGAAAACACTCCAGATTGGAGAGCCGAGAGAAAACTCCGGGACAATGGACCTCATGCGGGTGTTACTCATCGAAGATGATGCTTCGATCGCCTCGGCAGTGATTGATTCACTGGAGGCCGTCGGGTGGGATGTCGGGCACGAAGCCTCCGGCATCGCCGGGTTGAACCGATTGGCCTCTGATTCGTGGGACGTGCTCCTGCTGGATCTGGGGTTACCCGACCTCGATGGAATTGAAGTCGCGCGTCAGGCCCGAGCCTCTGGCGCTTTCCCGATCATCGTCATCAGCGCCCGGGGGGACGAGTCTGACCGGGTGCTCGCACTTGAGCTTGGCGCAGATGACTACCTCGTCAAACCCTTTGGTATGCGTGAACTTTTAGCCCGAATCAGAGCGGTGCATCGCCGGGCAGGCAGTGAGGGCGAAGTACCACTATCCACGGAGCTCGTCGTCGGTTCGTTACAGGTGGACACCCGAACGCGGCGTGCGTCGATCGAGGGCACCGAGTTAGATCTCACTCCCAAAGAATTCGATGTGTTGGCCTATCTCGCCAAGGAACCGGGTTCGGCTCACCGCAGGGAGACCATCATGCAGGATGTGTGGGACATGAATTGGTACGGGAGCACAAAAACCCTTGACGCTCACGTCGCTTCGCTTCGGTCCAAGCTCGGCGACGCTCGCTGGATCGAGGCCGTGCGAAGTGTTGGGTTTCGACTACAGGAACCCGAGTGAGGCGGCTACTCCTCGGCAGTTTTCTGGGCATCGTGCTTTTGGCGCTTGCCGTATCAACGGTCCCGTTTGCCGTTTTCATTCAAGGAGTGGAGCGAGACCGCTTGCTCACCACGCTCGAGCGGGACGCCTTTGTTTTAGCCGGCAAATCGGAGCGAGCCCTCGATTCGCTTGCCCCAGAAGATTTGGCTCCTGTTCGCCTGATAGCCCAGGAATACCGGGAGGCCGGCGGAGCGCGCGTTGTCGTCACGGATGAGCAAGGGATTGTGGTGGTCACCAACGATCCGGAAGAAAATCGCATCGGGGTGTCGTATCTGACGCGGCCCGAGTTTCAGGACGCCATCTCGGGTCAAATCTCGACCGGGGAGCGAATTTCCGAGACTCTCGGACTGACGCTGGTCTACGTCGCGGTGCCGGTATTCAGCGGTCAAGAGATCGTGGGCGCTGTTCGATTGACCTTCGACAAGTCCGTCATTGACGCTGAAGTGCGTCGACAACTCATCGGAATCGTGACCGTTGCCCTCACGACGTTGCTTGTCGGCGGCATCCTCGCTCTTGTCTTGTCTCGCACGCTGGCACGGGGACTGCGTGAACTTGAGTCCGCGAGCGAGGCCTTCGCCAGCGGTGACTTCTCTGCACGAGCTAGAGAAGACGTGGGGCCTTCAGACATGAGGGCGCTTGCCGGGAGATTTAACGCAATGGCCGTGAAAGTCGCGGCGCTCGTGGACACGCAAAAGCGGTTCGCAACCGATGCCTCCCATCAGCTTCGAACCCCAATTACCGCTCTCATGCTCCGGATCGAGGCTCTGCGTGAGCTGGTGAAGCCCACCAAAAAAACAGCAGAGCGATTTGATGCGCTTGAGTATGAAATTACTCGGCTGAATCGGTTGATTGATGGCCTGTTGGCACTCGGAAGAGCGGGGGCGGAGAAGGAGGTGCTCACCGAGGTGGACGCGACGACCGTTGTCAGGGAACGCTTTGCCAGCTGGGAGAAACTGGCTCACGAGTCCGGCCACACGCTGTCGCTGAGTGCTGATGACGGGCTAAAGATCTGGGCCGTGGAATCTGCGGTAGAGAACATCATCGATGTGTATCTCGATAATGCGCTTTCTGTCAGTCCCGAGGGTTCCGA
>JAHEGA010000010.1:5405-16072 GCA_024639925.1 Microbacteriaceae bacterium
ACGGTGGTGCGGGCCATTCGGGCAGGCGATGTGCCGTGGTGGGCGGTTATTGGTGGCGCAGGTGGCGCCTTTCTGGTGCTGACCCAGGGGTTGAGCGCGGGGGTGTTAGGGGTAGCGCTGTTCACCATTGCGGTGGTGACTGGTCAAACCCTGGGCGCCCTGGTGATTGATACCCGGGGATGGTTTGGGGCACCCCGAGTGAGGTTGAATGCCTGGCGGATTGCTGGTGCGATCTCTGTCTTGATCGGTGTGGTTGTCGCCTTGGATATTGCTCCGGGTGGCACGGAACTCATGGGCATCCTTTTTCTGTTGCCGCTAATCGCGGGCGCGGGAACCGGGTTTCAGCAAGCAGTCAATGGGCGCGTCCGCACCGTATCTGGCTCGGCGCTTAGCGCCACCTTCGTGAACTTCCTCGTGGGGGCACTGGTGTTGGCGGCGCTGTTTCTGGTCGCACTGCCTTTCACCGGTGGAGCACAAGCCTGGCCCACAACGTGGTGGTTGTGGGTCGGGGGCGCTGTGGGGGCCTTCTTTATTGCCATCCAGGTAACTGCCGTCACCATCATCGGTGTCTTAGGCCTGGGGGTTTCGCTCGTAGCTGGCCAAATAGTGGGATCAGTGATCCTGGATGCCGTCGCGCCGGTGGCAACATCCGACTTGCAACTGGCCACCGTGATCGGTGCTGCCATCACCCTCGCCGGTTCGGCGATGGTGACTCTTGCCAAAAAGGTTTAGTTACCCTCGTCGAATTCCATGGCCAGAGAGTTCATGCAATAGCGCTGACCGGTGGGGGTACCCACTGCGTCGTTGAACAGGTGGCCGAGGTGACCATTGCACGCGGCACACACGACCTCTGTGCGGACCATGCCGAGACTCTTGTCTTCGTGAAGGATGACCGCATCGGGGTTGATGGCATCGAAGAAGGACGGCCAACCAGAACCCGACTCAAACTTGGTGTCACTGTTGAAGAGCGCATTCCCGCACCCGGCACACGAATAAACACCCTCGCGTTTTTCGGCGAGCAAATCTCCGCTCCAGGGTGGCTCGGTTGCCGCTTGGCGAAGAATCGCGTAGCGCTCCGGAGGGAGTTCTGCGCGCCACAGGGCGTTGTCTTTGGTGATTTTTTCAACCATGTCGATTCCTTCGCTCAGGAGAAACTTCTCCCTCCCCATTAAACTCGCTCGAATGACGCACAGCGACACAGTGGCGAAAACGTGGGGTGAATTCACACCTGACGATGTGTTCGACATGGCTGTTTTGCGGACAGAAATTTTCTTCCTCGAACAGCAGATCGACGAGGAAGAGCTGGATTCCTGGGACCGTCATCCTGAGACGATTCATCTGTGGAAGACCGATGCCCAGGGAATGACGGCCTATCTGCGCCTCGTCCACGACGAGGCCGCAGCTGACTCCCACGAGGGCATCAGTTGGAGCGTGGGGCGCATGGTCGTTCGCGCGGACTCCCGAGGCCGAGGATTAGCAAAGGCACTCTTGAACGAAGCGCTCGAGATGACCGGAGACCGAGACTTGTATCTCCATGCGCAGGAGTACGTCATGCCTCTCTACGCGTCGGTGGGTTTTGAGCCCGTCGGCGAGATGTTCATGGAAGCCGGGATTCCCCACCGCCTCATGATTCGGCGCACCGGTGATTAGGCTCCTCGCTGCCGGAATGGTGGCGGCGAGCGCGCTGGCACAACCGGTATCCGCGCCGCAGGAGTGCGTTGTGCAGGATTCCGTCGTCACCTGGGGCTTTAAGGAATCCTTTCGTTCCTACATTTCTGGCTCCATTGCTCAGGGCGAGTGGTTGGTCCAGGGTGAGGTGACCTATGACACCCCGTCCTTCCGCTTTGAAGGGGGCACGGGCTCTGTTTCCCCCAACCGCACCCAAGGGAATCTCCGATACGAGGGCAGCTTTGTTTTCAAGGGCCATAGCGGGATTCTGGAGACCAGCCTCAGTAACCCGGTGCTGAAATTCGACAGTGATTCCCGCGCCGTGCTTTTTCTTGATGTTGTCGGGGACACCATGGACGAGGTCAGCGTGGAAAGCGATGATGTTGCGTTCGCCACTGTTTCGTGGAGCGAGGAAACTATCGACCCTGCATCGGGCACCTGGTCCATCACTGACGCTGCAGTCGTGCTGACCGAAGATGGGGCGGCAGCGTTTGGTACCTACCCGGCGGGCGAAGAGATGGACCCGATGGATATTGCTGTGAGTGTCACCCCCGGGTGCCTCGAGGAGCCACAACAGCCCTGGGGCATTGTGCTGGGGGCCCTCGGTCTGGGAGCACTCGTGTCAGTACTGGGGCTGGTGTTTACTCGGGTGCGTAAATCGCGCGAGCAAGGGCGTCAATAACCTCAGGCGTTCGTGGACCAAAACTCAACACCTGTGAATCGGCCATCTCGACAAACCGCAACCGCTGCCCTGCTGGGGTGAGCCCAATCGCGGGTTTTGCCGAGACCAGTTCTTCCGCACCGCCGACGCTGTCCAATCCGCCGGACATCACGAGGATGACTTCGGGGTTGGCGGCAATCAGGGCCTCATCGGTCATCGGGCGAAGGCCTGTCCAGCCGGTCTCGGTGGCGACATCGACGCCGCCGAGGGCTTCGATGAGGTCACCAGAGCCGGATTCTTCGCCAAAGAGGTAATAGATGCCGTTACCGCCGCGCAGGTAGAGGAACACCATGCGCAGGGGTTCTGCCTCCAACGCGGCGACTTTCTCTTCGACGGTGCGATAGACCGCGTCGATACTGTCGGTCAGTTCTCGTGCTAACTCTTCGCCTGCTGCGGGGGCGCCCAGCACGGTGGCCACGGAGCGGGCCATGGCGGCGGGAGCACTCAATCCCGGTGTTTCCCGAATGAACACCACGGTGATGCCTGCCTCGCGTAACTGAAGAACGACATCCAACGGCCCGATGGTTCCATCGGTGATGATCAGATCTGGCCGAAGCGCTAACACGCTTTCGGGGGAAATGGCGTGGCCAGATCCCGTCACCACAGGAAGGTCTTCCACGCCGGGGAACGTGGTGGAAATATCGCGAGCTACCAGTCGGTCACCAAACCCGAGAGCCCAGACGGTAGCGGCGAGTGACCCGGACATATCAAGCGCCATCACCCGGTCGGTGGAAGTGATCTCCACCTCGAGGGGATCACCGAGCTCCTGAGACACAAACGTCACGGGAAGGCCCTGAGACGGTGCGCTCGCGGGGGCGGTGATGTCCGCACTCTCGAGAAGGGCAGTGCTGGCGCCTTCATGACTGCGGGGGTCGTCCAGAAAATCAATCTCGGCGAGTGCTGGGCGCTCTCCGGCGACCGGGACCGTTACGGCCGCCCCTTCCAGCGATGCCGGGGCGCAGGCAGCTAGAGCGCCGATTAGAAGGAGGGAGCTTGCGGAGGCAAGCAGGCGGGGGACTCTCACAGTGAAGCCAGCCTACGGCGAGCGCCCCGGTGTGAGCTGAGTCGCAATAGCATGGGGCACCATGAGCACTTCAGGTCCTAGCGCGGGTGAGCTCAGCGAGGAAGACCGCGCAATTCTTGAGTTCGAGAGAGAAAATTGGGGCACCCAGGCGAATAAGGAATCTGCGGTGAGGGAGCGCTTTAGCCTGTCCTTGGCTCGTTATTATCAGCGCGTGTATACGATTTGTCGCTCCGTGGAGGCACTCGCCTATGACGCAGTGTTGGTGCGCAACATCCGTGATGCCGCTGTTGCGCGTGAATCACTCACGAGGCCAGACACGGAGGGTGGTCGCTGATGGCAAAAAATAGTCCCTCCTTCCTGCCTGACCGGTTCGATGAGGTTCCTCGGGACAAGAAGTACGTGGGTATCCACCGCAGCACGCGCTCCAGTGCCTCTCTGTTTGCCCCGATTGGTATCGCGCTAGGCGCGGTGGTCCTGCTGGTGCTCGGCGGTTTGTGGTTTGTGGATCGCAGTGCGAGCAATCTCACCCTGGAAGACACTGCCCCACCGGTCATTGAGGGTGCTGCGGAGCCCGAGACCTCTGAGACTCCTGTTGTCGAGGCCGACGATGAACCGGTGGAGGAAGAAGCGGCTCCGGTCACCGATCCCACGCAGATCGACACGGAGGGTTTGACGCTTACTGTGCTGAACGGGACCACGTCCCAGGGCATGGCTGCTCGCGCGGGGGCTCGCCTCACGGATGTGGGGTGGCCTGAGGCCACCGCGACAAACGCAGATTCCACCGATGTGGAGCAAAGTGTCGTGGCGTATAGTGAGGACGCTGATAAAGCCAGTGCGTTGGGGATTGCCCAACTCTTGGGGATTGACGCGGACTCCGTTGTCCAAACCACTGCTTACCCCGGCGCCCGCATCACGGTGGTACTGGGAGCAAACTACGTCGACACAGAATCGACCTAACTTCACACCACCCCTCGAGGAAAGGTTCCCTTCCCATGGCACGTTTCACTACTTTTTTTGCCACAGCGGCGATTGCCGCCCTGGCCCTCACCGGTTGTTCACCCGATGAAGCCGTTGTCGATGACGCGGTGAGTGGATCCAGTGACGATGCCGCTCCCGCAGTGGTCGACAACGCCACCGTTGCTGCACTGACTGGCGAGCCCATTGAGGCAGGAAGCCTCGCGCGTCCATCGCTCGGCGCCAAGATCGACAACCACCCCTCGGCCAGGCCGCAGGTTGGCCTTGATGAAGCCGACATCGTTTTTGAAGAGCTCGTCGAGGGTGGAATCACCCGTTACGTAGCGGTGTGGCACTCGGTGTTGCCCGCAGAAATTGGCCCGGTTCGTTCGGTTCGCCCCATGGACCCTGAGATCGTGAGCCCCTTCGGTGGAGTTTTTGCTTACTCCGGTGGCCAGGTGCGTTTCATCCAAGCAATGCAGGAAGCACCCGTGTACAACGCAATCCACGGTCAGCCCGACACCGAGGAAACCTTCTACCGCACCAGCGCCAAGGTCGCCCCGCACAACGTGTTGGTCAAAGCTCCCGAGCTCATCAACGAGCACCTCGACCTTCCTGCCCCGCAGGCACAGTTTGAATACGCCGATAGCGTCGACACCGCCACCGCGGTGGCCTCTGGCGAAACCATGACGTCGGTGAACCCCCGGTTCAGCGGCTTCTCCAGCCCCACCTGGGAGTGGGACAGCACGCAGGGCGCATTCCTGCGTTTTCAGACCAATGGCGCTGCAGATTCGGCCGCCAGCGGTAACCAGCTTTCCGCCACCAACGTCGTCATCCTGAACGTCGGGATCGACGTTATTGAGGACATCCCCACCACTCGTTTGGTGAGCCAGGGAACAGGCTGGGTCTTCACTGGCGGTTCGTACGTCGAACTCACGTGGATCAAGGGAACACCCGAATCCCCGATTTCGCTCTCCACCACGACGGGCGAGCCCGTGCTGTTGGGTCAGGGCAACACCTGGGTGGAATTGGTGCCCAATGATTCCTCTGACGTTGAGGCCGCTGTCGTCACCGTTCAGTAATTACACGGGGTAGCACCCTACTTGCACTCTCAGCCAGAGAGTGCCAAAATCAATTAGCACTCGTATTACGCGAGTGCCAATATCTCTGGAATACACGACGTCCGGGAGGGACGAATAAATGGCAAAACTCATTGCTTTTGACGAAGAGGCACGGCGTGGCCTCGAGCGCGGCCTGAACACTCTGGCCGACGCCGTGAAGGTCACGCTCGGACCCCGCGGTCGCAACGTTGTCTTGGAAAAGAAGTGGGGCGCACCCACCATTACCAACGACGGTGTTTCGATTGCTAAAGAAATCGAGCTCAGCGAACCGTTCGAGAAGATCGGCGCAGAGCTCGTCAAAGAGGTCGCAAAGAAGACCGACGACGTTGCCGGTGACGGCACCACCACCTCTGTTGTTCTCGCTCAGGCTCTGGTTCGCGAAGGTCTGCGCAACGTCGCAGCCGGCGCTGACCCGATCAGCCTCAAGCGGGGGATTGACCAGGCTACCCAGGCTGTCTCTGACGAGCTGCTGAAGAACGCCAAAGAGGTCGAGACCAAAGCAGAAATCGCCGCCACGGCATCCATCTCTGCTGCTGACCCCGCCATTGGTGACCTCATCGCTGAAGCGATCGACAAGGTCGGTAAAGAAGGCGTTGTGACTGTTGAAGAGTCCAACACGTTCGGAACCACCCTCGAGCTCACCGAAGGTATGCGCTTTGACAAGGGTTACCTCTCCGCCTACATGGTGACCGACCCTGACCGCCAGGAAGCTGTCTTCGAGGACCCCTACATCCTCATCGCTAACCAGAAGGTCTCGGCGATCAAGGACTTGCTCCCCATCGTCGACAAGGTCATCCAGTCTGGCAAGCAGCTGTTGATCATCGCCGAAGACGTCGAGGGTGAAGCCCTCGCGACTCTCGTCGTGAACAAGATCCGCGGCATCTTCAAGTCGGTTGCCGTCAAGGCTCCTGGCTTCGGTGACCGTCGTAAGGCCATGCTGCAGGACATCGCGATCCTCACCGGCGGACAGGTCATCTCGGAAGAGGTTGGCCTGAAGCTGGAAAACGTCGAGCTCGACATGCTCGGCCGTGCACGCAAGGTCGTCGTCACCAAGGACGAGACCACGATCGTTGAGGGTGCCGGCGAGTCCGACGCCATCGCCGGTCGCGTGAAGCAGATCCGCCAGGAAATCGAGAACACCGACTCCGACTACGACCGCGAGAAGCTCCAGGAGCGTCTTGCGAAGCTCGCTGGTGGAGTTGCTGTCATCAAGGCTGGCGCTGCTACCGAAGTTGAGCTCAAAGAGCGCAAGCACCGCATCGAAGATGCTGTGCGTAACGCCAAGGCTGCTGTTGAAGAGGGAATCGTCGCCGGTGGTGGCGTGGCCCTGATTCAGGCGGGCAAGGTGCTCGACAACCTCAAGCTCAAGGGCGACGAGGCAACCGGTGCGAACATCGTGAAGGTTGCGATCGACGCTCCGCTGAAGCAGATCGCCATCAACGCGGGCCATGAGCCCGGTGTTGTTGCCGAGCACGTTCGCGGACTCAAGATTGGTCACGGCTTGAATGCCGCCACCGGTGAGTACGTCGACATGCTGGCTGCAGGAATTGCAGACCCCGTCAAGGTGACCCGCTCAGCGTTGCTGAACGCCGCCTCGATTGCTGGTCTGTTCCTCACCACGGAAGCTGTTGTTGCCGACAAGCCAGAGCCTGTGGCCGCCCCTGCGGGCGACCCCTCGGGTGGCATGGACGGAATGGGCTTCTAGAAGTTCCTCACCACAACGGGGCATCCTTCGGGGTGCCCCGTTGTGTCGTTTAACGCTGGAACAGGCGGGTGTTGGAGATTTCCATCTCTTGGTAGTGCCGGCCCGCGTGGGTGAGGGCTTCTGTGATGCTCTGCAGACTTTCTTCGACACGAAGCTGGGTCACCCGCCAGTTGTCGTGAACGGCTGAGAACGCGCTAGCTGCGGGACCACTCCACGACGCCCCCAGCGAATGGAGTTGGGCATTCAAGCTTGACACTTCGCCCTGCAGACGGGCGATAGTGCTGCGGGCTTGGTGGGCGGCGTGGATTACGGCCTCACTGTCAACGCTGTAACGGGTCATGGTTGTCCTTTCCGGAGGACGCCAGAGTACGTCACGGTGTCAGAACGTACGTGCTGACGCCGTGCCCGGTAAAGAAGTCCCTACGGCTGGGCCTTGGGGACACAGGGGAGTGACACAGCGAAAGTGGCCCCACCTCCTGGCGTCTCTTCCACAACGATGGAGCCCTCAAGTCGGGTGACGATGGTGTGCACGATGGCGAGACCCAGGCCGGAGCCACCGGTCTCGCGAGCCCGAGAGCTGTCCGCCCGCCACAGGCGGTCAAAGATCTTGTCGCGAATTTGAAGCGGGATACCCTCACCGTGATCGACCACTCTGATGACACCCATGTTGCGGGTGGTGTCATGGCTGAGGACCAGTTCAATGGGCGACCCCTCAGGGCTAAAGCGCACGGCATTTTGGAGGAGGTTCACCAGGACTTGGCGAACCTTGTTCTCTTCGCCTTTGACTCGGATCGTGGGTAGGGCTGCAGGGTCCTTCACCAGTTCGCCATCACGCCATAGCGTGATGATGCGATCGGGCGAGCTAGCGCCGGCATCCAAAGTGGCATCGTGCGCAAGTGCGCCCAAGTCAAGCGGCACAATTTCGAGGGGCTTTGCCTCGTCGAGTCGGGCGAGTTCCAACAGGTCCGTAACCAGGGAGGTCATCCGCTCGGCTTCCTTTTCGATGCGCTCCATAGCTTGACCCACATCAGATTTCTTCGTAATCGCGCCCATTCGATACAACTCCGCATAGCCGCGCACCGAGACCAGGGGGGTGCGCAGTTCATGACTGGCATCGCCGATGAAGCGCCGCATCTTGTCGATGGTGTCGGCGCGGTCGGCAAAAGCCCGATCGATCCTCGAAAGCATGGTGTTGAGGCTTCGAGTCAGCCGGCCCACCTCGGTTTGGGGAGACGCGTTACCCAGGCGCTGGGAGAAATCGCCACCGGCAAAGCGCGCCGCGGTGAGTTCAACCTCTCGGAGAGGCCGGAGCGTGCTGGTCACCAGCAATCGGCTGAGCAGCGCGCTCAATACGATCGCGATTAATCCGAACGACACGAAGATCGAGCTGAAGCTCGCCACCGTTTGCCGGGATTCCTGGAGATCAACACCAATGACCAGGGTTGCCGGGTTGGTGGTCATGGCCGCTTCGCTCACAATGCTGAGCGTGTAGGTGTGGAGGCGCCACTCGGATTCCCCATCGACGCTCGAGACAGTGGTGGCCAACGTGTTTGCGGCGAGTCCCTCCGTGGTCACCAAGCTAACGTCGGGACGGTAGCTACTCTCGCCATCGCGGATATTGCTGGCGAGAAGTTCTCCCGACTGCGACACAGCACCGAGGAAATAGCTTCCCCGGGAGCCAGGACCGCCGGTGGTGTCAAAGGATTCAAAGTCCGGGACGCTGAGGCTTGCGGGGAGGCCGAGGGCTACCTGCTCAATTTTTCGATCCACCTCGGCCACGAGGTAGCGCTCAATGGCGATGACCGTGCCGATCCCAATTCCCGAGAGAGCCAGAGTGATGACGGCGACCGTGGCGCTGGTAATTCTGGTCCGCAAGGAGGTGGATTGCCACCATCCGTGCAGCCTTCGCAGCATGGTGCCTAGGCTTTATCGGTTTTGAGCATGTACCCAAACCCGCGCTTCGTTTGAATCAACGGCTCGGGCGTGAGGGGGTCGAGCTTGCGCCGCAGGTAGGACACGTAACTTTCGACAATTCCCGCATCACCGTTGAAGTCGTATTCCCACACGTGGTCCAGAATCTGGTTCTTGGACAGAACACGGTTCGGGTTCAACATCAAGTAGCGCAACAATTTGAATTCGGTGGGGGAGAGCTCCACGTGGTTTGCCCCGAAAGAGACTTCGTGGGTGTCCTGGTCCATGGCGAGACTGCCGATGCGGAGCACGGCATCTTCTTCATCCTCCAGTGTGCGACGAAGGATGGCTTTAATCCGGGCGACAATCTCGTCGAGACTGAACGGCTTGGTGACGTAGTCGTCGCCTCCGACCGTCAGGCCGGTGATTTTGTCTTCGGTGGAGTCTTTTGCCGTGAGGAAGAGAATGGGGCAGGTGTAGCCACTGGCCCGCAGGCGCTTGGTGACACCGAAACCGTTGATGTCGGGCAGCATGACGTCCAAAATGATGATGTCGGGTTCTTCCTCGAGAACCGCAGAGATGCTCTGCGCGCCGGTGGCAACCGCGCGGACCGAGAAGCCTGCGAAGCGCAGACTCGTCGTCAGTAGGTCACGAATGTTCTCTTCGTCATCACAAACCAGTACTTTGGGTCCATCAGCCATGACCCCATTCTCTGAATGTTTACTGAATGTCTCCTGAAAGAATGAGTGGGAGGGTGTGGGGGACCTCGGTGGCTTCCATGATGCGATACCCGTAGCCCTGCTCAGCTAAAAAGCGTTGCCGGTTCAAGGCAAAATCCTGGTCCACCGTGTCTCGGGCCACCAGTGTGTAGAAAGTCGCCGGACCGCCATCGGCTTTGGGCCGGAGGATGCGACCGAGCCGTTGGGCTTCCTCCTGGCGTGAGCCAAAGGACCCGGAGATCTGGATAGCGACCGAAGCTTCGGGGAGATCGAGGGAGAAGTTGGCGACCTTGGAGACGATAAGGCGATTGATCTCGCCCGATCGGAATGCGGCGTAGAGTTCCTCGCGCGTGGCTACGGGGGTGTCCCCGGTAATCATGGGGATATCGAGGTCCTCAGCCAGCTGTTCAATCTGATCCACGTAGGTTCCAATAATCAGGGTGGGGTCCGTGGGGTGGAGCTCCAAGAGTTCTTTCACTACAGCGCTTTTGGTGGGGCTGGTCGCTGCCAACCGGAAGCGTTCTTTGTCGCTACCGGCCGCGTATTCGAGGCGTTCAGCAGTCGGGAGCTCCACACGAATTTCAATACAGCGCGCTGGCGCGATGTATCCCTCTGCTTCCAAGTCTTTCCAGGGCACGTCAAAGCGTTTCGGGCCGATCAACGAGAAGACGTCGCCTTCGCGACCGTCTTCGCGCACCAGGGTGGCGGTCAGGCCCAGCCGGCGCCTGGCTTGTAACTGAGCCGTGAGCTGAAAGACCGGTGCTGGCAGAAGGTGCACCTCGTCATAGATCACGAGACCCCAATTCTTGGCATCCAGGACACCCAGATGGGCGAACTCCCCTTT
>JAHEGA010000010.1:16172-18178 GCA_024639925.1 Microbacteriaceae bacterium
CGGAGGGTGTCCTCTACCTCGTCGACGATTCCCGGTGGTAGAGCAAATTTTGAATACTGTTCGAGGGTTCCCACGATCTCGTCCCTGGTGTGTCCGGCAGCGCGGGCGTTCCACAATCCCAGGCGAGTAATCCGGTAGGTGTGAATGTGTTCGGGGGCGCGCTCCAGTTCAGCAAAGACTGCGAGGGCGTGACGGGCGTCGTTTGCGTCAGCGTGCCCTACCTCGAGCAGGACCGTTTTGTCGCTTTGGACAATGAGACAACCGTCAGGATTCATAACCTGACAGTCTACTGGCCCGGCGTTACGCCTCGAGGGCCTGCAGGCTTCGGATCCGCGAGACCGGCAGGGTTCGCTCCGTTGCGTTGTGTACTTCCACGCCGCGCAGCCGTCCTCCACTCAAGGCCCTGGGTTCCATCACAAAGCGCACCATCGAGGCATCGGGCATCTCCACAGAGATATCCAGCGGGATCTTGCCCTCGATCGCGACATCAATCATGTTGCCAACACCGGCGGGGACCCCCTTTGCCTCCGCGTCCCGAACATCGCGAAACAGGGCACTGATGGCTGCGTGGCGCTGCGCGGAAGGTGCGGGTTCTGCATTCAGTGGTGCAGGTTCATTCGTGGAAGGGCCGTGGGGTTGCCCGGCGGATTCTGCGAGCGAAGGAATGGCCGCCTGAGTCAATGCGGTCTGGACCCGTTCAATCGGCCAGATGGTGTGGAGACTGTTGTCCTCACGCTGCTGCAGCCCCATCATGTCCAGTCGTGGGTCCACAGCGAGTTCGTGGGTTTTCTCCGCGCGGGCGGTGGTGATGGTGGTGCCGGTGCCCTCGGTTCGAAGCCGAACCTCACCCGCCCGTCGGATGGTGTCCTCAATCAGGGCTGTCATGGTGTGGGGAAGCGGGTTCGCGCACGCGCTTGAGACAGCCTCCAGCAGGGACTCGGCTGGAGCACCCCGATGCAGGGCACGAAGCACCGAGGCGGCCGAGAGTCGGTACCGGGGCACTAAACCCCCCAGGTCGCGGTGGGCAACCGCGTTCAAAGTCTCTCGGTGTGCTTTGCTGACCGGCCCGGTCGCCAAGAAGGTCAAATCATCGTGCGCAAAAACGCCGGGGCTGGTGGGGGGCAACGCTTTTTCCCAGAGCGCCGAGGCATCAACCCCTCGAGCGCACGCTGTGGTCCACTCCAGTGCCACGCCTTTCTCCAGTAGCCCCAGTAAGTGGGCTGACGCAGTGAGGTCTGCCAGGTTGGAGGGGTCGGCGAGAGGGAAAAAGTGGGTGACAGCAGCGCGACCCTGATCATGCCAGGACACTCCGGGAGCGGCGGCGAGAGTGCCCGCGAACCAGGCCGGTGTGCCGGAGAGCCACCGCATCACGACAAATGACCACTGTTCGCGGGGCGAAAGTCGCAGCCAGGATTCAGCGGACTCCGTGAGTTCACGGCGACCGCCCCGAGATTCCAGCAAGCCGGCCTCCAGTGCGAGAGCCGCAATAGCGCTGACGTCAACACCTTCTCCCATTTCGGTGCTGAGCGTTTTCAGCGCTGCCGGGGAGAGCACCTGGTCTTTGCCTAGCGTTAGAGGGTGTGCGCCGATGGCCTCGAGGCACTCCTCGAGTTGGCAGAGAGTTGACCAGCCCCTCGTCGCTGCACTTGCCGAAGCTGCCTCATCCGGCAACGCCTGAGTAGTGGGGACCTCTGAGGTCTCCAAACTCACCGACGAGAGGATGGTTGCGCTTTCCTGGTCGAGAAAGAGTGTGGCCGGTGATCCTTCATCCACTAAGCCCCATCGAAGAAGTTCACCACGTTCGACAGACGGGTGGTCCCCGGACACCAGGCGGTGGAGGTGCTCGACGCTGGGGCGCGTCAGTGACTCTCGGGCTCGCTGGAGATTGTCCGGGGAGAGCAGCGCGTTCGCGAGGTCGCCCAGAGAGGTGCACGATGCTGCGGGCACGCCCCGAATCTCCGCAAGATCCGCGAGCGTCGCTTCATCGCGCTCGGCGAGCCACGAAA
>JAHEGA010000079.1 GCA_024639925.1 Microbacteriaceae bacterium
AAGCCGATAACCCGAGGCTGTATCGAATCGTGGAAAACCTTGCCATCACCACCGGCCTGCCGATGCCGAAGGTTTACATCGTGGAGGACCCTGCCCCCAACGCTTTTGCGACGGGTCGCGATCCGGAACACGCTGCGGTAGCAGCGACTACTGGCCTGCTCGAGATTATGGATGACGCTGAACTCGAAGGCGTCATGGCCCATGAGCTTGCCCACGTCAAGAACTTTGACATTCGCGTGACCACGATTGTTTTTGGATTAGTCGTGGTCGTGGGTTTGCTGGCCGATGTGCTGGCGCGCATGGCCTTCTTTGGTGGAATGCGCCGAAACGGCGGGGGCGGAAACCCTCTCATGATTGTGATCGCGATCGCGGCCATGATCCTGGCCCCACTCTTAGCGGCGCTCATTCAAGCCGCGGTGTCGCGACAGCGCGAATACCTCGCCGATGCGACCGGAGCGCTCACTACTCGCCACCCCGAGGCGTTGGCGAGTGCGCTGAAGAAACTGGGCGAATACGGCAGACCGCTCAAGAAACAACAGGCATCGATGGCTCACCTGTGGATGGCGGATCCCATCAAGCCCGGTGTGATTGACCGGATGTTCCAGACCCACCCGCCGATTGGTAAACGTGTGGAGCGTTTGCTAGAAAACCAGGCGCGCTTCTAGCCAGCCGACGCAAACAGGCGCCTAGACTGTGGGAATGCTATCCCCGCGACGCCCCCGCGCGGCTTCTAAGCCCCGTGTGATGGTCCCCATCGGCCTCGAGCGAGCCACGGCATGGTCGTGGCGTTTCCTGCTGATTGCTGCCGCCCTGGGGTTGGGCGTTTTCCTGATTATCCAACTCAGCTTTGTCGTCGTGCCGCTACTGATTGCCGTGCTGCTGGCAGCGTTAGCTGCCCCTCTCGCCCTGGGTCTTCGAGCGCTCAAGTTCCCCGGGTGGTTGGCGACGCTCACCACGGTGATTGCCTTCTTTGCAGTCATCACTGGTCTGTTCTGGTTGGTCATCGGTGCTTTCGTTCAAGGCTGGGAGCCTCTGCGCGAGCGCACGATTCTCGCTTACGAAGACTTTGTTCAGTATCTGTTGGATTCACCCCTCCAGGTCTCAGAAGAACAACTGACCGGGTGGTTCCAAGACTTCATCGTGGAGGCGGAGATCGACTCTGGGTGGGTTGTTAGTGGTGCCCTGTCGGTGAGCTCGTCGGTGGGTTCCTGGTTGGTCGGTGCCGGTATTGCCATCTTCGCGCTCATTTTCTTCATCCACGATGGCAAACGGATTTGGGAATACTTGGTGGGCTGGTTCCCGGTCGCCGCGCGTCCCGCGATCCTCGGCTCCGGTCTTGCCGGCTGGTCCACGTTGCTCAATTACGTCAAAGTCCAGATTTTTGTCGCCTTCGTGGATGCGGTCGGTATCGGGCTCGGAGCGTTCTTCCTGGGGCTTCCGTTGGTGGCACCTATCGCTATTGCCGTTTTCTTGGGCGCGTTTGTGCCGATTGTTGGGGCAACGGTGGCTGCCGCTTTGGCCGTCTTGATTGCGTTGGTTTACGAGGGACCCGTCATTGCCCTGGTGATGCTCATCATTGTGTTGGTTGTCCAGCAGATTGAGGGTCAAATCCTTCAGCCCCTCGTGATGGGAGCGGCTGTCCGCATCCACCCTCTCGCTATCGTGATTGCGGTAGCCGGCGGTGGATACCTGGCCGGCATCGCAGGGGTTCTCTTCGCGGTTCCTGTGGTGGCTTTCGTGAATGTTGTCGTCTCTTATCTGGCCAAGGGCTCTTGGCGCTCTGATCCGAAGGTTCAAAGCCTCCTATGAGCAAGGACGCATCTTTTGATGCCCACCAACTGCCCGGGCCCACTCTTGAGGACTTTGCCGATGCGGCCAGGACTTTAGAGGGGGTTGCTCAAGAGACTCCTGTCGAAGTGTCGCGCTACCTCTCCGAAGTTCTGGGCCAGCCGGTCTCGCTCAAGTGTGAAAACCTCCAGCGCACAGGGGCCTACAAAATCCGTGGCGCGTATTACTGCATCTCCAAACTGAGCGATGAAGAGAAAGCACGCGGCGTGGTCGCCGCGAGCGCGGGTAACCACGCGCAGGGTGTGGCGTTTGCCGCCCGGGAGCAGGGCATCAAGGCGACCATTTTCACGCCTGTCGGGGTTGCCCTACCGAAGTTGCAGGCCACGAAGGCCTACGGCGCTGAAGTGATTCTTGGGGGTGAGAGCATCAATGAACCCCTGAAAGCAGCTCAAGATTTTGCCGCAGAGACGGGGGCTGTCCGCATCCCTCCCTTTGATCACCCGGACATCATCGCGGGACAGGGCACCGTGGGTCTCGAGATCATGGACCAGGTTCCTGATGTCACCACGGTGATTGTTCCTATTGGTGGTGGGGGATTGATGGCGGGTGTGGCCAGCGCCATCAAGCAGCGCGCACAGGCCGAAGGCCGCACCATCAAGTTGATTGGTGTTCAAGCCGAGAACGCTGCCCCCTACCTGCCGTCCCTCGAAGTGGGAGAGCCTGTTGCGGTCGAGGTTCGCGCCACTATCAACGACGGTATTGCCGTTCAAAAGCCTGGAGCCCTCAACTTCGAGATCATCAAAGACGCGGTGGATGAGATTGTCACGGTCAGCGATGACGAAACAGCCCGCGCAATGCTCGTGCTCCTGGAGCGGGCCAAGCTAGTGGTGGAGCCCTCCGGCGCTGTTGGAGTGGCCGCCATCCTGGAGGGCAAAATCACCGCGACCGGACCTACCGTGATCATTCTCAGTGGCGGCAATATCGACCCGATGATCATGGAACGCGTGATTTCCCGAGGAATGGCGGGCGCAGGGCGCTACATGAAAATGCGCATCCCGCTTCCTGACCGTCCCGGGCAGCTTGCTCGCACCTCAGAGATTGTCTCCGCCCAGAACGCCAACGTGGTTGAGGTCATTCACACCCGCCATGGAACGGGCCTGCAAATCTCGCAGGTTGAGCTGGAGCTCCACGTCGAAACTCGCGGTCCCGAGCACGCCGAGGAAGTTCTGACCGCTCTGCGTAACGAAGGCTATGAACCGCGCGTCGTGTCTTAGGGGATAAAGGTCTCGACTTCGAGAATCTCGACCGCAATTTCTGCACCGCTGGGAGCCGTGTAGGTGCTCGATTCGCCGACGCGAAGCCCCATGATGGCTTCCCCCAGCGGGCTTTGCGCCGAGTAGACATCGAGATCGGTGTCGCCAGCAAGCTCTCTGGACCCAAGGAGGAACTTCTCGACATCGCCGTGGATGTGAGCCTTGACCACGGTGCCCGACTCCACAATGCCGTTACTTTCTGGAACATCACCCACCACTGCGTGCTTGAGCATGCTGGTGAGCGTACGGATGCGGTCTTCCATCTTTGCTTGCTCGTCTTTGGCAGCGTGGTACCCACCGTTTTCCTTGAGGTCACCTTCTTCGCGTGCGACCTCAATACGTTTAGCGATCTCTGTGCGGCCTCGGGTGGTGAGCTGTTCCAGCTCGAGGGCGAGGCGGTCGTAGGCTTCCTGGGTCAGCCACACCGGGTGTGAGGTGTCGGGTTCCGCCATGAGGGCCTCCTGCAAGTAAAGAACCGGCCACAAAGGTGGCCGGTGGGATGTATTGAGGTTACGTCAGCCAGCACTCGTAGAGC
>JAHEGA010000022.1:0-5734 GCA_024639925.1 Microbacteriaceae bacterium
CCTTTGGTTCCGCCCTTGTCGTGGCGTCTGTGGGAGCAGGGTTGCTCACCATTGCCTCTGCAGCGACGGCGTTTTTGACGTTCATGGCCATCTATGTCGAACCGGTCAGCATTGACCAGCGCTTTGGCGATCTGTTGTGGCTGTATCTGCAGTCGACCGAGATTGGGCGAGGCTGGCTGATCACCATGGGCCTGGGAGCCGTGGTCACGGTTTTGACGGTGGTGGTTCGAAGCTTTGGTGGGGTGCTGGTAGCGGGGGTTCTCTCGGTGGCTGCGGTCTGGCCGCTTGCCGAACAGGGCCACGCGGCCGGTACCGCGAACCATGAGGCAGCGGTGAGTGCATCTTTTGCCCACAGTGTTTTTGCGGCGATGTGGGTCGGTGGGCTCATCATGATGGCCGTGGTGGCGTGGAGCGAAAAGCCTCGCGCGGCGGAGTACCACGCGATGCTGCAGAGATACTCGAGTATCGCCCTCCTCAGTTTCATCGTGGTGGCCCTCTCCGGCACGACCAACGCGTGGCTCAGGGTGGGCAGCATTGAGGGCTTGGCCACAAGCTACGGTCTCTTGGTCATTGCCAAGACGGTGACTTTGGTTGTTCTGGGGCTGATGGGTGCCGTGTATCGAAGGAAGCTTCTGGGTGACCTGAAAGGCTCACGCAGTGGCGTCATGAAAGTGACGACCCTGGTTGTCGGCGCTGAGCTCGCCCTGATGGGCATCGCCTCGGGGCTTGCCAGCGCTTTGGCGAGGACACAGACACCGGTTCCCCAGGTTCCTGCGAGTGAAATCGCCCAGGCGACACCGGCCGAGATTTTGACCGGGCAGCCGTTGCCCCCGGAGTTTGCCTGGTCACGGTTATTCACCATGTGGCAGCTGGACCTCTTGTGGGCAGCCATCGCCGTGTTCGGGATTGTGTATTACGTCTGGGGGCACCTGAGGTTGGCGAAGCGGGGCGACCACTGGCCGATATCTCGCACGATTTTGTGGGTGTCGGGGATGATCCTTCTGGGCTTTGCCACCAATTCAGGCTTGATTGTGTATGGCAAGTACCTGTTCAGTATTCACATGCTCGGCCACATGCTGCTGAGCATGGCGGTGCCGTTGCTGCTGGTCCTCGGCGCACCCATTACCCTCGCCTCGCGAGCAATTGTCGCCAGAAAGGACGGTTCCCGGGGTGTTCGGGAATGGTTACTGGTCATCGTTCACTCAAAATACTTAGCGGTGATCGGCCACCCCGTAGTAGCAGCGGTTATTTTCGGGGTCTCGCTCATCGTTTTTTACTACTCACCACTTTTTGAGTGGGCTCTTCGGGAGCACCTGGGGCACATGTGGATGACCGCACACTTTGTGTTCTCGGGGTACCTCTTTGCACAATCACTGATCGGTATTGATCCAAGCCCCCATAATCCGCCCTATCCATTGCGGTTGATTATCGTTTTGGCCACTATGGCTTTCCACGCCTTCTTCGGGCTCAGCATCATTCTCGGCACCTCCCTCTTAGTCCCGGATTGGTTTGGCGCGATGGGCAGAACATGGGGTGACGCTCCCCTGCTTGATCAACAAAACGGGGGCGAGCTCGCCTGGGGCCTCGGTGAATTCCCCACACTGGCGCTCGCCATCCTGGTGACGTGGGCGTGGAGCAAGAGCGACGATCGTATTAACAAGCGCCGAGACCGTCTTGCTGACCGGCAGGGGGACCAGGAACTCGACGCGTATAACGAGATGCTTCAGAAAATGTCGAAAGCCCAGCCGCTGCGCCCTAAAGGGTGAGAACAGGCTCGTCGAGAGAGGTTCCCTGGATGGAGCCCTCCACGAGGAAAGAGACGATCTCGCTGTATTCGCTGATCGACCCGTCAAACAGTGACTGCACCGCCACGGTGACTTCCACAACCCCGCCAATCGCCAGGACATCCCACGATTCGCGGTCTGCTCCCAGCGTCACCGACACCACCGGGTAGTCCAGCACCGTCCAGGCAGGCACCCCCACCACGCGGTCGGAGATGGTGATGCCAAAGGGACATTCGACCGGCTGAAGAATTTCTTGTGCCACACATCCCTCGAGGTAGCGCTCGATAGCGGTCGTGGCCGTGTCTTTGAGTTCATTGGTGGGCTGGACCCGAAGGCGCAGAGGATATTCGGCATCCGTTTGGGTGACGCTTGCGAGGGTGGGAGGAGCACTCACCCACGGGGTGCTCAAGGATGCTTCATAGATTCCGGGAACCAACACGCTGCTGGTGGCAGGAACCCCCAGGGTGTTCATGTCGAGGCGAACGCCATTCACGTCTATTCGCTCATCGCCGATGATCGAATAGACAAGTTCGGCGGTGGGGGCCGTGCTGAAGCTCCATGTGGAGAAGAGTCGCAGCACATCCCCTGCGGGTTCCAGGGTGAAATAGCTGGATTTGGTCTCGCCCGAGAGCACGTATTCGGCAAGAACGACGACGTTCCCGGAGGCCAGCGTTCGCGTTCCCACAATCTCGGGTTCACTCAACGAACCAGAAGGCTCAGGTAGCACTGCGGGAACGCGGGACATCCCGGCGATGCCTGCCGCCTCGCCGAAGCGTCCCTCTTCCAGAGCGATCAAATAGAGCTCCACGGACCGGGCTGGCGAATAGACGGTCAGATTCAAGACGAGAACGACCAGCAGCCAGGAAGCAACAACACCCAGGGCAATGACCGCAAACCTCCGGACAATTGACCACATAGCTGACATCCTAGGTTGGTTGCCCTGCCCGGCGGCAGGCAACTAAACGAGAGGACACCGTGACCGAGATTTCCCTGAGTGACGAGCAAAAGAGCGTCCTGGATCGGATGGAAAACTCTCTCGACCACATTTTCATCACCGGACGAGCAGGGACCGGTAAAACCACACTGCTTCAGGCGTTTGTCGACACGACGGCCAAACGAGTGGCCGTGTGTGCTCCTACGGGGGTCGCGGCGTTGGCCGCTGGTGGGCAAACGATTCATTCGCTGTTGCGCTTGCCGATTGGCATCATTGGCAAACGCGAGCTTGGCTTCATTCCTAAAGAATCCCTGGCCGTGCTGGCGGCACTCGACGCCCTGGTCGTGGATGAAATCTCGATGGTGTCCGCGGATGTCCTGGATGCGATGGACCGTCGACTGCGGCAAGCCAAGCGCAAGAGACACCTCCCCTTTGGGGGCGTTCAGCTGATCATGTTTGGTGATCCCTACCAACTCTCGCCGGTGGTGTCTGGCCAGGCGGAAAAGGCGTACTACCGGGACCACTACCGTTCACCCTGGTTCTTTGATGCCAAAATCTGGTCGGAAACCGAGATTGAAATCGAGGAGCTCGACACGATCCACCGTCAGGCTGATAGTGAGTTCCGCGCGGTCCTCAATGCCCTGCGAGAAGGGCGGATGGAAGCCGACATGGGGCGGATGCTCAACGAGCATGGGATGCGAGAGCCAGAAGACCCAGATTTGATCACTCTCTCCACGACAAATGCCGCGGTGTCGAGGATCAATCAGTCGGCTCTCGAGCGCCTGGGGGGCAAAGGCAAGATTGCTCACGCGGACATCGAGGGTGATTTCGGGTCAACGTCCGCCTATCCGGCGGACGAACAGCTCGTGCTTAAACCTGGAGCACGGGTGATGTTCTTGCGCAACGACATCGCCGGACCGGATGGCCCCCGGTATGTCAACGGAAGCTTGGGCGTTGTCGAAAAAATCACGGACACTGTGCTGGTCGACGTGGATGGCGAGGGGGTTTTGGTGGAGCCCGTGACCTGGGAGAAAGTGAAATACGACTATTCCCCGGCCACCAAAATGCTCAGCCAAGAAGTGGTGGCCGAATTCACGCAATTCCCGCTGAGGTTGGCCTGGGCGGTCACCATTCACAAAGCCCAGGGGAAAACGCTCGATGCTGCTGTTATCGACCTCGGGCAACGGGCTTTCGCGCCGGGACAGACCTATGTGGCCTTTAGCCGGTTGACCTCACTGGAGGGGCTGTATTTGAAGAGGCCGCTCACACCCTCGGACATCATTGTGGACCAAGACGTGGTGCGGTTTATGTCCCAGGAACGGGGAACAAACCGCTTGATTTAGTGCTCTTTTGCGCAGACTGTGTGGAGCGAGTGACGGGAATCGAACCCGCGCCATCAGCTTGGGAAGCTGAAGTTCTACCATTGAACTACACTCGCGAAGCCCGAGAATGCCTCGGCGATAAAGCCCGAGTCTACTAGTGTGGGAGCGTGCTGCTCTCAGATGGAGATATCCGAAAAGAACTTGAATCTGGTCGTGTGGGACTCGATCCCCTGGACCTTTCAATGGTTCAACCTTCCAGCGTGGACGTCCGTCTAGACCGGTTTTTTCGACTGTTCGACAACCACAAGTACCAGCACATTGACCCCGCTCAGGATCAGCCTGATCTCACGCGACTTGTCGACGTTGACCCCGACGAGGCTTTTGTTCTGCACCCCGGAGAATTCGTGCTGGGCGCAACCTTTGAAGTGGTCACTCTGCCCAACGATGTTGCTGCGCGACTCGAGGGCAAAAGCTCGTTGGGACGACTAGGCCTGCTGACGCACTCCACCGCAGGGTTCATTGATCCCGGGTTTTCGGGTCACGTGACTTTGGAGCTCAGTAACGTCGCCACTCTTCCCATCACGTTGTGGCCGGGCATGAAAATCGGCCAGCTCTGCTTTTTCCGCTTGAGCTCACCCGCCGAGCACCCCTACGGTTCAGAAAAGTACGGAAGCCGTTATCAAGGGCAGCGCGGCCCAACGGCCTCGCGCTCGTTCCAGAACTTTCACAAAACTGACACATCGGACGCGTAGGGACCCGTCCACGCGGCCATTTGGTCGACTAGCCAGGGGCTAAAAGCGAACGGCGTCTGCTGAACACTGGCGCGGACTGCCTCCGGGGCGACCCACTTCCATTCGCAGACCTCCGACTCGGCGGGTGCAGGATCCATCGACGTGGTGGCGATAAACACGGGACATACTTCGTTCTCAACAACGCCGGAGGCATCTACAGCGCGGTAGCGGAAGTCTGGCAGTGCGAGGGAGATGGAGTTCAACGTGAGGCCCAGTTCGTGCTTGGCCCTCCGACGGATGGCATCCTCCATATTCTCGTCGGGACCGGGGTGACCGCACGCCGAGTTGGTCCAGACCCCTGGCCATGTGCGCTTGGACAGCGCGCGCCGGGTGATCAACACCTCGCCTTTGTCGTTGAAAACGTGGCAGGAAAACGCGAGGTGCAGTGGGGTGTCCGTGGTGTGGACCGTGGCCTTGTCTGCTGTGCCGATGGGCTGCTCATTGGCGTCCAGGAGGACCACAAGTTCAGGGGTTGTCATGGGTTTTCTTGCCCTAGTGTGCACCGGTAAAGTGAAGGTTCGGTCGCCAATGTGGCGGACCACAACAGTGTAGCCAATGGGGTCATCACACCGCGGGAGAGGAAACAGCCATGGCGGTTGACCTGGACACCCGCATCGATCTCTACACCCGTGTAGCGGAGGAGACATCCGCCGGGGTCATCAGGCGCTACTCCACCTCGTTCGGCCTGGCCTCCCGGTTGTTAGACGCTCGGATGCGCACCCACATCGGAAACTTTTATGCCCTCGTGCGTCTTGCTGACGAAATCGTCGATGGGGTGGCTGAGGAAGCCGGCGTCGATCGCGCGGAGGCCCGCATCATGTTGGATGCGCTGGAAGCCGATACCAACCGCGCTATGGAGGTGGGCTACAGCACCAATCTCATCGTGCATGCCTTTGCCCACTC
>JAHEGA010000022.1:5834-17511 GCA_024639925.1 Microbacteriaceae bacterium
ATGGGTTTCGTACCCCGTGCTCCCCGAGCCCTGAGAGAGGATCACCATGGCTAAGTCCGTTGTTGTTGTCGGCGGCGGTATCGGCGGAATCGCTACCGCGGGCCTGATGGCGCGCGATGGTTATGACGTCACTCTCGTGGAAGCGCATTCGCGGCTGGGCGGTCGTGCTGGCTTGTGGGAAAAAGACGGCTTCCGGTTCGACACCGGACCCTCGTGGTACCTCATGCCCGAGGTTTTTGAGCATTGGTACCAGTTGATGGGGACCTCCACGACAGAACACCTCAAGCTCACCAAACTTGACCCGGGTTACCGCGTCTACTTCGAGCCAACATCGAGCGAGCCTGCGGGGTTTGTCGACATCCGCGCTACGCGCGAAGACAACTTGGCGCTGCTGGAAGAGATGGAGCCTGGCTCGCGAGCAAGCATGGAGAAGTACCTTGACTCCGCCAAAGAGACTTACGAAATCGCAAAAAAGCACTTCCTCTACACGTCGTTCCAGGACTTGCGACCCTTGCTGGTCAAAGAGGTTCTCTCACGCACCGCCACGCTGGTGCGGTTGCTCACCACGCCCATCATGACCTTTGCGAAGAAGTACACCTCTAATCCACGCATCCTTCAGGTCTTGGGCTACCCCGCCGTGTTCCTGGGTTCGAGCCCGTTCATTGCGCCCAGCATGTTCCACCTAATGTCCCACCTCGACCTCGAGGACGGCGTGCTTTACGCAGAAGGTGGGTTCACGCGTGTCATTGATTCGATGCGCGAGATTATCGAAGACCACGGCGTCACCATCATGACCAATACACGGGTGAGCGCGATTGCCACGGAGCGTTCGGGCGGCAAGGCCAAAGCCACCGGAATTACGTATCGTGACGCCGAGGGCCACACCCACACGTTGAGCGCCGACATGGTTGTCTCCACCACCGACCTGCACCACAGCGAGACAAAACTCCTGCCCGCCGAGCTTCAGACCTACCCCCAGAAATGGTGGGATAAGAAGGTTGCTGGCCCCAGCGCTGTGCTGCTGTATCTCGGTGTTAAAGGCGAAGTTCCGGAGTTGCTTCACCACAGCCTCTTTTTCACCGAAGACTGGGACGCTAACTTTTCCCAGATCTTTGCGGACAACCCGACGGTGCCCTCGCCGGCATCGGTCTACGTCTGTAAGCCCAGCGCCACCGATTCCAGCGTGGCCCCCAAGGGCCACACCAACTTGTTCTTCTTGGTCCCCATGCCTGCCGATGTGGGGCTTGGCCACGGTGGCATGGATGGCACGGGCGATACCGAGGTTGAGGCCATTGCTGACCGCGCGATTGAGCAGGTTATGGCGTGGTCAGGAGCAACGGATTTGGCCGAGCGAATTGTGGTGCGCCGAAGCGTCGGGCCCGCAGACTTTGCCGGCGAGTTGAACGCCTGGAAGGGGACGGCACTGGGTCCAGCGCACACCCTCATGCAGAGTGCTCTGTTCCGTGCGGGCAATGTGAGCAAGAAGGTTGACGGGCTGTATTACGCAGGATCCTCGACAATTCCGGGAATCGGCCTGCCGATGTGCCTGATTAGTGCAGAGGTGTTGCTGAAGCGGGTGCGCGGAGACGTGTCCACTGGACCGCTACCGGAACCGTTGATGCCGGTTTCCTAGAGGGCCATGTCTTTTCTCTATCTGGCATCTCTGGCCTTTGCCCTGGTGGGCACAGGGTTGCTGGATTATCGGCATCGGCTAGCGCTTTTCGGCGGCGCGGCTGGTCGAACCGCGCTGATTGTTGGTGCAGCGGTGGCGTTTTTTCTGGTGTGGGATGTGGTGGGTATCGCCACCGGGGTGTTCTTTCGTGGTGCGGGACCGTGGATGACCGGAGTGCTGTTAGGCCCAGAGCTTCCGCTTGAGGAGCTTTTCTTCCTGATCCTGCTGAGCTACTCCACCCTCATTGCCTACCTGCTGGCCACGAAGGTTCTCAGCGCGAGGGGGCCTCGATGACCTATGCGCTGATTAATGTGCCGTTCCTGGTGGTGGCGGTCCTGGTTCTGGCGGTGGCTTTTCGACTGGCAGCCAGGCCGGCTCTGCGACCGTGGTTAATCGCTGCCGCCGTGATGATGGCGCTTACCGCCGTCTTTGACAACGCGATCATCGGGTTTGGACTTGTGGATTATGACGACAGTCTGATTAGCGGTCTTCGTATCGGCTTTGCCCCCGTGGAGGACTTTGCGTACACGCTTGCTGGGTTGTTGATTGTTCCTTCCCTCTGGCACATCCTTGCGCGGCGCACAGGTGGGGACTAGTGGATTCCTTCCGCACCCTGGTGCTCAGCTCACGACCGTTGAGCTGGGTGAACACAGCCATCCCGTTTGCTCTTGCCTATTACGTCACGACTGAATCCGTGGACGCAGCCCTCAGTGTCGGCTTCCTTTTCTTCTTGATTCCCTACAACTTCTTGATGTACGGAATCAATGACGTCTTCGACTACGAATCGGACCTCCGCAACCCCCGCAAGGGAGGCGTGGAGGGGGCGCTGTTGCCGCCTCATCTTCATCGCGCAACGTTGATTGCCAGCGTTGCGCTGGCGGTGCCCTTTATCTTTGTGCTGGTGTGGTGGGGCAGTGTCGCCTCGAGCGGAATCCTTGCGCTGAGCTTATTTTTCGTCGTCGCCTATTCGGCCAAAGGCTTGCGCTTCAAGGAAATACCGTTTCTTGACTCTCTCACCTCGAGTGCCCATTTTGTGATGCCGGCGGTGTTTGGCTTAGCGCTTGCTGGGGCTTCGCCCAGTGCTACCTCGACGACGCTGCTGGCAGCGTTTTTCCTGTGGGGAATGGCGTCCCACGCGTTTGGAGCCGTTCAGGATGTCCTCGCAGACCGTGAGGCTGGCCTGTCCTCGATTGCGACAGCTATCGGCGCCGCCGGTGCCGTACGTTTTGCGCTCGCGGGATATGTTGCTGCTGGGCTGGTGATGCTCACCACCCCAGCACCGCTTCCCCTGATTGCGCCGACCGTGCTGCTCTACATCGCCGCGGTGGCACCCTGGTGGCGGGTCAGTGATGAGAAGGCAGAGTCAGCGAACCGGGGGTGGAAGTGGTTCTTGCTCCTGAACTTCATTACCGGAGCGGCGGTCTTCCTTGTCCTGTTTGAGTGGTGGGCTCAGACGGTACCGGAGGCTCCGCTCTGAAGCCCGTTAGTGAGGTCCAGCCAACCACGGCTCATTGCCTAGGCTTGGATTATTGGACGGGAAAGAAAGGAACCTCGATGACCACTACTGATGAACTTTTGGCGAACAACGCAAATTATGCGAAGAGCTTCGACGGATCGTTAGCGGTGCGGCCCTCGCTTCAGCTAGCTGTGGTGGCCTGTATGGATGCCCGTATCAACGTGTATGGGGTTCTTGGGCTCCATGAAGGCGAAGCACACGTCATCCGGAACCCTGGCGGCGTAATTACCGAGGCCGAGATTCGTTCTCTCGCGATCAGCCAACGCTTGCTCGGGACCCAGGAAATCATCCTGATTCACCACACCGACTGTGGAATGTCGGGGTTCAGCGAAGAAGAGTTCAAAGCATCGGTTGCGGAAGATACAGGCCTTCAGCCCTCATGGACTGGAGCGGCGTTCATTGATGAGTACGAGGACGTTGTGGAATCGATGAAACGGATCACAGATTCTGCTTTTATTCCCCACACTGACCAGGTTCGCGGTTTCGTGTTCAACGTTGCCACGGGAGTGCTGGAAGAGGTGACTGTCTCCTAGAGGGCTAGGTGTTCCGGGGCATTTTGACGAACACCATCAAGATCAGGCCGATGGCCAAGACCGTCATGATGCCTAGGATGCCCCAGTATTGGGCGCCGCCAATTGAGATAAACACCGCCCACAGTGTGGGAGTAAGAAAGCTCACGGCCCTGCCCGTTGTTGCATACAAACCAAAGACTTGGCCCTCTTGCCCGGCCGGGGTGACCCGGGCGAGGAAAGACCGGGAGGCGGCCTGAGCCGGCCCCACGAAGAGTGACAGCGTCATGCCCGCGATCCAGAACGCCGTGGCGCCGCTGTCGCGGAAGAAGAACAGCGACATCCCCGCGACCAGTAGCCCACCCAGCGAGAACAGAATGATGGCGCGGGCCCCAAAGACGTCATCGAGGCGCCCGGAGAGCATCGTGCTGAGACCTGCACCCAGGTTTGCGGCGATTCCAAAGATCAGCACCTCGCTCGCGCTGAAACCGTAGGTGACGGCGGCGAGCACCCCGCCGAAGGTAAACACTCCCGCTAAGCCATCCCGGAAGATTGCGCTGGCGGCGAGGAACCAGAAGGTGGTCCGAGAGGTGCGGAACAGGCCGACGACGTCGCGGAACAACACCCCGTAGCTCGCAAAGAAGTTGACCTTGGCGCCCTCGGTTTTTCCAGGAATTTCGGGAACAAAGAAGAGGATGGGAAGGGAGAAGACCAAGGTCCACACCCCGCAGAACAGCGCAATCGCTCGAATGTCGATTCCGTTCTCGCTGCCCAAACCGAGTACGTCGCCTTCGATAAATCCGAAGTAGGACACCAACAGGGCAACAATTCCGCCGAGATACCCAAATCCCCAACCCAAGCCGCTCACTCGTCCGACGGTCGAGGGTGTAGCCACCTGAACCAGCATCGCGTTGTAGTTCACGTTCGCAATTTCTGCGAAAACGTTTCCTGCCGCCACCAGGGTGATGCCGAGCCAAAAGAACGACGGAGTTGCTTCGACGAAGAACATGCTTGCCTGGGCAAGGACAACCAGGCCGGTGTTAATGCCCAGCCAGAGTTTCCGACGACCGGCCCGATCGGAGCGTTGCCCGAGCACCGGGGCTAAGAGAGCTACGACTACGCCTGCCAGGGCGACGGCGAAGCCTAAATCGCTGGAGAGCTCTGCGAGTCCGCGCTGATAGGCGTCGCTATCTTCACCGAGAGCTCGGATGTCCTCTGGCAAAAAGAGGGAGCTGGTGACATACACGGTGAAGACAAAGGTGGTGATGACACTGGCGAAGGGCTGCGTTGCCCAGTCCCAGAGAGCCCAGGACCAGACGCGACGTTTTGGGATGACAGCGTCTTGGTTGAGAGAGAGGCCCACGATGGGGAGCGCATCCGTGTCAGCAAGCGGGGCAGGGCTGGGAGAGTGTGAACCGTCTTTGGCCATGGTCTAACCGTAGCGTGATGAGCAGAACCTGCCTAAACACGAGCTTTCGAGCCCATGAGGTGTGCATATATGAGCGGGCTCGACTCATATTCTGATGAAAATACTTGACAAGAGGCGACTCATGTTGCAAACTTGAGTCATCTCGGCTCACATATGGGCCACGACATGACGTAAGGAGCAGGCCAGATGGCACGCGCAGTAGGAATTGACTTAGGAACCACCAACTCGGTGGTTGCCGTACTCGAAGGTGGGGAACCCACCGTTATCGCCAACGCAGAAGGTTTGAGGACGACTCCCTCTGTTGTGGCGTACACCAAAGATGGCGAAATTCTCGTGGGAGAGACCGCGAAGCGCCAGGCCGTCACCAACGTAGATCGCACGATTTCCTCGGTGAAGCGCCACATGGGTACCGACTGGAAACAAGATGTTGACGACAAGGCGTACACCCCGCAGGAAATCTCCTCGCGGATTCTCGCCAAGCTCAAGCGTGATGCAGAGCAGTATCTCGGCGAGACGGTGACCGACGCCGTTATCACCGTCCCCGCATACTTCAACGACGCCGAGCGTCAGGCCACCAAGGAAGCCGGAGAGATCTCCGGTCTGAACGTTCTTCGCATCATCAACGAGCCGACCGCCGCAGCCTTGGCCTACGGCTTGGACAAAGGTAAAGAAGACGAGCTCATTTTGGTCTTCGACCTCGGTGGCGGAACTTTCGACGTTTCGCTGCTCGAAGTGGGCAAGGACGACGAGTTCTCGACGATTCAGGTTCGCGCCACCTCCGGTGACAACCGTCTTGGTGGAGACGACTGGGATGAGCGGGTCGTGGACTACCTCGCAGGTCGCTTCAAAGAGACCACCGGTGTGGATGTTTCGAAAGACAAGATTGCGAAGCAGCGTCTCAAAGAGGCTGCCGAGCAGGCTAAGAAGGAACTCTCCACCTCGACCAGCACGCAGATTCAGCTGCCCTACCTGTCGCTGACCGAAAGTGGTCCCGCCAACCTGGACGAGACCCTGTCGCGAGCCAAGTTTGAAGAGCTGACCAGCGACCTGCTGGAGCGCACGAAGAAACCCTTCAACGATGTGATCAAGGAAGCCGGCGTCAAGCTTGCCGAGATTGCTCACGTTGTCATGGTGGGTGGATCGACCAGAATGCCCGCTGTCACCACTCTGGTGACCGAGCTCACCGGAGGCCGCGAGCCCAACAAGGGTGTGAACCCGGATGAGGTCGTGGCTGTGGGTGCCGCCCTCCAGGCTGGCGTCTTGATGGGTGATCGTAAAGACGTACTGCTGATTGATGTCACTCCGCTGAGCCTCGGAATCGAGACCAAGGGTGGAATCATGACCAAGCTGATCGAGCGCAACACGGCCATTCCCACCAAGCGCAGCGAGACCTTCACGACCGCGGACGACAACCAGCCTTCCGTGTCCATTCAGGTGTTCCAGGGCGAGCGCGATTTCACCAAGGACAACAAGCCCTTGGGGAACTTCGAGCTCACCGATATCGCGCCAGCACCCCGCGGAATTCCGCAGGTTGAGGTCACCTTCGACATCGATGCCAACGGAATCGTTCACGTGTCCGCCAAAGACAAGGGAACGAACAAAGAGCAGTCGATGACGATCACCGGTGGCTCCTCGCTTCCCAAGGAAGACATCGAGCGCATGGTTCAGGAAGCCGAAGAGCACGCCGCTGAAGACAAGAAGCGCCGCGAAGCTGCCGAAGAGCGCAACGGCGCCGAGCAGCTGGCCTACTCCGTCGAGAAGCTCCTCAAAGACAACGACGAGAAGCTGCCTGAGGATGTCAAGTCCGAAGTCCAGGCTGACCTCGACGCTCTGAAGACCGCGCTTGCGGGCGAAGACGACGAGGCCGTCAAGACGGCCATGGAAACCCTGAGCCAGAGCCAAACCAAACTCGGTGAAGCGCTCTACAAGGAAGATGCTGAAGCACCTGCCGACGCCGGAGACACCCCTACCGAAGACGATGAAGACATTGTCGACGCAGAGGTTGTTGACGACGAGGCGGACGACAGCTCCGACAAGAAGTAGACACCATGGCGAAATCAGACAAGCCCGAGCGCGACGAAGAGGAACAAGAACAGCCCCTCTTCACCGACAAACGACGGGTTGATCCTGAAACAGGCGATGTCCGACCTGAGGCAGCGGAAGCTGCCTCAGGGGACGACATCACCGAGGAAGATATTGAGCTTCTGGCTGAAGCGGAGCGTGATTTGGTAGCGGAATACCGTGACCGGGCCGCACGCGCCGAGGCGGAGCTTCAAAACTTCCGCATGCGAGTCGAGCGCGATCGTCAAGCAAACCGCGAAGCGGTCATTGCCGAAGTAATTCGCGCGATGTTGCCCGTGATGGATGACCTTGATCGCGCCGATGCGCATGGCGATCTCGCCGGTGGCCCGTTGGAACTCGTGGCACAGAAACTGCGCAGCAGTTTTGAGCGTTACGGCCTTTCGGCTGTGGGCGAGGTGGGGGAAGCATTTGATCCCGCCAAGCACGAAGCGATGGTCCGACTACCGGAAGCGGGAGCGGAAGGCGAAACTGTGGCGGACGTCATCGAGGGTGGTTACATTCTTGGCGAAAAGCTGGTGCGTCCGGCCAAAGTAGCTGTCAAAGTCCCGGCAGACGAATAGACCTGGAGGAGGTGTGCGATGGCTAGCCAAGATTGGTTAGAGAAAGACTTTTACAAGATTCTTGGTGTTTCCAAGACGGCGTCTGACGCTGAAATCAAGAAGTCCTATCGTTCCCTGTCCAGGAAGTATCACCCCGATGTGAATCGGGATGATCCCCAAGCCGAGGCACGCTTCAAGGAAGTGTCCGAGGCCTATTCGGTGCTGTCAGATAAGAACGAACGTGCCGAATACGACCAGATTCGGACCATGCAATCCGGGGGACCCCGATTCAGCGCCGGAGGTTCGCAGGGCGGTTTTGAGGACGTCTTTGGTGGGATGTTTGGCGGCGGAATGCCGCGAAACGCCCCCGGCGGAGACTACGGAGACTTGTTTTCTGGACTTTTTGGTGGCGGAGGTGGGGGCTTCGGTGGCTACCGCGAACCCACCAAAGGTCGGGACATCGTGTCGCGAGTGACGATTGACCTCAAGACGGCCATCGCCGGTACTGATGTCACCCTGGAAGGCCCGGGCGGAAAGAAAATTACTGCTCGCGTTCCTGCGGGTGTCAAAGACGGTCAAAAAGTTCGACTTCGAGGCAAGGGTCACCCAAGCCCCGATGGCGGCAAAGCCGGTGACGTCATCATCACCGTGGGGGTTCCCAAGCACCAGATTTTTGCCCGAGACGGGGATCACCTGCGCATCGAGCTTCCGATCACCTTTGGCGAAGCGACTCTCGGAGCCACCGTAGAAGTTCCGACCATCGAGGGTGACACCGTCAAGATGAAAATCCCCGCGGGTACGCCCAGCGGCAAGGTCCTTCGGGTCAAAGGCAGAGGAGTTCGCGCGGGAGCGGCACTCGGTGACTTGCTGGTGGAGCTCCAGGTGGCTGTTCCCTCACACCTTTCTGGTGCCGCAAAAGGTCACCTCGAAAAACTGATGGCGGCACTGCCTAACGAGAACCCGCGTGAGGATTTGGTCAAGCGAGCGAAAGGTTAGGTGAGCCATGGATGAGCTAACCCCGCTCTTTTCCATCACGGCTGCGGCTGATCTTGCCGGGATGCACCCCCAAACCTTGCGTCAGTACGACCGGCTCGGGCTCGTCTCTCCCACCCGCACCGCGGGTCGGACTAGACGGTATTCGATGAAAGATGTCGTGAAGCTCCGCGAGGTGCAACGCCTGAGCTCGGAGGGTTTGAACCTCGAGGGCATCAAAAGGATTTTGGAGCTGGAAGAGCAGGTAGAAACCCTCACTAAGCGGGTTCGGGACCTGGAAGCGACGCTTGCGGACGAAATTCTGGTGCGTACCGGACGTCGCGTGTTTGCCGCTGGTGCCGAAGGCGACGTTATTCCGCTTCGCGCTGGCGAGCGAGCAAAAAGACCTAATCAAGTCGTGTTGTGGAACCCCCTCCGAGGCGTACTTCCACCCTCACGCCCCCACGATTCATAAAGGAGGCAGTTATGCCTAACGGTAACGCCCAGCAGGAAGAGCAAAAAAGCGCTCTGGAACAGTACGGATTGAACCTGACCGACATCGCTCGCGAAGGAAAACTTGACCCCGTGATTGGCCGTGATGCGGAAATTCGTCGCGTCTCGCAGGTACTCACCCGACGCACCAAGAACAACCCGGTCCTCATTGGGGAACCGGGTGTCGGAAAAACGGCCGTCGTTGAAGGGCTCGCCCAGCGCATAGTTGCTGGCGATGTTGCTGATTCCCTCAAGGGGAAGCAGCTCATTTCGCTCGACATGGCCGCTCTTGTGGCCGGTGCCAAATACCGGGGCGAGTTTGAAGAACGCCTTAAAGCTGTCCTTAAAGAGATCAACGATGCTGAGGGTGAAGTCATCACGTTTGTCGACGAACTTCACACCCTCATGGGTGCCGGTGGTGGTGAAGGATCTGTCGCTGCGGCCAACATGCTGAAACCTATGTTGGCCAGGGGTGAACTGCGCCTGATTGGTGCAACAACCCTGAATGAGTACCGCGAGTACATCGAAAAAGATGCTGCCCTGGAGCGCCGATTCCAGCAGGTGTTTGTCGGTGAACCCAGCGTGGAGGACACCGTGGCAATCCTTCGCGGTTTGAAAGAGCGCTACGAGGCCCACCACAAAGTGGTGGTCGCTGACAGCGCCCTGGTTGCCGCGGCGACCCTCTCCAACCGATACATCACCTCGCGGCAGCTACCGGACAAAGCGATTGACCTGATCGATGAAGCGGCAAGCCGTCTGAAGATGGAGATCGAGTCATCACCCGTGGAAATTGACGAGCTTCGGCGCAGTGTCGACCGCTTCAAGATTGAGGAACTAGCCCTCAAGAAAGAGAAAGACGACGCCTCCAAAGAGCGCCTCAGCAAGTTGCGCGAAGACCTGGCAAGCAAAGAGGCGGAATTGGGTGCCCTTCAGGAGCGGTGGGCCAAAGAAAAGGCATCGCTCCAAGATGTGGGCGAGCTGAAGACCAAACTCAGCGAAGCGAGAATCGACCTTGATCGGGCGATGCGCGAAGGCCAATACCAAGAGGCGTCAAAGCTGAACTACGAGGTCATCCCGGGAATCGAAGAAGCCATTGCCGCCGCGGAGTCACAAGAAAAGAGTGACGACCGGATGGTCAACGATCAGGTGACCGACGAGGACATCGCTGCTGTCGTGGCGGCGTGGACCGGAATTCCGGTCGACAAGCTGACACAGGGCGAGACGGAGCGTCTTCTGCATCTCGAATCGGAGCTGGCGAAACGACTCGTCGGGCAAAAAGACGCCGTGAAAGCGGTGAGTGACGCTGTTCGTCGCACGCGCGCCGGACTGAGCGATCCGAGTCGTCCCACCGGTTCTTTCCTGTTCCTTGGGCCGACCGGTGTGGGCAAGACCGAGCTGGCGAAAGCGCTGGCGGACTACCTGTTTGATGACGAGAAAGCACTCGTGCGTATCGACATGAGCGAATACGGCGAGAAGTTCTCGGTGTCACGTCTGATCGGAGCTCCTCCCGGATACGTCGGCTACGAACAGGGAGGACAGTTGACCGAAGCTGTTCGACGCCGACCTTATTCCGTGATCCTTCTCGATGAGGTGGAGAAAGCCCACCCTGAGGTCTTTGACTTGTTACTTCAGGTGCTGGACGACGGTCGACTGACCGATGGCCAGGGCCGAACGGTCGATTTCAGAAATACCATCTTGATCCTGACCTCCAACCTGGGGTCGGGATACCTCACCGATGAGTCTCTGGAATGGTCCGCCAAGGTGGAGGCAGTGAATGCTGAGGTGCGCCAGGCTTTCAAGCCGGAGTTCGTTAACCGGCTCGATGACATCGTGGTCTTCTCCACGCTCGGTAGCGAGGATCTCGGGCAGATCGTCGAGATCACCGTCGACCGTCTGCAAAAGCGACTAGCGGAGCGTCGCCTCGAACTCGCCGTTACCCCTGCGGCACGGTTGTGGCTGGCTGAAAATGGCTACGACCCAATTTATGGAGCGCGACCGTTGCGACGCTTGATGCAGCAAGAAATCGACGACCGGCTCGCTCAGGCACTTCTGGCGGGCAAGATTCAAGATGGTGACACGGTTCGAGTCGACCTCCTGGGAGACAAGTCCGGACTCTCGGTCGCACCATTCAGTCTTGACTGACAGACTCGACCATTCCTCCGAAAGGCCGCTTTGCTCATGACCCAGACCTCTGACCACTCGTTTGATATCCATCCGCCACTGGCGGACCGATGGAGTCCTCGCGCCTATTCACACACCCACACCCTGACCAAAGAGGACCTTGGATCGTGTTTTGAAGCAGCCCGATGGTCGGCTTCGTCGGGAAATAGTCAACCTTGGAGCTTTGCACTGGGTCTGCGGGGAGACGACACCTTTGCGGCAATTTTGGAGTCTTTGGCTGAGGGAAACGCGGTGTGGGCACAGCACGCAAGCGCGCTTGTGGCCAATATCACCCAGCTGACGACG
>JAHEGA010000081.1 GCA_024639925.1 Microbacteriaceae bacterium
TACCAGGTGCACGAGACGCGGACATCTGCTCGCGTGGAACTCAGGACCGACACCAAATCAGTTTGCGTCGTTCCATAGCCCACAACACCTTCGCTGGTGTCCCCAATGCTGATGCGCTCCTGGTCGACAAGAGCTGCCACCTGGGCGGCCGAAAAGAGGTCGTCGCACGCGGGGGGAGCGAGTTCGGTGACCACTGCTTCAGGTTCCACCACGTCAGCATCAGCTGCTGGCGCATCATCGACGACCTCTTCGCTGGTCGGTGCAACCTCTGCTGGGTCTTCAGGTGACCCCATTCCCAAGGAATCCAGCGCCGCGCACCCACTCAAGGTCAGGGCGGCAAAAATCGACAAAGAGAGAAGCGCCGAAGGTCGAAGAGCCATGAAGTGTCCTTGGGTTAGGTGGCCTGGTAATGCTCCGCTTCGCAACCTGTTAGCGCAGCGATCTCTCGCCAGTATGCCTTAATCAGCTTCTCATCCCCGGCAGCGATATGCGTCGGTCCATCCGGTGTCAAACCATCAAAATAGGTGCCGTTAGGTACCCCCAGCTCGGGTGTATCGACGGCGTGCACAATCGACGCGGCGCCGGCTTCGGGTGAAATTTGCATCCAACCTGTCAGCGCGAGGATAAGTTTGCCGCTTTGTGATTCAGCGCCGAAGCCACTGCGCACGTATCCGGGGTGGACAGGGAAGCTTTCTAACCCGGTGCGCGCGGCTAACGAACGCGCGTAAAGGATAACTCCGAGTTTCGCGGAAGCATAGGGCCACCAACCAGCGCCGTAGCGCCGTTTTTCGTAGTTGACATCGTTGACCGCGATGCGACCGAAACGTGACACGAGAGACGACGTGTGCACGACACGACCGCGGGAGTGGAGGAGTTTCGGCACTAGGCGTTCGGTGAGAACAACGGATCCGAGGACATTGCGTTGAAGAGTGAGCTCGTTGCCATCGACGCTCACCGCTCTTTTTCCCACGATTCCGCCAGCATTGTTCACGATGGCATCGATTCGTTCGTATCGGTTGTCGAGGGTCTCAGCGAGTTCGCGGACATCATCGAGCCGGTCAAAATCGCACACAAACGGCGTGCCCTCAACTGCGCGGGCGATTTCTTCTGTGCGGTCTCTGTTACGGCCGACCACAGCCACGCGCCAGGAGCGCCGCGCCAATTCGCGCGCGACCTCAGCGCCTATCCCACCGCTGGCTCCGGTGATGATTGCTGTTCTGTCCATGGCCTTGTGTCAGTCTCCTCACCCCAGTCTACGGGGCTAGTTTCCCTCGAATACGGCGGGTTTCTTGGTCATGAAGGCCTCCATGCCGCGAGCAACATCTCCGGTCACCATCAGCCTTCCCAGCCTGCGGGGGAGCTCGGCATGCTCTTTCTCGGAATCGATGCGAGCTGCACGCGCGGACTGCAATGTTTCTTGGACGGCAAGCGGCGCTTGTTGGGCAATCGCGTCAGCAATCACGCGGGCGGCCTGCAAGGGGTCGTCATCAACAACCTCCGTGACAATGTTCAGGCGGTGAGCCTCCGATGCGGAAAAGCTTTCGGCGCTCAGCAGCCAACGCATGGCGTTGCTCCATCCGGCGGCGGCGGGCATCCTGCTTGTTGCTCCGCCGAAGGGCAAAATCCCTCGGGCAACCTCGAGCTGCGCAAAAACGGTATCGCGATGGGCGATAACAACGTCGCTCGCCAGTGCGAGTTCGACTCCAAGGGTGAAACACGTTCCCTTGAGGGCGACGACCACAGGTTTGGAGACCTGCCGGGTAGTGATCCCCCAGGGGTCTAGTCCTCCATCGGGAATCGGCAGGGAACCCTGTTTTTGCAGGGACGGCCCGACATCGACGAGGTCTAATCCCGAGGTGAAGTGGTCGCCGTGGGCGTGAACAATTCCGACTCGAAGCTGGGGGTCTCGGTCTAGTTCCCCGTAGGCCAGAGCAAGCTGTTCCAGCAGCGACACGTTGGCCGCATTGCGCTTATCGGGGCGATTGAAACCTATCTCCAGCCGGTGATCCAGACGCTCGAGTGTGATGCTGTCTTCCGCGTGTGCTGACATAAAACGAGCCTACCTAGTCACGAACGCAGTCGTTCGCGGGTGTCGTGAAGCTCGGATCGGATTGTTGCAGGGAGGCGATCACCGAAGGTTTCGAGGAATTCCTCAGCATTATCAAGGTCGCGCAGTTGCTCCGCAGTGTCCACTCGCATCAACTGTGCGAAGGCCGCATCGTCAAGAGCTAACCCGTCGATGTTCAATTCTTTAGGCAACCATCCGATTGGGGTCGGGGTCGCGGACACCGACCCTTCCAATCTGTTGACCATCCACTCGAGCACTCGCGAGTTTTCCCCAAAGCCTGGCCAGATGAATTTTCCCTCGGCGTCTTTTTTGAACCAGTTGACCTGGAAAATCCGGGGCAGCCTTCCGGTTGCTCGCAGGGTGTCTCCGACCGACAGCCAATGGTTCATGTAATCGCCCATGTTGTAACCGCAAAAGGGCAACATCGCGAAGGGGTCCCGACGCAACTCTCCCATCGTCCCTTCGGCGGCTGCGGTGCGCTCCGAGGCGATTGTTGCCCCGAGGAAGACACCGTGGTTCCAGTCTCGGGCCTCGGATACCAGTGGCACCGTCGTGGCGCGACGCCCGCCAAAAATGATGGCGTCCACGACAACGCCTTCCGGGTCATCCCATTCTTTGGCGAGGCTGGGGCACTGCGCCAGACCCACCGTGAATCGCGCGTTGGGGTGGGCCGCGAGTTCAGAACCCCCAGGAGCGTGGGGCTCGCCGCGCCAGTTGGTGAGGCCTTCGGGAGCCTCCGAGGTCATGCCTTCCCACCACACGTCACCGTCTGGAGTCGTGGCGACATTGGTGAAGACAGCATTTCCCCAGAGCATGTCCATCGCGACAGGGTTGGTTGCCTGCCCGGTTCCCGGTGCGACGCCAAAGAAACCTGCTTCGGGGTTGATGGCACGCAGTCGGCCGTCTGCTCCCGGCGCAAGCCATGCGATGTCGTCTCCCAGGGTTTCGACTTTCCAGCCCGGGAGGGTGGGCTGCATCATGGCGAAGTTCGTCTTGCCGCAGGCGCTGGGGAACGCTGCGACCATTGTGTATGCCTTGCCCTCGGGGCTTGTCACCTTCACGAGCAGCATGTGCTCGGCAAGCCAACCCTCATCGCGGGCAAGAACCGAAGCGATGCGCAAGGCGAAGGCCTTCTTGGGTAGCAGAGCGTTGCCGCCGTAGGCGGAGCCGTAGGACCAGATTTCGCGAGTTTCGGGGAAATGGGAAATGTATTTGGTTTCGTTGCACGGCCAGGCCGCATCTTCCCCACCAGGGCCGAGCGGTGCGCCAACCGTGTGGACGCATTTCACCCACGAGGCTCCCGCTGCAATGAGGTCCCACACCTGCTCGCTGACCCGCACCATCATCTGCAGGCTGAGCGCCACGTATGCCGAGTCGGTCACCTGAACACCGAGGCGAGCCATCGGGGATCCGAGTGGGCCCATCGAAAAGGGCACCACGTAAAGAGTTCGACCCGTCATGCTGCCTGCGGTCAGTGAGGTCAGGGTTTCGCGCATCTCTGTGGGATCGGCCCAGTTGTTGGTCGGTCCAGC
>JAHEGA010000068.1 GCA_024639925.1 Microbacteriaceae bacterium
TGGAGCGGTTACCCCTCTTCATGGCACTGGTCGCGGAGGTCGCAGAAGCCAAACGGGTGCGCGGCGTTCTGGAATTTTCCGACCAAATCGCCCTGGGTCTGGAGTTAATTGAGCGTTTCCCCCACATTCGCGAACAGCTCACCCACACCTACGGAGCGGTTCTGCTGGATGAGTACCAGGACACCTCCGTGGCCCAAACCACCCTTCTCTCCCGCATCTTTGCCGATCACCCGGTGATGGCGGTCGGGGATCCCCACCAGGCCATTTACGCGTGGCGTGGTGCCAGCAGCGCCAACCTGACTGATTTTGACCACGCCTTTGGACCCCAGGTCATCTCCGCCAGTTTGTCTACCTCGTGGCGAAACGGGATCCGGGTGCTGGATGCTGCCAACTGCGTGGCGAAGCCCTTGCGCGCACTGCCAGGACCCACCGCCGAGGTGTTGAAACCTCGGGAGGGCGCTGACTCGATAGCGCCTACCGTGGTGTTCCCGGCGACCCTGGAGGAAGAGGCGGCTCAGGTTGCCGCCTGGTGTGCCGATCAGCTCTCTCGCGGGGCAGACTCCTCGCCGCCGAGTGCTGCGGTGATTCTTCGCGCACGAGCGCATCAAAAAGTCTTTGTCGACGCACTCACTCGCGAGGGAGTCGCCGTTCACGTGCTGGGTATTGGCGGGTTGCTTGAGGACCCCGCTATTGCCGATGTGGTGTGCACCCTGAGGGTCCTTGCTCACCCTCACGCCGAGACGGAGCTTCTTCGACTCCTCAGCGGCGCCAGGTGGCGCCTGGGTGTCGCTGATCTGCGGGCTCTTGCCGCCACGGCCCGGTGGCTTGTGGGGCGTGATGACAAAGGCGCAGAGCTCTCTGAAGAGCGCGCCGATCGGCTGTCACGTTCGCTGGCAAGCGTCGATCGTGCGGGGCTGATCGATGCGGTGTTCTTTATCGCTCGCGCCCCGGAGGGTCACCATCAGCGCGCGCAGTACTCACAGTGGGGCCTCGAGCGCCTTGCCGATGCGGCGACGGTGCTCACCACCCTGCAAGGTCAACGATTTGGTGATGTGGCCGAATTGGTGGTGGCGATCGAGCACGAGTTGGGGCTGGATATTGAGCTCCTCGCTCACCCCGATCGGGGGGCATCGCGCGCAGCGCGCAACGCTTTCATGGAGGCACTGTCGAGCTATCTGGCGTTTGCTGATGACGCCGGCGTGGCGGGGTTCGTGCAATGGCTGGATGAGGCTGAACGCAAAGACAACCTCTCGCCACGGCCCGAGGAACCTCGACCGGGGTGCGTGCAGGTGTTGACCATTCACGGCGCTAAAGGTCTGGAATGGGACATTGTCGCTCTGCCGCGCCTGGTGGAGGGCGAACTGCCCGGCAGCGCCAAGGGGACCTCGGGTTGGCTCGTCAACGGTGAACTGCCCTATGAGTTCCGCGGAGACGCCACATCCCTGCCCGTGTTTGAGTGGCGTGGTGCGGAGACCCTCAAAGAGGTGAACGATCGCCGGGTGGCGTTCAAAGAAGCGATGAGTGATCACCATGTCGCCGAGGAGCGGCGCCTGATGTATGTCGCCCTTACTCGAGCGAAGAAACACCTGCTGCTCTCTGGCTCGTACTGGGCACACCAGAAGACTCCGCGAGAACCGTCACGGTTCCTCAGTGAGTTGTGTGAGGCGGGCATCATTGCTGACCTCCCAGCAAACCCCCACCCCGAGGAACCGCCGGCAAGAGAGGAACAGGTCGCACCGCTGTGGCCGAGAGATCCCCTGGGATCGCGGCGCGGGATTGTGGAGGAGGCTGCACAGCTGGTGCGCGCTGCCCAGGGAAACCTCACTGCCTCACAGGAGCCACACGATCCCACTCTGCGCGAGATCGCTGCGGAGATGCGCCAGCGCAGCTCCTCTCCGAACCCCATCCAGATGCCCGTGCGGATCTCTGCCTCCTCGTTGGAGAGATTGCTCGTGGACCCCGATGCCTTGCGGGCAGACCGCGCGAGACCTGTTCCGCAGCGCCCCCATCGCGCGGCACTGAAGGGGACACTCTTTCACCAGTTTGTCGAGGACCACTTCACCGTGTCTTTGCCGGGACCCCGCCTGGAGATCGATGAGCCTCGCGAGAGGGATGATTCCGGCTTATCCATCGACCAGTGGCGGGAAGCATTCCTCTCCTCGCAGTTCCCCTTCAGCACACCGGTGGCCGTGGAAGCAGAGCTCCATCTGCCCGTGGGAGACCACCTGGTGATCTGCAAAATTGACGCGGTGTTTGACACCCCAGAGGGGGTCCACATTGTCGACTGGAAGACGGGACAACAACCCAACACTCCCGAGGAACAGCAGGCAAAAGCGTGGCAGCTGGCCGCCTATCGCTTGGCGTGGTCACAGTGGTCGAAGACAGCGCTCGAGAACATTCAGGCGAGTTTTTGGTATGCCCAAACGTCAGAATTGGTGACGCCGGACGACCTCCCGGATGAACAGGAATTTGCGGCCAGGCTGAAAAAAGCTATGACGCCTGCGGTTTCTCAGCAACCTGGGTAACCGGAGCAGTCAAAGCGTGCTCCATGTTCGTGCTCACCCGGTCACTCAAGGTGTTCAACATTTCGGTGGCATCTCGCACAATGCTGTCCTGCCCGGTATCGAGGCCGTGGAGCAACCATTTGGCGATATCGAGTTCTGCGGAGAACCGTGCGCGCTGCATGATCCATTTATCGGCGCCTGGCCTGCTCGAGGTGTATGAGGTGTGAACTGCTGCGGCAAACGCCGAGTGCGTGGGGAGAGTGAGCCAGGCGAGATCCGCGGCGGGGTCGCCCTGGTGGAAGTCACTCCAACCATCGATGGCGGCCACAGCGTGTTCATCGAAAAGAATTCGTGAGAGGTGCATGTGGCCGTGAATCACCGTGGTGTCAAACTGCCATAACCCCTGGTCTTCACACGCGGTCTCCCACCGGCGCAGCAGAGCCTGGGGGAGCAGTCCGCTCGCGGCTGCGGCATCGACAATCGCTGCGCACTCCCGCAAACGCTCCAGGGCGCTTCGGCGAAGACGATCGTGGTCGGCAAGCCCGCTGGTGGGAAGCGAATGAATGGCCGCGAGAGCGATGCCCATGTTGGCGGCACTGACCGGTGTGACGGCTTTAGGGGTGAGGTGGGTTCCGGGGAGGTATTCGCTCACGCTGAGGACCCGCCCGCCGACCTCCGACGTGCCCTGAACTCGGGGAACCCGGAAGGGAAGCCGCGACCGGAGCCCCTCGGTGAGGGCGGATGCTGCCGCCAGCTCGCTGCGGTGAAGGGTTTCGTCAGCGTCGGTTTGGGACACTTCGATGAGCCACGGTTCGTTATTCACATCGTGGACAAGAGCGGCGTCGCGCTCGGGGGTGGAAAGATTTTGGGCGCTCACAG
>JAHEGA010000047.1 GCA_024639925.1 Microbacteriaceae bacterium
CATCTTTCGATGTGACGTGGGCTGCCCGCAGCGAAGGACAGAGCGGGAAAACTAACCCTGAAGAGCTGTTGGGTGCTGCGCACTCAGCCTGCTATTCGATGGCGCTCTCTCACGCTCTGACTGGGGCCGGAACACCACCAGAATCGATCGAGGTCACCGCAGCCGTCACGTTTGTTCCCGGCGAAGGCGTGACCGGTTCCCACCTTCTGGTCAATGCCCGCGTTCCCGGACTTGACGATGCTGGCTTTGCGAAGTTTGCCGAAGAAGCAAAAACAGGCTGCCCCATTTCCCAAGCACTCGCGGGCGTCCCCATCACGCTCGAAGCAACCCTCGGGTAGCAGTGGCGAGCACCACAGCCCTCACCGTTGTCCTGGCAGGTGCCAGTGGCATGATCGGACGGCCACTCCAGGACCTGCTGGCCAAGCGTGGACATGATGTTCACACTCTGGTTCGACGCGCTCCGCAGAAACCCACGGAACACCAGTGGGACCCGATCGCCGGCGTGATGGCCGATGACATCATTGATCGCGCCGATGTCGTCGTCAACCTCGCGGGTGCCTCCATCGGGAAACTGCCGTGGACCAAGAAACACAAAGAACTCATCATGTCCTCGCGCCGCGAGACAACCGGAACGCTAGCGCGCGCCATCGCGGAAGCATCCTCCCCGCCCCAGGCTTTGATTCAAGGAAGTGCGGTCGGTTTTTATGGCGACCGCGGTAGCGAAGACCTTACGGAGGAGAGCGCTGAGGGCAACGGATTCCTAGCGGAAGTTGTCCGAGAGTGGGAAAAAGCTGCGCTTCCGGCACAATCCCAGAAAACCCGGGTGGTATTTGCTCGAACCGGCCTGGTTATTGGCCGCGGCGGTGCCCTGGCGCCTCTTCGACTCCAGACGGCACTGGGCGTTGCCGGCCCTGCGGGCCGCGGCACTCAATGGTGGCCGTGGATCAGCCTCCACGACGAGGTGCGCGCCCTTGCTTTCCTCTGTGAGAGCCAGAAAGCCTCGGGTGCCATTAACGTGGTGGCACCCACTCCCGCCACTGCCAACACGGTCACCAGAGCCCTGGCCAGAGCGATGAAGCGGCCCTTCTGGTTGGGGTTGCCCCGCTTTGCTATTTCCCTGCTGCTCGGTGAAGGAGGGGAATCGTTGCTTCTGACGTCACAGAAAATTCACCCTTCTCAACTCGAGAAGTTGGGCTTTGATTTTGCCGACGTCACCATCGATGAGGCGATCGCGCGAGTCGTCAAGCGCTAGTTTTTTCCGCGTGCAGGCTAATCGCGCGGCGAATCGCCCACCTCGCCCGGCGTCGATCTCCGCAGGCGTCGTAGGCCATGCCGAGGCGCATCCACGCTTGCCAGCGATCCGGCGACTCTTCAACAGCGCGGGCAAAAGCGGGAAATAGCTGGTCCGCGCTGTCGCGATCCGCTCGTCCGCTCACCGTGACGACAAATTCGGTGGGCAACCCGCCCTCGCTCTCAAGCTCTCGAGCGAGACGCGCGGAGGCGCGACCAAAGCGCAACTCCGCCACCATCACCCAGACTCCCAGTAGAGGTAGCAGCCCCAGCGCATAGCCCATGGCGTTGGCCAGGGCGGAGTCATCGGTGATCAGAATCCACGCGTAGTTCAGAGCAAAAAGCAGATAAATCGCGAGCAGAAGCGACATAAAGAGTGCCGCCACGAGCGGACGATTCACCGGGTAGACATCCCCAACGCGTGTTCGAGGCCCACCGCGAGACCGGTGTTTGAGATGAGGTATTCCAGCGCCAACGCAATGCCTGCACGGTAAGCATCGGGTGAGGAGGTGTGGTGACTCACGGTGAGCGTCTCTCCCACGCCACCAAAAACAATGTCTTGGGAGGCCACTACGCCCTGCATGCGCAGAGAGTGAACGGGAATACCCTGCACCTGCTCGCCGCGCGCGCTTTGTTCACTGTGCGGTGCCACAACACCGCCGCGATCTTTGCGAACGTCTGCCATGGTTTCCGCGGCCCGCACCGCGGTTCCAGACGGAGAATCGACCTTGCCCGCGTGGTGGGTTTCGACGATTTCGATAGATTCAAAAAACTCTGCGGCGCGAGCGGCCAACAGATTTTGAACCGTGGCCCCGACTGAGAAGTTCGGCACCACAAACACCGTTGCCCCCGGCATCGAGTCAACCTTTTGTGCAAGGCCCCTCACGCGGTCAGCGGACCAACCACTGGTGCCCACAAGAATGGGGAGGCCTTGGTCGAGCGCGAAGTTGACGACTGTTGCCGAGACACCGGGGTGCGTGACATCAACGACAGCGTCTGCGCCCAGCATGTCCTGGAGATCACTCGTCGAGTCCAGTCGCGCAATGACGTCAAAACCAGGGAGTCCCTCAATCACCTGGCACACCTGGGACCCCAGGCGACCGGTGGCTCCCACCACTGCTACCCGAGTCGTCATACTCTGAGCCTACAAGCGCTCACCTGCGCGACTAGGACAGGCTCAAAAAAAGCTTTTCTAAGTCCTCGACGCTGAGGTCGCCCTCACTGGTGCGGGAGCCATCGTCGCTGACACACTCCTTCATCGCTGTCGCGATGATGGAAAATCCTGCTTTGTCGAGTGCGCTCGATACGGCACTCAATTGCGTGACAACGGAGCGACAGTCTTTGCCCTGCTCGACCATCGAAATAACCGCGCCCAGTTGACCCTGAGCTCGGCGCAATCTATTGAGAATGAGTTTTGAGTCTGGTGACGGGGTCTCTGACATGTTGTGGTTCCTCTGGGTTAGTGGGCCGGTTGGGGTTCTGAAGCGGGGGTTGCTGCCATTCCCATGTTCCAGGTGAGGTAACCTCCATCGAGGTTGGCCACCTCAATTCCTGCCTGGGCAAGGAGACTAGCTGCGGTGTGACCTCGTTGACCCACGCGGCAGGTCACGATCACACGTTGGCCCTGGAACTGGTCCATGGTGTCTCTGAGCTCGTCCAGTGTGAACAGCTGTGACCCGGGAATAGCGCCCCGCGAATACTCGCCATCGGTGCGCACGTCCAGGAGGACCCATCCTTGGTCCATCCAGTCGGAGAGCTCATGCCACTGCACGGTCTTTTCGCCTCCTCGTCGATTGTCGTTCACATACCCCAGCATGTTGACCGGGTCTTTCGCGGACGCAAACTGAGGGGCGTAAGAAAGTTCCAGATCCATCAAATCACTCGCCGTGAGGCCTGCTGACATTGCTGTGGCAATGACATCAATCCGCTTATCGACGCCCTCGTCGCCCACGACTTGGGCGCCAAGGATGGCGTCGGTCTCAGGGTCTACGAGCAGCTTCATGGCCAGCTGGCTGGCGTTCGGGTAGTACCCGGCGTGACTGACGGGATGCGTGTGAATGACCCGAGGATTGTGACCCTTAGCCCGCAAAACTCTCTCGGTATAGCCAGTGGACGCTGCCACCAAGCCGAAGAAGCCCACAACCGACGTCCCATAGGCGACTTTGGCTGATGCTGGCTGACCCATGATGGAATCGGCTGCGAGTCGACCGTGACGGTTGGCGAGTCCTGCCAGTGGCACGAGTGTGTGACCATCGACGCGTTCTTTCTCGACTGCGTCGCCCACAGCCCAGATGTGAGGATCGGAAGTGCGCATCTGGTCGTCCACGCGGATGCCGCCGGCATCGCCCATGGTCAACTCAGCCGCAATAGCGAGTTCCGTGTTGGGTTTTGCGCCAACGGCAACCACAACCAGGTCAGCGGTGATCTCAGACCCATCAGAAAGCGTGACCCCGGTCGGAGAAATCGTGGTGACGGCGGACTGGAGACGCACATCGAGCCCGTTGTGCGTTGCTCTTTCCACCAACGGCCAGGCCATTTCCATATCCAGGGTGGGCATGAGCTGGGGCAGCGCCTCGAGGAGGGTGGTGGACATGCCTCGATGCACAAGGTTTTCTGCAAGCTCCAGCCCAATGAATCCACCGCCCACCACGATGGCGCTTGAGGCACCATCGGCCGCCTCGATGAGGGTGTCCATATCGTCGAGGTTCCACAACACATGGGCTGTTTCGACGCCAGGGATAGGCGGCCGAAACGGGGTGGACCCGGGGCTCAGCACGAGAGCGTCGTAGGAGAAGTCACTCTTCTCCCCGGTCAGCACATTTTTGGTGGTCACGGTCCGCGCGTCGCGATTGATGGACGTTACCTCGGTCCGCACATGGACATCGATGTTGAAACGCCTTTTGAGCTGCTCCGGTTTTTGCAACACCAACGAGCCTCGATCAGGGATGACCCCACCGACGTGATACGGAAGCCCGCAGTTGGCGAACGAGACCTCTCCACCGCGTTCGAGGACGATAATGGTGGCGTCTTCGTTGATGCGACGGAGTCGGGTGGCGGCAGACATTCCGCCAGCGACACCGCCCACGATGACGATGGTGTGAGGGGCTGTTGATCCGGTGCTCATGAGCTCAGTATATACCCCCCAGGGTATTAGTGGCTCTCCCAGGACAGCTCTGACACGGTAGTCATCGTGTCGCGTTTCGGTCCTCTTTCCCGCCTGCGACACCGCTATCGCTCCACCATGCTGACCATGCTCTCGGGAGACCCCGAGGGCGAACCCGACTGGGTGAAGCGAATCAGTGAAGGGGATGACGAAGGCTACTTCGGACCAGAATCCGCCGTGTGGTTCGTGAACGGCGGCATCCCTGTGATTGTTGCGGGAGTTGGGGCACTGCTGATGCAGACGCTCCACCCTGGCGCGATGGCCGGTGTCCACGATCATTCTCGTTACGCCTCCGACCCGCTGGGGCGACTGTCAGGAACTGTTCAGTGGGTCGTGACAACTACCTTCGGATCTACGGAAACCGTTCACCGCGAGAGCTCTCGCGTTTCCCGACTGCACGATCGGGTCAACGGCGAATACACACCAGGGTCCACTCCCGGCGCACCTCGGTCCTACTCTGCCCACGATGAGGACCTCGTGGGATGGGTTCACGTCATTTTCACCGATGCCTTCCTTCGGGCGCACCGAACCTGGGGCGAACCCATTCCCCCGGGAGTGGATGGCGAGTCCGGCGAGGACCGGTATGTGCGCGAATGGGCCCAGGCCGGCCGATTGATGGGGATGCCCAACCCGCCCACATCGGTTGCCGAATTAGAGGCAGCCTTGCGCGGCTTTCACCCCCACTTGCGAAGCGACGACCGGGTTCGCGAGGCACTTCGCTTCCTGACTAAGCCGCCGTTACCGCTGGGAACACGGTTGCCCTACCAACTTTTGGTGGCGGGCGCCGTCTCCACCCTCGATCCAGAAACCCGCCAATTGCTGGGCCTTCGCAAACCCTGGTGGCCGGCCATTGCCGTGACCAGACTGCTGTTGAAGCTCGTCAGCGTGGTTCTGGGCAGCGAGTCAACGTCTCGTCAACGCGCTCAAGAGCGCATCGCGCGAATCCGCTCCTAGTTCCCGGGCCTACTGAACTCCGAGGATGTCCACCACAAACACGATGGTGTCTTCGGCACCGATAGAACCGTCACCAGTTCCCCCGCTCGGGCCATAACCGAGGTCGGCGGGGATCACAATGACCACGCGGGATCCCACGGTTTGGTCGATCAGCCCATCGCGGAACCCGGGAATGACACCGCCGGTGGGGAAGCTCGCAGGCTCACCGCGAGCCCAACTGGAGTCAAAAACTTCCGTCGTGTTCCAGTTCACTCCGTGGTACTGAACGACGACAACATCCCCTGCGCCCACCACAGGACCGGTTCCTTGCAGGACGGTCGCGACCGCAAATTCTGTCGGCACGTCTCCGTCAGGAATCGTCACCGTCGGTTCGCCCGACTCCGCGTAGGAAATAGCAGGGAAGCCAGCGGGGGGATCCTCTGCCTCGCCCTCCAGCCGATCAAGCGGAGGCTCGGCAGGGGCCTTGACTTCCAAAATGTCCACGACAAACAGCAGGGATTCGCCCTCGCCTAAGCCAAACTCAGGTGCACCGGCAACACCAAAAGCCTCCACCGGAGGGATAAGTCCGATGACCCGGGAGCCCACCGTGGAGCAGGCAGCCGTCAGAGACACCCCCACAAAGGTAGGAACGTCCGTATTGAGGGTGAGAACTGTGGGGCTGAGTTCGTTGTAGCCCGACTCTTCAATGACAGTGCCGGTCGCTGCGTTGTAGAGCGAGTAGTCGACAACCAGGTCATCGCCATTTTGAACGGCAGCGCCCTCTCCCTCCAGAATGACGACCCGCTGCGTTGAGGACACGCTCAGCGGGGTGTCAAAGCTCACGCGCGGTGCCTCACCAAAAGCGCCATCGACGGTGATGGATTCGACCTGGTCCCCGCTCGGCGTGCAGTTAGAGCCGGCCGTCGTTGACGGGTCAGGACTGGCAGACTCCACGGGCTCAGCCGCGCAACCGGCGAGGCCTCCTGCGAGGAGAACCAGGGAAGAAATCACGACAAGCGTTTTCACGGGGGCCTTTCGGAAGAAATGGGGTAGAAATCACCCTGCCAGGTGAGCCCTGGGTTTTACTGCGAAACCTTCACCGTAACGGGTTCGTGAAGAACGGGAAAGTTCACCGAGTTAGCAATGAAGCACAGCTCGCTCGCGCGCCGATGCAGCCCAGGGATGGCGTCAACATCGCCCTGAGAAATGGCGATCCGAGGCCTCAGGATGACCTCCACCATGTTCCCCCCTCCTTCGCCCGTGACGGCCAGAGTTCCTGTCGCGTCATCCGCATAGGACTCGACCACCACTCCCGCGGAAGCCGCGACGTGCAAGAAACTGAGCAGGTGGCACTGTGAGAGCGCAGCGATCAGTAATTCTTCGGGATTCCAGCGACTCTCGTCACCATGGAACGATTTATCCGCAGACCCCACTAGGTCTTTTTTATGCGCGGCGGTCACCCGGGTATCTCGGCTGTAGTCCTTGTATCCACTCGTGCCGGTCCCGAGGTTGCCTTCCCACTCCACCGAGACAGCAAACTGATGGTCTCGCATTCGGGGCTCCTCGGTGTCTTTTGGCTGTTTTTTGAGGGTACAGGGCTACACTCGGGACTTATGACCGACACTCTTGCGACCAGCTCCCACAAGGCCTCCGCGCGATCATCTCGCCTCGTGACGGCCATTCCCGGCCCCAAGTCCGCAGAGCTCCACAAACGTCGACTCGCGACCGTGTCAGCCGGTGTCGCCGCTACTTTCCCCGTGTATGCAGAGCGAGCGCACGATGCCACCATCGTCGATGTTGACGGTAACGAGTTTCTCGACCTCACCGGTGGCATCGGTGTAATGACGATTGGCCACACCAACGACTCTGTCGTGGGCGCTGTGGCCGACCAAGCCGCCAAAGTGACCCACACGTTGTTCGCCGTGGCCGGGTATGAGCCCTACATCCGGGTGTGCGAGCTTTTGGCTGAGCACACACCTGGAACCTTTGCCAAAAAGTCTGTACTCGTGAACTCGGGCGCGGAAGCGCTCGAAAATGCCGTCAAAATCGCTCGGAAGCACACGGGTCGAACAGAAGTAGCGGTCTTGCACCATGGCTACCACGGGCGCACGAATCTCACCTCGGCGATGAACTACAACATGCACCCGTACGGAACGGGTTTCGGTCCGCTGGCGGGCTCAGTGCATCACGCGCCAAACTCATCACCGTTCCATGACGGCCTCAGTGGTGCCGAGGCAGCCGAGCGGACAATTACCTACCTCGAGAAGCGCGTGGGCGCGAGCCAAATCGCGTGCCTCGTCGTTGAGCCCATTCAGGGGGAGGGCGGCTTCATCGTTCCCGCCGAAGGTTATCTTCCTGCTCTCGTTGCCTGGTGCCGCGACAACGGCATTGTGTACGTCTCGGACGAGGTTCAAAGCGGAATGGCCCGAACGGGCGCCTACTTTGCGAGCGAACACTTCGGTATCGAGCCAGACATGGTCACCAGCGCCAAAGGAATTGGTGGGGGCATGCCCATTGCGGCAGTCACCGGCCGAGCAGACATCATGGATGCGTCACACCCTGGCGGGTTAGGGGGCACCTTCGGCGGAAACCCCGTGGCCTGCGCGGCCGTGGTCGCAGTGTTCGACGAAGTCAAAAAGAAGTCGTTGCTGGGCGAAGCAGACCGAGTGGGAGCAGCGCTCACCCAAGGGTTGAACGGTCTGAAGGACCGCTTCGCGCAGGTTGCGGACGTTCGCGGCATTGGCGCGATGGTCGCCATCGAATTCTCGGACCCCGTGACCGGGAAACCCGCACCTGAGGTAGCCAAGGCAATCCAGGCCTACGCCCTCCACCAGGGTGTCCTGATTCTCACGGCAGGGACGTTTGGCAATGTGCTGCGATTCCTCCCGGCGCTGGTGATCACCGACGACCAGATCGCCGAGGCTGTCAGCGTGATGGCTGATGCGCTGGAGACTCTGTAGCCCGTGGCACTTCACCCCTTAGGGGTTACGGATGGGGTCGTTGTCGCGGAACTTGTGCGCGATTCTGTTGTGGAGTCTCTCCACCTCGGAGTGGTTGCGGTGTCCGATCCCTCGGGAAAGCTCCTTCTCGAAAAAGGCAACACCCAAGCAGTCGTCTATCCACGCTCGACACTCAAACCGCTTCAAGCTTTAGCACTGCTCTCCACCGGAGTGGAGTTCACCCCACTAGAGCTGGCACTGAGCACGGCCAGTCACTGCGGTTCAGCACAGCACCGCGACGCGATAACCGCTTTCCTGCACCACCACCAGTTGGGCCCGCATCATCTTCGGTGTCCGGAGGATTGGCCCCTGGGAAGCGGAGAGCGCGCCGCGCTCATGGCAGAAGGTGGGCATCCCTCGCGACTGGCCATGAATTGCTCCGGCAAACACGCGGGTTTTTTGGCTACCTGCCAGCATCAGAGCTGGGATCTCGACACGTACCTCTCCCCCTCCCATCCCCTGCAAACGCTCATTGTTGACACCATTACGGACTACGCGGGAGAGACACCCTCGTTTAGCTCAGTCGATGGGTGCGGCTCACCGCTGCACGCTCTGTCAGTCGGCGCATTGGCCCGCGCCTTTGCGCGGGTCGGCTCTGCGCAGACCGCGCACGAAAAACTGCTCCTCGACGCCGTCAAAAATAACTCCTGGGCGCTGGATGGTCAGGGCCGCGACAACACGGTCACCATCGACACCATCGGTGGCATCGCCAAGATTGGTGCCGAAGGACTCGTGGCCATGACCACGCCGGAGGGCGTCGGTGTTGCGGTGAAGATTCTGGATGGTTCGATGCGAGCAACGACCGTGGTCGCTCTGAGCGCGTTAGCCAGTGTGGGGGCAATCAGCAGCGACGCCTTCACCACACTTGCCGAGGTTCTCGCGGTTCCCGTGACCGGGGGAGAATCCACCATTGGTGGGCTCCGGCCAACGATATAGACTGTCCTAGCCCGTGGCGCCGCCACGCCTAAGCCCACGGTTTATGGGGCTTTTCTTGGGCAAACACCGCAATCGCTAGAGGTACATCTGATGAAGGTCTCGGTCCCCAAAGAAGTAAAAAACAACGAGTTCCGGGTCGCCCTCACTCCCGCTGGTGTTCGGGCTCTGATGCTCAGCGGACATGAAGTCACGGTGGAAACAGGGGCCGGTATTGGCTCAGGAATCAGCGATGAGGACTACCGAGCAGAGGGCGCCATCATAGGCGCAGACGCAGCGTCAGTGTGGGCCAGCGCAGACATGGTAGTCAAAGTCAAAGAGCCGATCGCCTCGGAGTATGGCTACTTCCGGTCAGACCTCCTCTTGTTCACCTACCTCCACCTTGCCGCCGAACCCGAGTTGACCGAAGCACTGCTTCAAGCGGGGACCACCGCAATTGCCTACGAAACTGTGGAGGGCCGCACCGGTGGTCTGCCTCTTCTCGCCCCGATGAGTGAGGTTGCGGGACGACTGTCCGCCATCGTGGGCGCGGCAACCCTGATCAAGCCCGCCGGAGGCATGGGCCAACTCGTCCCCGGAGTGCCGGGCACCAGACCCGCGTCTGTCGTGGTCCTCGGTGGAGGAGTTGCCGGAACCAACGCGGTATCTGTCGCGGTCGGACTCGGCGCGGACGTCACGGTGTTAGACACCAACCTGCAAAGGCTCAAGGAACTCGATGCCCTGTACGCGGGCCGCATTAAGACCGCCGCCTCGAATTCGCTGGAAATTGAGAAGGCGTGCCTCAACGCGGACCTGGTCATTGGTTCGGTACTCATTCCCGGTGCAAAGGCTCCCAAGCTTGTGTCGCTCGATCTCGTTTCGCGGATGAAACCAGGCAGCGTTCTCGTGGATATCGCGGTCGATCAGGGTGGGTGTTTCGAAGGGTCAAAGCCCACCACCCACGCGGACCCGACGTACACGGTCCATGAGAGCGTCTATTACTGCGTGGCCAATATGCCCGGAGCTGTGCCGCAGACCTCGACCATGGCGCTCACCAATGCCACCATGCCCTACGTTTCCGCCCTAGCCTCCAAGGGCTGGAAAGAAGCGTTGGCCGCGGACGCCGGACTCGCTCAGGGTCTCAATACTCACGGCGGCAAGCTGACCAACGATGCGGTGGGTATCGCTACCGGTCACGACACCATCAGTGTTGCCAGCGCGCTAAGCGAGTAAGAAAGACTTTCCCTCTCCAGCTGGCGACCATCATGCCCTCGGGCACGGGCAATGGGGGAATGTGAATGCGCCCGCCTGTCGCCTGATGGGCTTCTCGTGAGGAGATGCCATCGCAGAGCACTGGTGTCTCGTGAAGAATTCTGGAAAGCGTTGCCCACTGGGTAAGGAGGACCTCGGGTAGTCCCGCCCAGGTCACCGGCGATCCTTCCCAACGCTGGGGTTCATGGGTAAGCACGATGGGCGCTAGCCCTATCGCTCCTTCGGGCTCACGAGGATGCTCGAGTGCTGCTGGAAGACTTGACCCGGACATAATCTGGATTTCTGCTTCCTCACAGTGGCCTCTTCCGGGAAGGCGGACACCCCAACCGCCCCACGCCAGAGAAACTTCTGGTTTGGCGATGGAGAGAACCACGATCTTCGCGGCGAACCGTGCCAGAGCGCGAAGCTGTGGGGACTCCACGTCAGCGCTCAACAGCACAGCTCCTTGATGCTGGTCAAGCTGATTCCACAGGATTTCAGCCCCATCGGTACCGGCACGACTGAACAGTTGGTCGGCATGGTCAATGATGCACACCTCGCCCGGATGGAGGGATGCCAGCTGCAGCGAGGCAATGAAGGGTTCAGAATCGAGCACGGCACAGGTCGGCAGCGCCGATGCGAGTGCCGCTAGCGCTGACGTTCTCCCGCTCCCCCGGTCCCCCACGACCACTAAAGAACCTTCGGTAACCGGGTCGTAGACAAGTGGCCGATGGACTCGTGCCTCCAGATCATCCATCAGACACCAGGCCGGCAGGGTCTGTGGAACAGTGGCGGGCAGTTCTTCCGCCCATACGCGCCAGCGGGAGGCTTCCTCGGTGTCACTCTCCGGTTCTACCCTCGGGACGACGTGAACATCGGTCGAGGGGTGATGGGCTCCCACGGCGATGCCCACCCCCGGAGGTGCATTGCGCAACGTTTCCCCACGACGGGCATCGAGCCCGGGAATCCACGAGGTCACCTCCGACTCATCGCTGACTCGGCCACACAGACGAAGAGCAATGTTCGCCATAACGGCCGGCCCCAGCACTCCCTGAATTCTCTGGGTGGCGATCATCACATGGATTCCCAGCGAGCGTCCACGAGCAACAACATCCGACAGCGTGCTCGACCAGGCAGGGAATGTCTCCAACAACCAGGCCGCTTCATCAACGGCCACCACCAACCGGGGACACAAGACTGCAGCGGGGAGGTGCGAAATATCCCCCACACCGTGCTCTGCCAGTAATCGTTCACGAAACACCATCTCGCGAGCAAGACCCGAGAGGGCCCGCGAGGCCCTGTCTGCATCAAGATCGCTCACACTTCCCACAGCGTGCGGAAGCCCCCTCAGCGGTGAGAGTCCTGCACCTCCCTTGAAGTCAATGACGACCACAACCAGTTCCCTCGGCGAGTAGTGCTCTGCCATCGAGAGCACCATTGAACAGAGCGTGACGCTCTTTCCCGAGCCTGTTGCGCCCCAGATGACCGCGTGGGGCCCCTCGGCCACCAAGTTCCACGGTGTCGTGTCTCCGACATCGAGAAAAAGTTGATCTCGCCGCGAGTAATCAATCGACCCCACGAGTGCGCTGTCGGGGCCCACCGGCAACAGTTTTTGTGCAATCCACGAAAACTCTGACTGGCTAAGACCCTCGGCCAGCAATGTCCGGGTGACCCCCGGGGAATCTCGGACATCAAGGTGGCGGGAGCCCTGAGGTACAACAATGACCTGGCACTCCGCAGGAACGTCCTGGAGCGCGTTTACCCAGACAGCCAGAGAAGGCCCGCGAAACGTCTGGGGCAGGCCGGTACCCTGTCGCACCCCCGCGGGCAGGGTCCTCCTCTGCTCCGCTGTTGCACGCAGTATCCACTGGGCCAGAATCAGGCGCCACAGAGACACCGCGCCCTCTGGGCCTATCAGGGCAATCCCACGGTGGCACTCGACTACACCCGGCATCGCGGGGATGCCTCCCTCCCCTCCCAGTGGATGGCCTCGTGGTGGCGTCCACCACCCGGTTCCCAGGCGCACCTGGTCAGAAACCTCGCCACCATCGCGCCAAAAGGGATCCCGCATTTCCTCCAAGAGCGAAGGGCGGAGACGCTGGGCATCAGCGAGTGCCCGAGAGCGAGCTTCGTGCTGCGCTGCATCAAACTTGTCCGAGTCGCGAGCAAAGTCCTCACACTCGCGCGCATGCTGTTTCTGCTGAGACCTTCGGGATTCCCACCACGAACCCAGCACCATGGCTGGGCCGAGAACTCCCATCACCAGGGCCAACGGAGATCGAAACAGGCCGGCCATGACGAGCGAGAGAACAACCGGTGTGAGGACCGGTATCCAGGGAAAGCGCGGGAGAGTGAGAGCCGTGGGTTCACGCGGGGCTGGGTCCATCACCGGCGCAGTAAATCATCGCAGTGAAGCGACCGTGCGCTAGAGAATGCTTCTTGGAGACGCCTGCAAACCTGGGTAGTTGTGGACGGGTTACTACTGCAGGGTGAACGCGATGTCGCCCATCGTGACCTTTGATCCCCGGACAAGAGGATAAACGTCGTAGGGGATGCACTGAAGGGCTGGAGAACCAGGTTCCTCCACTACCGTTCCGGCAACCGTCTTGAGGTCTTTGACCCAGAACACCCCTCGCTTCACACCGAATTCGAGATGCTCCGGCGCGACCGTGTCCGTGTCGTCTTCCAGGAAAACGCGCTGTCGGCCCTCTTCGGGCTCCTCCGGCAGCGGTTTCACGCCAATAATTCCGGGGGTCTCCCCCACGGTGAACGTCATCCCGGAATCGAATTTCAAGAGGAAGCGAGCGGGACTCGTTGCTTTACGAGGAGAGCTCGCACCAGAGCGCTCCGCTTCTTCGATATCAAACAGCGACATTGCCTCGGTGGGCTGATCGACCTCGGTGTGGACGTCCGGCTTCTCGGCAGTGTCCTCCGGCTTTCTTCCCAGACTCAGGCTCCGGCGCAACCATCCTGTGGCACGCTGAAGAGGATCAGTGCTCGGTGTTTCACTCCGGTCTTCATCCTCCGTGGGAACATCTGCGGGCGCTTCTGGCTCGGGCATCGGCAGGGGTCGAGTCATCGATTGCCCGCACCCAGGGCAGAACAAACTGGTGGCCACCACCATTTCGCTGCAGCGCGTGCACGCGCGTGGAGGGGTCACAGCGGTGGCATCAAAAAGACTCATCAGTCGTAGGGTACAAGGCACGGTGAAGGGTTCCCGCGCGACACCACGTGTGACGCACACCCGGCCCCGCCAACAGGGTTCCCACGGTTGACTCGACGACAATAGACACAGCATCGAGAAGGAGCCTTCGTGTCAATTGGCCGCACCATTACCCGCGCCCTGGTGGGTGTTTTGGCGTTGGGCGCCCTGGTGTTGCAAGGCGGCGCCGCGTGGGGAGCCAATTGGCTTGTCCACAACGAGCAGTGGATCAAAGACACCCTTGTGGCGCAACAGTTTGTGCCCGTGCCCGAAATCACCGATTACGTAGCCGAAGCCGGGTTATCCGCGGAGGGCGAGCTCTACCTGCTGACCTCGCAACCTCAGATTGTCCCGGCATCGCAATTTGACCGTTATTGCACGCGCAACGAGCCAGGAATTGGGGTGCTGGGTTGCTACACGTTGGCAGATAAACGTATCTACCTCTTCGATGTCACGGATGCCCGGCTAACGAGTATTGAGCCGGTTGTTGCCGCCCATGAAATGCTTCACTCGGCCTGGGCTCGACTTTCCGCAGCAGAGAAGGAGAGCCTTGCCGTTCTGCTGGAAGAGGCGTTTGCTCAGTTGCCTGCAGATCACCCCTTGAGAGATCGGATCCAAAGCTACGAAGCCGATCGGGCCGACTCTCGAATTCCCGAACTGTATTCGATCTTGGGGACGGAAATTGCACCCCTTCCGGATGCTTTGGAAGCCCACTACGCTCGGTTTTTTGCCGATCGCAGCAAGGTGGTGGCCCACGCGGATGCCGTCTATGCGGTGTTTGACACTCTGCAAGATCGCCTGGTCTCTCTGAGTAACGAGCTCACGTCTCGAAGCGCGGAAATTGATGGCCTGCGATACACCTACCGGCAAGAAAACGACTCGCTCCGAGCGGACATCATTGCCTTCAACGAGCGAGCCTCAACGCCTGGAGGATTCCCCGTCTCGAAGTCCCAGTTTGAACAGGCGCGACAACCCCTCGTTGATCGACAGGTGCGCCTAGAGGAAATGCGTCTGTCTCTCCAGACCAAAATCACCGAATACAACGCACTCCTCGATGAGCTGACCGTCCTCAATGACGAGGTGTCGGAGTTAAACCAGGGCATCAATGTGACCCTGGAGACACAGGACGAACTCCAGTCAACAGAGAATGACATTAGCGACAACTAATCCACAGAACCTGCTTCTCACCTTTTTCTGGTTCTCCGTCGGTTTAGGCTTTCGCCATGGATCATCTGACCTTCGAGAGCCCGCTGGGCCCCATTAGCCTTCATGCGCACGATGATCACCTCACGGGTGTCTCCATCGGTGTTGCACACGCCCATTCGACACCAACGGCGCTTCTGGTGCGGGCGCAGGAACAGCTCACGGAATACCTCGAGGGGAACAGGACGAGTTTTGACCTTCCCCTCCACCTCAGTGGCACTGAATTCCAGGAAGCCATCTGGTCAGCGCTTCAAGAAATTCCCTATGGCCATAAAGAGAGCTATCAAGCGTTGGGAAAAAAAGCGGGACGAGGTAAGGCGCCCCGCGCTGTGGGCGGCGCTGTCGGGCGCAACCCGCTCCCGATCATCGTGCCCTGTCACCGGATTCTTGCTTCGGATGGACGCATTACCGGCTACAGCGGTGGCAATGGGATACCGACCAAAAAGTGGCTGCTGGACCTCGAAGGCGTCACCTACCGCTGATGACCAGATCAACGCGGCCGTCCTTGGCGCTAGCCGCATCGCAGTCATAACCTTCGGATGCTCCCCACTGAACAAAATCATCGAGCGATTCAAGGT
>JAHEGA010000054.1 GCA_024639925.1 Microbacteriaceae bacterium
GTGCTGGCGATGATGGCGGCGAGGATCTTTTCACCCCTCGAGGGTGGTGGTGCTTCAAGGGATGACATGGCTCAAGAATACCGCCTTCGCGACCAGCTATCCTGGGGGAGCGGATGTTTAGCCCCCGCAAGAGAAAGGTTCACCATGCCCAGCGGCAAGGTCAAGTTTTATGACCAGGACAAAGGTTTTGGCTTCATCCAGACGGATGATGGCGAAGAAGTGTTCCTCCATGCCTCGGCGTTGACCCCCGGCGACGTGGTGAAAACGGGCTCACGCGTGGAATTTGGTGTTGCCGATGGTAAGCGCGGTGCGCAGGCGTTGAGCGTCCGTGTGCTGGACACCCCCACCGGTCGCTACGGCCGCAAGGGCGCTGAGGATATGGCCATCATCGTGGAAGACCTCATCAAGCTTCTGGATCGCAGTAGCCGCGATTTACGTCACGGCCGCTACCCGGATGACGATCACTCCCGGAAGATCGCGGCGTTGCTGCGCAAAGTAGCTGAAGAGTTTGATGCCTAGGAAAGCAGCAACCACGGCTTCCCGCACGCAAGCCCCCACCCCCGAGAAGCTCACTGATCTCGCGCTGGTGGCGCTGCGTGAGGTGGCGGAACCAGGGTCCTTCGACCCGACACCCTCTTTCACTAACAGCGCGGGTGTCATCACCGCTCAGTTCCCTTCGCTGATGGCGGGTTACCCCGGATGGTCGTGGACGGTTGCCCTGTCACACAACGAGGGCCAGGAGCCCACGGTGTTGGAGGTCGAGCTTCTGCCCGGTGAGAGCGCGTTGCTCTCTCCCGCCTGGGTGCCGTGGGCTGACCGCATGGAGGAATATCTGCTGCACGAAAAGGAACTCAAGGAAGCGGCGGACCATGAGGCTGACGATTCCGACGATGACCTAGATGACGATGTGGACCTCGATGACGACGTGGACGGCGTGGATATCGACCAACTCGACATCGGTCTCGACCCTGCTCCGCTGGAAATCCCGGAAGAGCCGGATGACCTCTTCGATCACATCGAAGAGGAGGAGCCACAGGCTCGGTCTAACGCAAAAAAGCCGGTGGCCAAGAAACCCGCGGCAAAAAAGCCAGCTGCAAAGAAGACCCCCGCGAAGAAGTCCACGACAACTGCGAGTGCCGCGGAGAAGCCTGCGGTGAAAAAGCCGGCGGCCAAGAAACCGACCGCCAAAAAAACTTCTTAGAGTCTCTCCAGCACGTAGTCCATGCTCTGAATGAGCTTCTCGATATCGCTGTGGGGAACTCCCGCAAACGTGGCCACACGAATCTGGTTGCGACCCAGTTTCCGATAGGGCTCGGTGTCGACAATTCCGTTAGCCCGCAGCGCTGAGGTCAGCGCTGTTGCATCCAGGTGATCCGCAAGGTCAAGTGTCACGACCACCGGTGACCGGTGGTCGGGGTTGGTGACAAAGGGGGTCACATCGTCGCGCGAGTCGGCCCAGTCATAGAGGAGGGCTGAAGACGCCTGGCAGTGAGCTCCCGTGGCTCGCAGGCCACCGAGGGAGAGCATCCACTCCAACTGCGCTTCCATCAACAGCAAGGTGGTCAACGCGGGTGTGTTCAGAGTCTGGTGGAGCCTGGAGTTGTCAATCGCCTGGGTCAGCGATAAGAAGTCCGGAATGTAGCGATCGGTGCCTGCCACCTCTGTGGCCCGAGCGATCGCCGCCGGCGAGAGTAGGGCAAACCAGAGCCCCCCGTCGCTCGCGAAGTTCTTTTGCGGAGCGAAGTAGTACACATCAGCCTGCCGGGCGTCAAAATCAATGCCACCGGCAGCGCTCGTGGCATCGACGACCATCAGGGCGCCTTCATCGGCCCCATTAACGCGGGTTACCTCGGTGCTGACCCCGGTGGAGGTTTCGTTGTGTGGCCATGCATAGAGGTCAACCCCCGCCACGGCCTCAAAGCTGCCGCGGGTTCCCGGGTCAGTGGTGACCGTGTGGGGCGTCTCCAACCAGGGAGTGGTGTGCGCTTTCACGCACTTGTTGCCAAATTCGCCAAAACTCAAGTGGGCGCTGCGGTTGCGCGCCAGGCTCGCAGCGGAGATGTCCCAAAAAGCGGTGGATCCACCATTGCCCAACGCGACCTCGTACCCCTCGGGGAGGGAAAAAAACGACGCCAGCATTCCTTGGACTCGCGCCACCAATTCCTTGACGGGAGCCTGGCGGTGTGAGGTGCCCAACACTGCAGCATTGGCAACCAGGTGTTGGAGCTGTGCCTGACTCACTCGCGAGGGACCGGCACCAAATCGTCCGTCTGCGGGAAGAAGTTTGGTGGGGATGTCGATGCTCGCCATGGCTCCATTCTAAAGGCCACTCCTGGGGCCAATAACGGGGGGTACGTGGGGCCTCGTGTGACCGGCGTGCCGGGTTAAGCGCTCACAGCTCCACCGGGTTACCCTAAGAAAGGTCAACCCGGCGAAGTGGGGGTCACGTGAAGAGAGAACGAGCACTGCGTTGCCTCGGTAGCGCGCGCGCTCACTTCCGGATACCGAGTTCCCGGCGGCCTGCGGTGGGAGTTAGCTCCCCTGCCTTCGACCAGACACCATCAGTTCGTGATGGTGTCTTTTGCGTTAACGGGACGTGCTAATGAATGCCCCCATTGCCGCGGAGGCTCCGCCCGCCGCTGTCAAACCCAGCCGAACCTTGGTTCTCAACGCCGGCTACGAGCCACTCTCCGTGGTCTCGTTTCGCCGAGCCCTCGTGCTCGTGATGAATGGTCGCGCCGTGGTGGTCGAAAGCGACCAGGGGCACCCTGTTCGCAGCGTCGAGGGAACTTGGGAGAGACCCTCGGTCATCGTTCTCACCCGCTACGTGAAGATGCCCCACAACCGCCACATCCCCGTCTCTCGGCGCGGTGTTTTGCGCAGAGACTCCAATCGGTGTGCGTACTGTGGTCGCGCCGCCACCACCATCGATCACGTCATCCCACGGTCCCGCGGCGGAAAAGACGAGTGGGAGAACCTGGTGGCTTGCTGTCTCTCCTGCAACAACATCAAGAGTGATCGCACTCCCCAAGAAATGGGCTGGAAGATGACCCACACTCCCAAGACTCCGTTTGGGACCGCCTGGCTGGTGCGGGGAATTGACCGACCCCAACCGCGGTGGGAAGGCTACCTCGCGCAGGCTGCCTAG
>JAHEGA010000050.1 GCA_024639925.1 Microbacteriaceae bacterium
GGCCAGGACACATTCATGCAGCCCAAACCCATCGCCGGGAGACTCCAGGGCCCTAATCGTCGGTGTTCCCTCATGATTAGCGTTTCCCCTGCGCAATATCCGGTTGTGGGAGGGGCTCCCTCAGGCCCGGTTTTTCAATCCGAAGCGTTTCCTCAGTGAGCGACACCACGGTCGTGGTGTGGAGGTCACTCTCGCCAAAGGACAGCGCATATCCCGGCACGATCCACTGCCCTCCATCGTTATCCCAGATCAACAGAGAGGTAGCCGTGGCGCCGTGAATTCCGATCGGTTCGTCGAAGATGTTGTCCTCGAGCGTCAAGCCTTCCAGCATGTGAACATCCTCGAGTGCAGCCTCGTAATCAATCGCAGGCGCCCCCCACCAACTACCCGAGGACAGCCGATCGACCGCATCTCGCGGGCTCACTGTGTCGAAGTCGCCCCGGTAGACCGCTGTGGCGCTGTGCCCGGAGGCAGAAGCGAGGATGGGGCCAGGAGCCCAAAACATCGTCCATTCAAGAGCGGTGGGCTCGCCCGCCACTCGCGCAGCGACGCTCACCCCGACGCCCCATTCATCGTCGGTCAGCACCACCACGTCCTCCAGAGTGGCCTCAAGTCCTGCGTCACGAAAAATCTCCCACGCCATCTGCTGAGCTTTAGCAGCCGTGGGAAGCGGCAGCCCAGGGTTTGCGGGGGAACACTCCCACCCCACCACGTCCTCGTCCGCCTCCTGAATCGGAACCTCTTCGCACACTGGCTCCGGGTAGGCGGTGGGGTCCGTGTAAAACCAGGAACCAGAGCCGTTCCACGTCAGCACCAAGCTCGGGCTGTCCCAGTTTTCCTCCCCCACGACATAACCGGGCCAGGCCTCCGAATAGTCCCTGCTTACCCGGGGTTCGCCCTCGAGTGAAAATAGCGGTGCCAGTTGCGAGAGGACCGTTGCGGGAGAGCCCTCCACGACCATTTCGTAAACAGCACCCACACCGGGAGCGTTGGAGAGCTCCGGTCCGGCCACATAGTCAATGGTGAAAGCAGAATCGGAGTCCTCGGCAAACCCTGAGCCTTCGGCGAACAATCCCGAATCTGCCAGGACAATGAGGGGCTGTGAGGGGGCCGTTACCTGCACGACGATGCCCAGCGTCAGAGTCGCGACAACGCCAACCGCCGCCCAGATGACCGGACCCGGGAGCGAGCGCAGGCGGCGCAGGACAGGGCCCATAGGTGCCTCATCGCTCATTGCCCGCTCCTCATCTTCTGCACAAGTGTAGGCAGTCCCCCTTTGCCTCCGTCGATTGAGATACGTCAACATGGCAGAATCCCCCCATGGGCCGTCTCTGGGCATTTATCACGCGCTATCCCTTCGTGGTCATCGCGTTGGGTGTCGGTAGCGTTGGGCTCCTTACGGGAAGTCTCCTCGACGGCGAGTTCAGCCGATGGCTGGTCACCGGATTTGCCGGTTTCGTCGCACTCTGGCAGTCCGTAGGGATGATTCAATCAATTCTTCGCGGCCACTGGGGTCTTGATGTTCTCGCAGTGACCGCCATCATCGCGACTCTCGCCGTGGGCGAATACTGGGCCAGCTTGATTATTGTCATCATGCTGAGCGGGGGTGAAGCCCTCGAAGATGCCGCTTCCTATCGAGCACAGCGGGAGCTCACTCAGCTTTTTGACCAGGTACCCCAGAGCGCCCATCGCCTCGAGCCCGATGGTTCACTGGTCGATGTTCCGGCCAACGACATTCGGGTGGGAGACCGCCTTGTCATTCGGCCATCGGAAGTGGTGCCTGTCGATGGCACCCTCGCCAGCGACGCGGGCGAATTCGACGAGGCCTCCCTGACCGGCGAAAGCTTGCCCGTTTCTCGGTCGCGGGGTGACGGCATTCTGAGTGGGTCACTGAATGGCTCAGTTGCGGTGGAAATTACGGCCACTCGGGAAGCACGCGATAGCGAATACCAGCGCATTGTTGGCCTGGTGGAAGAAGCCACACGATCAAAGGCTCCCTTGGTTCGACTGGCAGACCGCTACGCGGTGCCCTTCACCGCCTTGGCCTACGCGATTGCGGGAGCAGCGTGGTGGATTAGTGGCGATCCGGTCCGCTTTGCCGAAGTGCTCGTAGTGGCCACACCCTGCCCGCTCCTGATTGCTGCCCCGGTTGCGTTCATGGGGGGCATGTCCAGAGCCGCAAAATCCGGCGTCGTGATCAAAGACGCCGGCACCTTGGAGCGCCTGTCACGGGTGAAGACCGTCGCCTTCGACAAAACCGGAACCCTTACCCACGGCGAGCCAGAAGTGAGCGCCATCGAACCTCACGCAGGCGCGCGATCAGAAGACGAGCTTCTGGCTCTCGTCGCGAGTGCCGAACAGTACTCCTCCCATGTTTTGGCGCGCGCCATCGTGGACACCGCTCGGTCCCGCGGACTTGAGGTGACGGAAGCTTCTCGTGCCGAGGAGGTCGCGACCCACGGTATTTCCGCGGATATCAACGGTTCCCTTGTGTTGGTCGGGAAACAGGCGTTCATTGCCGAATCGGTGGCCGGGGTGGAAAAACGCGCCATCGAACCGGGTGAAACCGTCGTCTATGTCGCCATCGACGACGCTTTTGCTGGCGTCATCGTCCTGAAAGACATCATCCGCGAGGAAGCTGCCGGCATTCTTGCGACCTTGCCCACTCTGGGGGTTCGACGCATGCTCGTCGTGTCGGGTGACAGTGTGGACACCACAGGACATGTTGCTGGCGAGCTCGGGCTCGCGGAATTCCACGGCGAGTGTCTTCCCTCCGACAAGGTTCGCATCGTGCAGGGTCTCTCCCCCTCTGCAGTCATGATGGTCGGCGATGGCGTGAACGATGCCCCCGTCCTGGCTGCTGCTGATGTGGGGGTGGCGCTTGGTGCCAAAGGCTCGACAGCCGCCAGCGAATCAGCTGATGTGGTGATTCTGGTCGACAACGTGGGCGTTGTTGCTGACGCGGTGGATATTGGAAAGCGCACCATCCGGATTGCTCTGCAGAGCATCTGGCTCGGCATCATTATGAGCGTTGGGCTCATGCTGGTCGCCGCGTTTGGTTTCCTGCCGGCTGTTGTCGGTGCTCTCATGCAAGAGGTCGTTGATCTCGTGGCCATCCTGGGAGCCTTGCGGGCTGTCCGCTCCCCTCGGACCACCCGAGGCTCGAGCGCGGGAGTACAGTTGTCGCGTGAGCAACGAGCACGGGCCTGAACCCCATTCCCTGAGCATCGCCCCAAGACTCAACTGGTTGCGCGCGGGTGTTCTGGGCGCAAACGACGGGATTGTGTCGATCGCTGCGCTCGTTGTTGGCGTTGCTGCCGCAACCCAGGAGACACTGCCCGTCCTGATTGCCGGAACCGCGGGAATTGTGGCCGGTTCGCTCTCAATGGCACTCGGTGAATACGTGTCCGTCTCCTCGCAGCGCGACAGTGAAGCGTCCCTGATCGCCCGCGAACGCCAGGAACTGCGAGATTACCCAGAGGAAGAGCTGAAGGAACTCGCGGGGATTTATGAGGCCAAAGGCCTCAGCCCTGCCACCGCAACACAGGTGGCGAAAGAGCTCACTGCCCACGATGCTGTGTCCGCTCATCTCGAGGCCGAGCTTGGCATTGATGAACGGACTTTGACCAACCCGTGGCATGCTGCCATTTCCTCCGCCGTGGCGTTTCTTGCCGGGGCAGTGCTGCCAATGCTCGCCATCACGCTCACACCCGGCGACGTCCGGATTCCGCTGACTTTTGCTGCTTCCCTCGTCGCCCTAGCGATTACCGGCGGCCTCGGTGCTTACCTCGGCCAAAGCCCTCTGCTTCGGCCTATCCTGCGCGTCACGGGCGGCGGCGCGCTTGCCTTGGCGCTCACCTGGGGAATCGGTCTAGTCCTGGGCGGAGAAGTAGCCCTCTGAGAGGGGCCGTCCTATGGCGAGCGACACCAAATCTGGCTTCTCCGAGGTTGAGCGCGCAGCCATGAAAGAGCGGGCGCGTGAGGCCCGAGAGTTCAAAAAGCTGCCCGGCGAAGAGCAAGTGCAGAAGAAGATCGCAGAGATGTCGCCCTCCGATCAAGAGCTTGCTCGAGGAATTCATGCATTGGTCTTGGCGGTCTCCCCTGAACTGACCACAAAGACGTGGTACGGAATGCCCGCATATTTTTTGGGGGAAAAAATCATTTGCTTTTTCCAGGCGGCGTCCAAGTTTGAGTCCCGGTATTGCACCTTTGGTTTTCAAGACGCCGCAAAATTGGATGACGGCCCGCTGTGGCCGACGTCCTACGCCATCACCGAACTCACCGATGAGGTGGCCAAGACACTGAGCTCACGGGTAAAGAAGGCGATCTCTTAAGTCCCTTAGAGGAGGGAGGTCCGCTTCTTCACGGAAAATGGCGGTACCGGTGGGATTTGAACCCACGGTGGACTTGCACCCACACAACTTTTCGAGAGTTGCACCTTCGGCCGCTCGGACACGGTACCGCCCGCTAGTTTACACATCGCACGCTTGCCCAGGAAGGTGTCGCCGGGAGCGCTTAAGCTCGTCACATGGCAAAAACCGCAGCTGCGTACCACTGCTCCGAGTGCGGCTGGAGCACACTCAAATGGGTCGGCCGATGCGGTGAGTGCCAAACCTGGGGCACCGTGGTCGAAGCGGCCGCCCCCACCGCGCGCTCCAAACAGGTCAAAGCAATCGTTCCGCTTGGAGAGGCGGTCGCCAAGCCCATAACCGAATATTCGGGCGCAGACAGCGGACACCAGCCCACCGGGGTTGGGGAATTTGACCGTGTCCTCGGTGGCGGCATCGTCCCTGGAGCCGTGATTTTGCTGTCTGGGGAACCCGGTGTTGGGAAATCCACCCTGCTACTGGACGTTGCGGCGAAAGTCGCCGCTAACAACAACACCGTTCTTTACGTCAGTGCTGAAGAGTCTGCCGGCCAGGTGCACCTTCGGGCATCCCGCACCGGTGGCCTCCAGGACACACTGTTTCTTGCTAACGACATGGACCTCGGTGCCGTGCTGGGACACATCGAATCGACATCGCCGGATTTGGTGATCATCGACTCTGTCCAGACTCTGTCCTCAGGACTCATCGATGGTTCCGCCGGGGGTGTGGCGCAGGTTCGTGAGGTTGCGGCCACACTGATTCGAGTGGCTAAGGAAACCACCATTCCCATCATCATGGTGGGTCACGTCACCAAGGATGGTCAGGTCGCTGGCCCCCGCACACTCGAGCACCTCGTAGATGTCGTCTGCCAGTTTGAGGGTGATCGTCAGACCGCGCTGCGCTTTGTTCGAGCGCTCAAGAACAGATTCGGCCCCACCGACGAAGTCGGCTGTTTTGAGATGAGTGGGGAGGGAATTGTCGAGGTCCCTGACCCGAGCGGCCTCTTTCGCTCCGGAGCCGGCGAACCTGTCAGCGGGACCTGCACCACCATCGCCCTCGAGGGTCGGCGGGCCCTCCCCGTGGAAGTCCAGGCTCTCGTTGTTCCCAGTGGGGCCCCGCAGCCCCGCCGAGTAGTCAACGGAGTGGAGTCTTCTCGGGTGGCGATGCTTCTCGCTGTGTTGGAGAGGCGTGCAGGGATTGCCCTCTCCTCCGCCGATGTGTACGTCTCCACGGTTGGCGGGATCCGATTGCACGAGCCGGGTGCGGACCTCGCGATCGCTCTTGCGGTTGCCAGTGCTGCCAAAGACATCCCGCTTCCCCACACCATCGCAGCCATTGGTGAGATTAGTCTTGCCGGCGAAATCCGAGGTGTCTCTCAAGCTGCCCAGAGGGCTAACGAAGCCAAACGCTTAGGTTTTGACACCGTTTTGGACCAAAACAAGACCAGTATTCAGCAGGCCATCCGAGACGCCTTTGCCCACAGCCCCGCAAGGGCCGAAAAGCCAGATTTCTAGTTCAGCAGGAACTGTTTGGTCTCGGGAGAACTCACATCTCCCAGTGACACCGTCAGATGGTAACTAGCACCACCGCCGGGCATGATGGGGCGCTCGCCATCGCACGTATCCGGGGTGGATCGTGTGCGGTCCCACGGAAGAGACGTCGTTTCCTGAGCCTCACCGGGTGACAGGGTGATGTCCATGGGGTTGGAGACGGTCTGGCAATCATCTGACGCCCAAATTTGGTCATCACCCGAGGTGATCACATAGCGCTGCTGGTCAGTCCCCACCGCGAGCGTGCACTCTTGAGCAGAAACATTGGTGACACTCAGCCACAGCTGAGGAGCCTCACCGCTGGCATAGCTGCTCTGGTCGGTTTTTGCTACAAGCTCCAGTTGGCCAGGCAGGCAGTCGGGTGGGGTCAGCACCTCCACCGCAACCTCGGGTTCTGGTTCCGGTTCCTGAGCAGCGGAATTACCAAACCCGGGGCGCACAATAATCAGCACCACCACAACGATGACCGCGACTAACCCGCCAAGAACGGCGAGACGTCGACGCCAGTAAATGTTCTGAGGAACCGTGGACATAGCCCTAGGGTACGACTGGGAACCGCTAAATCAGTGCTTCCCAACCGGCGAGCCTGAAGACTCTGCGGGCATTCATAGGGTTTTGACCATCCGGGAGTTGCCCAGGGTGTTGGGCTTCACCCGAGCAAGATCAAGGAACTCAGCGACACCTTCATCGGGTGAGCGAACCAGCTCCGCATAAACGTCGGGGGCCACGTCGACTTCCGGCTGAACACTAAAACCGTGGGAGGTGAAGAACTCCACTTCAAACGTCAGGCAAAACAGTGTGGTGAGGCCCAACTCTCGCGCCCGAGCCTCCAGAGCCTCAATCAACGCATGACCAACGCCCTTGTGGGTGTGAGCAGAATCAACACTCAGCGTCCGGATTTCACCCAGGTCTTCCCAAAAGACGTGCAGAGCACCGCACCCGATGACCTGGTCAGCAGCATCGACGGCAACGCTGAACTCTTGGACAGACTCGAACAAAACGACGAGGTCTTTCCCCAACAACACACGAGAATCCACCAACGGTTGAATCAGGGCGGCAATCGCCCTGATATCACCGGTGGTTGCCGGGCGGACCCGGAAACCGTCGTCTGTAGCCACGACGCCAGCGTAGTCGCTAGGACTCGAGGGCGCCCGCCGGCTCTGGTTCCACCTCGCGCTTAGAGGACGTGAACGTGAATTCAGTGCCATCAAAGTCCACCGTCACTGTGTCACCAGGTGACAGTTCGCCCTGAAGGATTCGCTCGCTGAGCGCATCCTCGACGTTCTGCTGAACGGCACGGCGCAGAGGCCGTGCTCCCATGGCAGGGTCCCAACCACGCGAAATGAGTTCCTTGCGCGCAGGGTCGGAGACCGTCATCGCGATGTCGCGATCGAGCAACCGGTCACCCAGGCGCTTGATGAACAGCTGCACAATCTGCAGCAGCTCGTCTTCGACCAGCTGCGGGAAGACAATCGTTTCGTCCACCCGGTTGAGGAACTCAGGCTTGAAGTTCTTCTTCAGTTCCTCGACAACCTTGGCCTTCATCGACTGGTAGCTGGCTTCCGCGTTTCCATCCATCGTGAAGCCCACCGGACCACCGGTGATGTCCTTGGTCCCCAGGTTGGTGGTCATGATGATGACGGTGTTCTTGAAGTCAACAACGCGACCCTGGCCATCGGTCAAGCGTCCCTCCTCCAACACCTGCAAGAGAGAGTTGAAGATATCCGGGTGGGCTTTTTCGATTTCGTCGAAAAGCACCACGCTGAACGGCTTGCGACGGACCTTCTCAGTCAACTGACCGCCCTCTTCGAATCCGACGAACCCTGGAGGGGCGCCAAAGAGACGAGACACCGTGTGCTTTTCACCGTATTCCGACATATCGAGCGCGATCAACGCGTCTTCGTCGTCGAACAGGAATTCCGCGAGTGCTTTCGCAAGCTCCGTCTTTCCCACACCGGTGGGTCCGGCGAAGATGAACGACCCACTGGGACGCTTGGGGTCTTTCAGACCCGCGCGCGTGCGGCGGATGGTTTTGGACAGGGTAGAAATGGCTTGTTCCTGCCCAATGACGCGCTGGTGCAGGGCCTTCTCCATAAACATGAGGCGTGCAGTTTCTTCCTCAGTCAGCTTGAAGACGGGGATCCCGGTCGCGGCAGCAAGCACCTCGGCGATAACGCCCTCATCGACAACACCGACTCCGCCGGCCTCGCCACTGCGCCACTTCTTTTCCAGCTGCAGGCGCTCGCCGAGGAGAGTTTTCTCTTCGTCGCGCAGCGACGCAGCCTTCTCGAAGTCCTGGCCCTCAATAGCCGCTTCCTTGCGAGAACGAACGTCAGCAATTTTGCCGTCAAACTCCCGCAACTCGGGTGGGCTGGAAAGAATTGACAGTCTCAGGCGCGCTCCGGCTTCATCGATCAAGTCGATGGCCTTGTCGGGCAGGAACCGATCTTGCACATACCGATCCGCGAGGTTCACGGCTGCATCGATAGCGCCATCAGTGATGGAGACACGGTGGAAGGCCTCGTACTTGTCACGAAGGCCCTTCAAAATGTTGATGGTGTGAGCCGGCGAGGGTTGGTTGACCTGCACGGACTGGAAACGACGCTCCAGGGCAGCATCCTTCTCGAAGTGCTTACGGTACTCATCCAGGGTTGTTGCCCCCACGGTCTGCAGCTCACCGCGAGCTAGCAGAGGCTTCAGAATGCTCGCGGCATCGATAGCACCCTCAGCGGCTCCGGCACCCACCAGGGTGTGGATCTCGTCGATGAAGACGATGATGTCGCCGCGGGTGCGAATTTCTTTGGTGACCTTCTTCAAACGTTCTTCGAAGTCACCGCGGTAACGCGACCCTGCGATCAATGATCCAAGGTCCAGCGAATAGAGCTGCTTGTCTTTGAGGGTCTCGGGGACATCACCCTTCACGATGGCTTGAGCCAATCCTTCGACAACCGCCGTCTTACCGACACCGGGCTCACCAACGAGCACCGGGTTGTTCTTGGAGCGACGCGACAGAATCTGCATGACGCGTTCCATCTCGCGCTCGCGGCCAATCACCGGGTCAAGCTTGCCGTCACGGGCAGCCTGCGTCAGGTTCGAGCCAAACTGGTCGAGGACCTGTGAGCCCTTGTCGCTCGATGACTCTGAGCCTCCGACGGACACCGGGTCTTTGCCCTGGTAGCCGGAAAGCAGCTGAATGACCTGTTGGCGGACGCGGTTCAAGTCAGCACCCAGCTTGACGAGAACCTGCGCAGCGACACCTTCGCCCTCGCGGATCAAGCCGAGCAGGATGTGCTCGGTGCCGATGTAGTTGTGGCCCAACTGAAGCGCCTCGCGGAGGCTGAGCTCCAGAACCTTTTTGGCGCGCGGAGTGAAAGGAATGTGACCGGTCGGAGCCTGCTGGCCCTGGCCAATGATTTCTTGGACCTGCTCACGCACGGCCTCAAGCGAGATGTCGAGCGACTCGAGTGCTTTTGCTGCTACGCCTTCACCCTCGTGGATGAGACCCAGCAGGATGTGCTCGGTGCCAATGTAGTTGTGGTTGAGCATCTTGGCTTCTTCTTGCGCCAGGACAACGACTCGACGTGCCCGGTCAGTAAACCGCTCAAACATGTGTGCCACTCCTTATTTCGGGGTATCGGTGAGACTGCTCACCACTACTCGTATGACGAGAGTAATTGGCAGATTCTGCCGATGGGGCGGTGTTCGCCCCCAGCGTGAGTAGTTATCCTGGCGCGATGAGTCGTTGGGATGCGGAGACCTGGGCCCCTAGCCCAGTGGCGACATCGGACCACGCAGCACTGGAGGTGACGGTCCCCCGCGACGTCCCGCTGGGTGGCCTGCGTGCCATGACGGTTCGTCGCACTCTGCCCAACCGCAGCAGAACCACCATTGGTCCGTGGTGCTTCATCGACCATTACGGCCCGGATGATGTCGCCGAATCTGGGGGCATGTCGGTTCCACCCCACCCGCACACCGGGCTCCAAACCGTCAGCTGGCTGTTCGAAGGGGAAATTCACCACCACGATTCAACCGGGGCCCAAGCAACCGTCGCGCCAGGATCCATCAACCTGATGAATGCGGGTGCGGGCATCTCACACTCGGAGGTCTCCACCTCCGACGGCCTCCTGCACGGCGTTCAACTGTGGTTGGTCCTGCCCGAGTCCCTCCGCCACGAACCTGCGTTTTTTGTCGCGGAGCAGGTCCCCGAGCACCCCCGCGAGGGCGGCTCGCTCCGGGTCTTCCTGGGATCCCTCGAAGGCATCAGCTCGGGTGTTCCCCTCGCGTGGCCGGGGGTGGGAGCGGAATTTTCGCTCAACCCAGAGGGCACCATGATCCTTTCGGTGGACCCCACCCATGAACACGCCGTTTTGCTGGATGCGGGGAGCATCACGGTTAATGCTCACGCTTTGGAAGCCCACGAGCTTGGGTACACAGCCACGGGAGAGCGGCAGATTGAGCTCACAAACACGTCTCACACACCAGCGCGCGGGCTTTTGCTCGGGGGCCAGCCGTTCGAAGAAGAGTTCGTGATGTGGTGGAACTTCATCGGTAGAAGCCACGAAGAGATTCAAGCCTTCCGCGACCAATGGCAAGAATCGCTCACGGGCGAACCGGGGCGTTTTGGAAATCTCACCCACATGCCGCCGCTGCCGGCACCCGAGATGCCCGGCGTGCGACTCAAAGCTCGCAACCGCCGTTAACAGATAACAAGAATTTTGGCACTCTAGACTTTTTGAGCAATGGAACAACCCCAGAAAAAGTCACCGTGGCCCCCGGCCCGAATCGCACTGGTGACGATTCTTGTCGGTTTCTTCCTCTACGCACTCACCACACTGATTAGTTAGGGACCCCGTGATTGAGAACTTCTGGCTCAACGCCCTTTTTTCGGTAACCCCGACAGCATTGATGGGTGTGCTTTTCTGGTTCGTGATTCGATCCATCCTGCGAGCAGATCGAAGCGAACGCTCCATCTACAAGAAGATGGAAACCGAAGAGCGTCGGAAGCGAGGCCTCCCCGTCGAGGACGCGGTTACTTCACCAGGGGGAACAACACCGTCTCTCTGATGCCAAGCCCGGTCAGGGCCATCATCAAACGGTCAATTCCCATTCCCATGCCGCCACTGGGGGGCATGCCGTGCTCCAGTGCACGAAGGAACTCTTCGTCCACTCTCATAGCTTCCTCATCGCCCTTAGCGCCCAATCGAGCCTGCTCGACAAAGCGCTCGCGCTGAACGACCGGGTCAACAAGCTCCGAATAACCGGTCGCCAGCTCAAAGCCGCGCACATAGAGGTCCCACTTTTCGACCACACCGGGCCGGGAACGATGTTCTCTCACCAGCGGTGAGGTGTCGACCGGGTAGTCCATGACAAACGTCGGCTTGGTCAGCGAATCAATCACGAAGTGCTCCCACAGCTCCTCCACGAGTTTTCCGTGGGTGGGCTGAGCGACCTCGATTCCTTGCGCCTTGGCCATTGCCGACAAGGTGGCCATGTCGGTCTCGGGAGTAATCGTGGTTCCAGAAGCCTCGGACAAGCTCTCATAGAGCGAGAGGCGATCCCACTGACCGCCCAAATCATGTTCGGTCCCATCAGCCCAGGTCACGGTGTGGCTACCGGAGGTGGCCAGCGCCGCCTTCTGGATGAGCTCCTGGGTGAGATCTGCCATCTGCTGGTAGTCCCCGTAGGCCTGGTAGGCCTCCAGCATCGAAAACTCTGGGCTGTGAGTGGAGTCTGCTCCCTCGTTACGGAAGTTACGGTTGATCTCAAAAACGCGCTCCAATCCTCCGACCACGGCGCGCTTGAGGAATAGCTCCGGAGCAATGCGAAGGAAAAGATCCGTTCCAAAGGCGTTGGAGTGCGTCACAAACGGTCGCGCTGTCGCGCCGCCGTGCTGGGTCTGCAACATCGGGGTTTCCACTTCGAGATACCCGTGCGCAGCGAACGTCGCCCGAAGCGACGAGTTCATCTCGGCGCGCTGGCGAACGGTCACCCGCGCCTGCTCGCGCACAATCAAATCGAGATAGCGCTGTCGAACACGGGTCTCTTCATTGAGGTCCGAGTGGAGATTCGGCAGCGGCATCAGCGCTTTTGCTGCCACCTGCCACTGGGAAGCCATGATGGAAAGCTCTCCCCGTTTGGAGGCAATAACTTCGCCCGCCACGAAGAGGTGGTCCCCGAGGTCCACAAACTCCTTGAGTGCTGCGTAAGAGTCCTCTCCCACCTCGCCAAACGACACCATCGCCTGAATTCGCTCGCCCGAGCCTGACTGAAGGGAAATGAACGCAAGTTTGCCGGTCACCCGCATGTGAACGACGCGTCCCGCAAGACCCACAATTTCCCCGGTGCTGGCTTCTGGCTCCAGATCCGGATGCGCCTGGCGAACAGCGTCAATCGTGGTGGTGACGCCCAGTGCCACCGGATAGGGCTCGATGCCCTGCTCCAGCATGCGAGCGCGCTTTGCCAGCCTTACTTCATGCTGTTCAGCGGCATCTGCGCCCTCGGTGGGGGCATCGGAAACGTCAGTCATCAAGATCTTTCAACCAGGGGGATGTCCCCGTAAGCCTACTGACCAAACGTCAGACGGGCGTTGTCAATCAATCGGGTGCCCCCCACGCGAACGGCAATCAGCAGCTGCGCGTCGCCAGCGAAAGTGTCGGAAGAAACCTCCTCAAAAGTTGTGCTGTCCACGAGCGCCACATAGTCGAGGGTTAGCGACGGTTCGCTCGTCAGCACATCCCGAGCCGCCTGGACCGCAGACTCGGGGGTACGCGCGGTCTTTGCCGCCCCCAAAGCACGGGGAATGGCCTGGGCAGACTGACGTTCATCGGCACTGAGATAAGCGTTTCTGCTGGAGAGGGCAACCGCGTCCTCATCGCGCACTGTTGCAACCGGAATGACCTCGATTGGTGGTGCTTGCGTTGCCAACATCGTCTGAACCAACCACAACTGTTGGGCATCCTTCTGCCCCATGACGAGATAGTCAGGAGTGACCGCCTCGACCAAACGCTTCACCACGGTCAGTACTCCCGTAAAATGACCGGGGCGCGATGCGCCCTCCCACACATCCCCGATCGGCCCTGCATCCGTGAGCTCGGTGCGCAGCGCACCGTCTGGGTAGATGTCTGATTCCGCAGGCGTCCACAGCACATCCACACCCAGCCCAGCAAGTGCCTCAAAGTCTGCGTCAATGTTCCGCGGATACTTCTCAAAATCCTCACCCTGCCCAAACTGCAGCGGGTTGACATACACACTCACCACAATTCGATCGGCGCGCTCACACGCCACCCGCACCAACTGGTGGTGACCTGCGTGCAGGGCACCCATAGTCGGCACGAACGCGATGCTCTCTCCCGCCTTTCGCCAAGTGTCCACCTGCGCGCGCAGGTCAACGACGCTGGTCACGCTCTGAAGCGTGCTCACTCCTGACCCTGCTCAACCTCATTGCCCGACACTGCCCGAAGGGCGTTGTCCACGCTGGAGCCCACCAAGGCGGCCATCACGACACCGGGGTTCGCCACCCCAGCCAGTCGCAACCGGGATGCCGCCTCCTCGATCGTGGTGTGAGAAAAACTGGTAGCTAGCGCCACCGCGGACGCAACGTGAGCGCGATTGTCCTCCGATATTGCGAGGGGCTCCAACCCCATCTCGACCGCGAGGGCATGGGCGATGGGTGATGCAACAGGCGGAGCTGACACCACACACCACGCCCCCGCCATCCTGGTGCGATCCATGCTCCATCCGCTGAATTCCATCAGTGGATGCAGGCCAATCGGAATAACGCCCTGGGCCACGGCTGGCGCAAGGGCATCCAGGCCGTGAGCAATGGAGGTGTGGGCCACAATTTGGCCCGAGCGCCAACCGTGCGTGGCAGCAACGCCTTCCACAAAACCCGGTAGCTCCGAATCGGGGAGAGCCAAGAGAACAAGCTCGCTTCGCTCACAAATCTCCGCTGGCGTGAGGAAAGGCACGCCCTGAAGCATCGCTTCGACCCGTTCGCGGTCCTCGCTCGGCGAGGTAATCCCCACAATGGCGTGACCGGCGCCGGCCAGCGCTGAAGCCAGCACGGGGCCAATTTTTCCGGCCCCGATGACTCCCACTCCCAGCCGGGAAGAATCCATCACGTCTGCGCCTTTCTCGGGGCGCGGGAACCCACCGCAGAGACCGCAGCGTGGGTGGCAACATTAAGCCCTTCCCACCATTGTTGCGCCTCCTCGGTGTCGAGCGCCTTCGCTCGCAGCGATACCGGCCCGGACACACTCTGCAGCTCCACCTGCGACAGCCCTAGGGCTCGGTGCCAGGGCCCCTGGCTGACGCTGGCGCTTTGAATTCTGGTCAGCGGGGTCACGCTAATCCGCGAGGTCAGTATCCCCCGACGCATCACGACGAGGCCTGGTTGCAGGGCTGCCATCGTGAGGTGTGCGGAGAACGGGACCCTCCACCGCGCGCGCTGGGGTGAGGTAATTCCACCCACCAGGCGCTTGCGCGGATGGGACAGCAGGTCATGAACCTGTTCTTCGGTCTCGCCGGTCATCATGCCGGGCATCCCCAGGCGTAGCGTCTTCATCACCTCGGCCACCGTCGCCACCGGAATGATGACGGTGTGCTCAGGTGCTTTATTGGTCGCAGCTCCTGGTTGGGACGCCAAGTTGGCGTTCAGTCGCCACCAACCAAAGATTTTCCAGGGCCAGGGCTGGCTAAATTCCAGGGTGTGAATGCGTTGTGGCGGAATGGTTTCCACGCTCGTGGAGAGCAAGCCCACGGAGACTCTGAGGTCCCCCGAAAGTGAATCCACCACAAAATTTCCCCATCGAACCGTCCGCTCGATGAGGTAAACCACATACACAAACAGAGCAAGCACGACAGCCAACCAGACAGCGAGATCTCCCAGCACAACCGCAATAACGGTCACGGTGATGATCACCACACACAAGACGACGGTTTCCAGGCTGGCGACCAGAGAGCCGACATAGCGAAAGAGGGGAACATCGACTTCCCGCTGAGGCTTCTCGTCGAGCTCGTCGCTGGTGTCGGCTGCGTCACCCTGAAGGATGATCCGCCTCAAGTCCTGCGCCACAGGAACGGGTAGATATTCCAACACAACGTTGGCGTCAGCACCCGCAGCTTGAATATCCAGTTTGGCAAGCCCGAGAAGCCTCGGCAGAAGCGGTCGGCGCACACCAATGGTGTTGACACGGTCCCTGCGAGCTTGACGCCAGGTTTTGACCAGAAGCCCCTTCTTCACATCAATCACATCGTCATCCATGCGAAAGACGTGAACACGCCACTGGAGCCAGAAAACCACCACCAACACCACCACAAGTGCGACCAACGCCAGGGCGATCCATCCCAGGAAATCTTGGACAAAAAGCCACAGTTCTTGGTCGGGAAGCTCGTCGTTGACACCAAAAGAGACCAACAGGGTGGGCAGAATCAGGTTCTCCCACAGAATCAGCACCGCAGCCGTTGCGACAGCCACCACGACCAC
>JAHEGA010000055.1 GCA_024639925.1 Microbacteriaceae bacterium
AAAGCCACAGTTCTTGGTCGGGAAGCTCGTCGTTGACACCAAAAGAGACCAACAGGGTGGGCAGAATCAGGTTCTCCCACAGAATCAGCACCGCAGCCGTTGCGACAGCCACCACGACCACCCCACCCTGAAGGACCGGGGTCAGCGGGTGGAGGCGATGCCACTGGCCACCGGTGGCATCGGCAGCGTCCCGAAGAGTGCCCTGTGCCACTACAGTCCCGCTCGCCTAGTTTCGGCAAGAGCGATGAGGTGGTCACGCAACTCGTCTGCCGCCGCAAGGGGCAAACCGGGAATGCTGACGCCGCTCGAGGCAGCAGCCGTGACAAGGCTCAGTTGGGCCAGGCCCAGCGCGCGAGCAATCGGGCCTCGCCCGACATCGACAAGTTGCAGCCGGCCATAGGGAACAGCAACGATGCGCTGGAAGAAGACTCCCCTGCGAAAGACAATGTCGTCCTCCCGAAGGTCGTAACCCATGGCGCGCACGCGACGCGGAATAAAACCGATGACTCCCAGTCCCACCAGTGCAACCGCCGAAACGATGAACCACCCCGAGACAAAATCACCGGGCCCCACGATCCACAGCGGCAGGCTTGAGGCAGCGAGGATAACGAGCCAGGCAATTCCGGTAATCACCATCAGTTCTGTTCGGTAACGAGGACTAATCCCTCGCCACTGAAGGTCGTTGTCGCTCATGAGGGTTCTCCTTCGCGCTGGGGTTCGGACAATTCTCCGACATCGGGTGGGTACGCACACCACCGCTCCGCCACACTTCCTCCAACGCCTAAGACTAGAGCGCCCACCAGCGCAGCTCCCACCCACCAGAGCGCGTCATCAGCGAGAACGGGCCGGCTGAGAAAGAACAGCCCCAGCCCCGCGGCCCCGCCAGCCAGCGCAGATCCGACCAGGGAGCCCGCTTTCGCGAGTAGCAGTACTCGCGTGGCATACACGGGGTCCAGCGCGACGGTGGTGGCACTGCGCACGCTACGCCGCACAGGCCATGCCAACGCGAGGATGGCTGCTCCAAGAATTGCCAGCGTTGCGCTCCACGTGGCCGGTGGAACGATGGCGGCCTCCCCCAGGCGGGTCAGTAACCATTGCCCGGCCCCAGCAATAATGGTGCCTGCGAGAGCGAGCATCACCAGGGTGGACATCGCGGTAAATCTCATCAGGAGTCCTGGCGGATCCGTTCAAGAATCTCGGCAATGGGTCCGTGCCCAGGCAGCGTTGCTCCGGGATCGACCTCGATCCACGGTTCCACAACAAAGCGACGCTCGTGTGCTCTCGGGTGGGGAAGCGTCAGGGACTCCGACTCAAGCGTGAGCTGACCGTAGGTGATTAAATCCAAATCCAGCGTGCGATCCGCATATCTCTCCTCGGTGCGAATCCGCCCGTGGGCAGCTTCGACCTCCCACAGCTTTGCGAGCGTCTGTTGGGGTGACCACGCGGAGTCAAGAAGCACGATTTGGTTGAGGTAACCCGGAGCGTCAGAGTCGAAGCCCTCACTGGTCAACGCGACTGTCTCGTGAAGACGTGAGTGGTCCGTCACCCGGAATCCTTCTACCGCGCGGAGGTCGGCAAGCGCCCGAAACGCTGTTTCTTCACGCTCGCCCTGATTTGTTCCCAGCGCCACCACACAGGCCGCCCAGCCTTCTGCCGTCATAGTTCTGCCCGTTCGCGGCGCAATGAGATGGACGAACCTGTGACCGGCACCGGCATGGGCGCGTCGGGTTTGTGAATCGTGACGGTCGCAGCGAGCGCTTTCTCAAACGTCATGACCACCCGAATCAGTCGAAGGGCGAGCGTCTCCAAAAGATCAACGGGGTCTGATGCTGCGTTCTTGGCAATAGCAGCTGCGAGAGAGCCGTAGTCGATGGCGTCAGAAACGTCATCAGAGGCAGCCGCCGGCGTCATGTCGTATTCCACCTCAACATCAATAAGGAAGGTTTGACCATCGCGACGCTCCTCGGGGAATACCCCGTGGTGAGCAAACACGGTGATTCCCGCCAAACGGATGACATCACTCATGCAGACCCCCTTCCCGAAAAGCTTGCCAGAGGTTGAGAGCAGCAGCCTGCTCGCTCACATTGTGAACCCGCAAAGCCCAGACACCTTGGTCAGCTAATCGCGCGCCTAAGTGCGAAGAGACACTGTCTCTTTCCTCCACCGCATGACCTTCGGGAAGCAACTCGCCAAGGAAACGCTTCCGGGAAGCGCCCACGAGAGTGCGAAAACCCTCGGGCATCGCTTGGAAAAGCCCCGTGGCGAGCGCCCAGTTGTGTGCTGGCGTCTTGGCAAAACCTAGGCCTGGATCCAGAACAATTCTCTCCTGGGCAATCCCTGCCTCCAGAGCCGCGTCCACACGCACTACCAGCTCGTTTCTCACCTCGTCGAGGACACTGTCGTAATGGGCGAGTGAATCCATCTGGTCGCTGTGACCTCGCCAGTGCATCAGCACCACGTCACACTGTGCTGCCGCCATCACACCAAACATGCCCGCGTCAGCCAGACCCCCCGAGACGTCGTTGATGATTTGGGCACCCGCATCGAGAGCTCGCTGTGCAGTGTCCGCCCGCATCGTGTCGATACTCACGACAATGCCGTGACCGGCAAGCTGTTCAATGACGGGGAGCACTCGGTCTTGTTCCACAGACCAGTCGACTCGGGATACACCGGGCTTCGTCGATTCACCGCCCACATCAATGACACATGCTCCCGCCTCCACCATGCCGAGGGCGTGATCGACTGCAGTCTGGCTCTGGAGAAACTTACCCCCATCGCTAAACGAGTCGGGGGTGACGTTAAGCACTCCCCAAATCTGAGGTCGAGGAGCCTGGCTCACGCCGAGTCTTCCGCACCCGCCAAGAGCAGTGCTTCGTGGCGGGAGGGCCCCTCGCCGAGGCTTCCTGATGCAGCCACCGTTACCGTGGTCAAAGCTTGCTTGGGACCGCGGAAACGAACACACCCGTGAGAAGCCGACAGAACAACAAGTGCTCCCGCCGCAACCCCGGAGTTCACGAGCGACTGAGCAACCAACTCGCCAAGCCTTTCCTGGAGCTGGGGGCGCGCAGCGCTTACTTCCACCAGTGTGGCCAGTGTTCCCAGACCCACGATGGCCCCGGCTGGCGCATA
>JAHEGA010000059.1 GCA_024639925.1 Microbacteriaceae bacterium
AGATGTACGACCCAAGTTTGGATGGACCGACGTTGCTCGTTTTGGCGAGTGGGGAATCCCGGCGGTGAATTTTGGTCCGGGTGACCCGTCCCTGGCGCACTCCGATGATGAAGCAGTCTCCCTTACAGAGGTGCGGGCAGTGTACGAAGGGCTTCGCACCTGGCTTTCTCCGGATTCACGCTAAGTGATTTTCCGCCTGCTCAAACTAGGGAATAATAGGAGAGCCCACACAGAATCGTTGAGGAGAGACCTGCCATGGCAGCAATGAAGCCCAGAACCGGTGACGGACCCATGGAGGCACTCAAAGAAGGTCGCCTCATCATTGTGAAGGTGCCCCTCGAAGGTGGCGGTCGCCTCGTTGTGTCGGTGACGCCCGCTGAGGCGCAAGAGCTCCACGATGCCCTTGCCGGTTCGCTCGGTAAGTAATTCCTTTAGTCCGGCAGCCGGACAATGTGGAGCAGTCCGTCTCCGATCATGCTGACTGTTGTCATCACGTCAGATCTGTCGTCCATGGCCTTCAACAACCACCGATAGGCGCTCGTTCGGTCATCCCGTTTAGCGGGGTCTGGGACAAGATCGTCGGCCAAAGCACCAGCGACAATCACGCTTCCTCGTGGCTTGACCAGGGTTAGGGCATGGTCGACATAGGCCTGCACATTGACGTAGTCGGCATCAATCACCGCTAAGTCATAGCTGGATTCGTTCATCTTGGGCAGAACATCGAGCGCGCGCTCGGTGATCAGCCGAACGCGCGATGCGGGAATACCCGCATCGGCGAGGAGCTCTCGCGTGCTCACATGGTGATCGAGCTCGGGGTCAATCGACGTGATGTGCGCGGAGGGAGCCGCGCCAGCAAGCCAGAGTGTTCCCACGCCGAGCCCCGTGCCGACTTCAATAATGGTTTTCGCATCTGTCGCCATTGCAATCGCTGCGAGGTACTGCCCAGCACTTGCCGTGATGGGATCGATGCCTGCTTCTAGTGACGCTTGTCGGGCCCTCGAAACCTCAGCGTTTTCTTCCACTCGTTCTTCGAGGAAACGCCAACTTAGCTCTTTATCGGACACATTTCACCCCACGTCTTTCGGCCAATCTCAGCCTAGAGCCGAGGGTCTCATCGCCCGGGATTGGCTAGGGGTGTTCCTTCCGCTACTCCCGGTGAATAAGAGCAATCGCTTCGCCCACGAGTTCCTGGATGGGGCGGGCACCGTCCAGCAAGAGGTCCGGTGTGGTCGGTTCCTCGTAGGGGGCGTTGATTCCTGTGAAGTTGGGAATCTCGCCCTTCCGAGCTTTGCTGTAAAGACCTTTGGGGTCACGTTGCTCACACACATCGAGCGCTGTGGAAACGAAGACTTCCCGGAACCGGTGTGCACCCACAATCTCGCGAGCCTGTTCTCGGTCTTGTCGGTACGGTGAAATTAAGCTGACGATCACCACGAGACCGGCATCCGCCATCAGGGCTGCTACCTCGGCGGTGCGTCGAATGTTTTCCACTCGATCCTCGGGCGTGAAGCCCAGATCCCGATTGATGCCGGTCCGCAAATTGTCGCCATCCAAGATGGAATGAACACGCCCTTCGGCGTGAAGCTGTTGGGATACCCCATCAGCAATAGTTGATTTTCCTGAGCCGGAAAGCCCTGTGAGCCAGAGTACGGAGCCTTTGGTACCCGACGCTTGTTCTCGGGCGGCAGTATCCACAGCGAAAAGGTGACGATGCACGTTCTCTGAGCGACGAAGTGAGAAGTTGACAGTTCCCACCGCCACCGTCTGGGAAGTCTCGGGATGAATCAGAATGAACCGACCGAGCGGCGCGTTCTTGTCAAAGGGTGCAAGCGCAAAATCTTGCTGAGCAGAAATAACGGTGCGATAAATACCGTTTGTTTCCAGAGTCGAAATTTCGCCGGCTTTTTCGCCAACAGTATCCTGGGTCCACGCCCGCGAGAGCGTGATGCGTGACACTTGGTGGCCCAACTTGGCGAGGTAGGGGCGAGACGCGTAGCCCTGTTCGTCATCCAGCCAAATGAGGGTGCTGTCCCACTCGTGGGACAACGTAACGTCGGGGTCGGTTGACAACACGGCTCCCCGCGGAATATCGCGATCTTCCACGACCTCGAAGCACAGTTGGTCGCCACTGTGCGCCTGTCTAGACTCAGCTCCGGCAACCCAGAGGCGGGAGATGGTTGCTGTCACATTCCCTGGCTTGATAACCAGCACGTCACCGGCACTCAGAGTTCCACCCAGGAGGGACGCAAAATAGCGCCGCTTTGCCCCTGCCTTGGTCTGAAATTGAACAGACACCGTTGCGCCGGTGATGCTACTCCGCCGGGGGCTTACTCTGTCGAGTGCTTCAAGCAATGTCGAGCCCGTGAACCACCGGAGGCGGGGCCCACGTTTGACGACGCCGTCCCCACCGACGCCGCTCGTCGGGTAGGCGGCAAATGTCGCCTCCGGATAGGAGGCAAACAGTGCGGAGATGTCACTCTCAATTTCGACAAAACGCTTCTTCGAGTAGTTCACCAGGTCTATCTTGTTGATGGCGACGAGAAACTCGCGCACGCCCAGTCGATACGCGATGTCCAAGTGGCGCCTCGTTTGAGGTTTGATTCCTGCACTCGCATCGACAACCAGCACCAGGGCATCGGCCCCAGCGGCCGCTGTGGCCATATTCCTTGTGTACTGCTCGTGCCCCGGGGAGTCCGAGAGGTGGTAACGCCTGGAGTCGGAGTCAAAAAACCGATGGGCAACATCGATGGTGATGCCCTGTTCGCGCTCACTTTCCAGCCCGTCCAAAAGATCAGCAATTTTTGTGGGGTCAATGTCATCACCGAGGGTGACACCGAGCTGGTCTTCGGCAATAGACCGGGTGTCGAGAAGAAGCCGTGCGATCAGCGTGCTCTTGCCATCATCAACGCTGCCCGCGGTGGTGATTGTCAACACGTCCTTGAGCATCAGAAGTACCCGTCTTTCTTCTTCTGTTCCATGCTGGCTCCCTTATCAAAATCAATAACCCGCGAGCTACGTTCCGAAACTCGAGAGTTCTCAAGCTCTGTCAAAATCTCGCCAACCGTGCTTGCTCGCGACGTGACTCCGC
>JAHEGA010000058.1 GCA_024639925.1 Microbacteriaceae bacterium
GCGCTTCGGGCAGCGCTTGGGTGCCCTCGCTCAGGCGGGGGATATCTTCATCTTGACCGGTGAACTGGGCGCGGGGAAAACGACGTTCACCCGTGGGTTCGGGGAAGCCCTTCAGGTTCAGGCTCCAGTTTCGAGCCCCACATTCGTGGTGGCTCGAGAGCACTCCCTGGTGGACGCGTCACAACCACCCCTGGTGCATATCGACGCTTACCGGGTGGGATCCGCTGCGGAGTTTGACGAGCTTGATATTGACCCTGCCACCTCGATTGTGGTGGCTGAATGGGCCGCTCCCTATGCCGATGTCTGGGGCATGGGATGGGTGGAGCTGGTCTTTGAGCGTCCACCAGGGCAGGGGGACGATTTTCTCTCAGACCAACCTCGAGAAGTGACCATCACCGGCCACGGCGATGCCGGAGATCTTCTCGACCGGATTGTTGCCAGCGAGGAGGGTGAGAGTGTTTCTCGCGATTGATTCCTCCGCCGGGACACAGGTAGCTCTCGTGGACTCTGAGGGGGAAACCCTCGCGGAAGCCGTCAGTGACAACCCCCGCGGCCACGCTGAGGTTATCGGGGTGTTGCTCGAGCGTGTCTTTGCCGATGCGGGTGTGACCCCCTCGGGCGTCACCGCGGTGGTCATGGGTATTGGCCCCGGGCCGTTTACGGGGCTTCGGGTCGGAATGGCGGCAGCCTCGGCATTTGCTCAGTCTCGTGCATTACCCCTGCTTCCCGTGGTGTCTCATGATGCATGGGGCTGGGGTGTGGGCGAAGACACCGTCGTCGTGACCGATGCCAGGCGCGGCGAGGTCGCGTATTCGATCTATCGGGCGTCGGAATCCGCTGAGCGGATTGTCGGCCCCCTGTTAGCCAAGCCCGAAGAGCTTGACGCACAACTGGGTGCACACGCCTCTGCACGGCGAGTGAACGCTGCAGAGATTCCCGCGGCAGCATTAGCCCGGGTGGCACAGGGGTTCCTGGCTGGCGGCCACGAGTTTCCCGACCCCGCACCGCAGTACCTGCGCTCACCGGATGTGACCCTGCCGCGATGAAGTACACACTGTCGCTCGCGGTTTTGGAAGATTTGCCCGAAATGATCGAACAGGAAGCGCTCATTTTCGGTTCGGATGCCTGGTCGCCCGAGCTCATGGTGGAAGAGGTCTCTCATCCGCTGAATCACTATCTCGTCGCGAGGACTGAGCAAGAGGGAGCATTCGCCGGCTACGCGGGTCTGCGGGCAACAGTGGACTCGGGCGACATTCAGACCATTGCGGTGGTGGAAGACCACCGGGGGCAAGGCTTGGGCAGAACCCTGTTGCGAGCTCTGCTGGAGCAGGCGCGTGAACGCGGCGCGCGGGATGTGTTTTTGGAAGTTCGCGCCGACAATCCAGCAGCTATCGCCCTCTATGAGTCAGAGGGTTTTGTCACGCTGGATCGTCGGGTCGGGTATTACCAACGTGATGGTGTTGACGCCCTGGTGATGCGCAGCACCTCGCGGGGACTGCCGGTGGGGAGTGAAGGATGAACGAACCGCTGGTTCTCGGAATTGAAACCAGCTGCGATGAAACCGGTGTCGGTATCGTCCGCGGCAAGACCTTGCTGGCGCACGCTGTCGCGTCCTCCATGGACGAGCACGCCGTGTTTGGCGGTGTCGTTCCCGAAGTGGCTGCTCGCGCCCACGTTGAGGCGCTGCCGGCGGTCATGGCCCAAGCTTTGTCCGAAGCCGGGGTGGAATTCGCTGACCTTGATGCGATTGCGGTGACCACAGGGCCAGGTCTGGCGGGTGCGGTTATGGTCGGAGTTGGAGCGGCCAAGGCTCTGGCCGTCAGTTTGGGTATCCCGCTGTACTCCCTCAACCATCTTGTGGGTCACGTTGCGGTGGAATACCTGAATGCCGAGCGCGAGCTCACCATGCCGACCGTTGCCCTGCTGGTCTCTGGCGGACATACCTCGCTGCTCTTAGTGCGCGATCTGGGTGGTGATGTCGAGCTGTTGGGGGAAACCATTGATGACGCCGCTGGGGAGGCATTCGACAAGGTGGCTCGGGTGTTGGGTCTTCCCTATCCCGGTGGCCCTCACATCGATCGTGTGGCCCGCGAGGGCAACCCCTCGGCCATTGCCTTCCCACGAGGATTAACCAGCCATAAAGATCAAGAAAAGCATCGCTACAACTTCTCATTCTCGGGGCTCAAGACGGCGGTGGCGAGGTATGTGGAAGCGAGGAATGCTGCTGGCGAGGAGATTGCGACCGCCGATATTGCCGCGTCATTCCAAGAAGCGGTCGCCGATGTGTTGATCGGCAAAGCGCTGGCTGCCTGCGACGAATTCGGTGTGCCGGCACTGCTGCTTGGCGGAGGTGTTGCCGCAAATTCGCGCGTGCGCGGGCTGGCGGAAGAGCGATGTGCACAGGCGGGTATTGAACTGCGAGTTCCCCCGTTAGCACTCTGCACGGATAACGGCGCCATGATGGCGGCATTGGGCTCTTTGCGGATGTCACGAGGTTATGGGTCCTCCGACATGGGCACTGGGGTATTTTCGAGCCTGAGCCCCGCCACCATCCAGCTCATGGACTAGGTCGTTAGGCTGAAGCGATGAACCAGATCGGCCCTCTCACGCCCCGTGACACCGGACCCATCACCCAGGTCTCCGTGACCGAAGTATCGGTGGAAACCACGGGAGTGATGAAAGAGTCTCCGTTGCCAGGCCAGGGCACCAGGCTCTCCAAAATTGCTCTGGGTTCTGCGGTCGCTGCCCTCGTTCTCGCCCCGGTGTTTGGGTTCGGTGTTATCCCCGGAATCTTGGGACTAATTCTTGGTCAGATAGGTCGCCGCGCAGCACCTTCGGGTCGTGTGCGCTCGACAGTCGCGGTCGCTCTCAGCGCTGTTGGCCTGGTGATTTCAACAGCAGTGTTGGTGTTTTTGACGCTTCCGCTGTCGCTGGCGTTTCTGGTGAGCGCTGGTTACATCCTCGACAACTAGGGCACACGGCTCGCCAGAATGGCGATCCTGTCCCCGCGATGGCGGGTAACAATTAGTGTTTTCTCTCCAGAACCTCGAAGGGATAATTCCTGCCGCAGCCCTGCCGGGTCAATATCGATGCCGCGCTTCTTGATTTCGAGCGACCCCACGTCCGCTCCCGCCACCAGTTCTTTGATGCGTTTGAGGTTGTAGGGGATGACCGCTTCGATGGCGAAGCACTGCGCCAACGGGGTGCTGACCGGCTTCTTCGTGCTGAAGTAGGCAATGGAGTCATCCAGCATGACGCCCTCGTGGCGCCTGGCGAGATCGCCAATGAGTCGTGCACGGATGACGGCACCGTCGGGTTCCACGAGGTAGGAACCCAGATCTCCCACGGGTGCATCCTCCGCATCCTGGGCGCCGGTCAGCTCGGCGGTGCCGCGGGGGGAGAGCACCAGCGCGCTTCGGGTGATGCTCGGTCTCGCGAGCTCGCGCGACCACAGCACCATTTCTGCCACCGATCCGTGGTGGGAGATCCACTGCGCCTCTACCCCCTCAGGAATGAGTGCTCTGTCCATCCCTGGGGCAAGTTTGATTCCCGCCGGATGGATCTGCGCGTGTTTCAGGACCCAGTCGAGACGGGGGGACCAGTCGGCAGGGTTGTTGAGTCGCTTCGAGGCGCTTCGCCGTGCAGGGTCGAACCAGAGGGCATCCAGTCCGTCGAGATCGGTTTCCTCGGCTTGTCCCGGTGAGACGGTCACGGTGTCGAAGGGTTGCAGGTTGTAGCCGGCAATCGCCACGGTGACGGGGTCTGCGTCCACGGCTCTCACGCTGAGGGATAACCCGGCAAAGGCGAGCGAGTCTCCGCCAATCCCACAACCCAGGTCCCCAACACTCCTCAGCTCTGCCTGCTGAAAGCGGGTGGCGTGGTGGCTCGAGATAGCCAGCCGGGTGGCTTGTTCCAGACCGGCCTTGGTGAAAAGCATGCGGTCGGCAAACGTGCCGAATTTATCGAGCGCTTTGGGGCGCAGGTTCCACTGCCCGAGAACGGCAGCTACCGTCTCGGCGCTGTGTCCGGCTTTGCGAAGCTTTGGTACCAGGGCCGCTGTATCTCGCGGCTCGTCGGCTTCCCGAAGGCTCGCAAGTAGCCGCAAGGATTCGGGATTGAGGAGTGCCTCGAGTTCGTTGCGCTCCATGGGGATAGTCTGCCAGCTGAGAGAATTCTGGCACTCGTATTGCGTGAGTGCTAATGGTTTCGGTACAGTTGCTTTAGCACTCGAGAAGTGAGTGTGCTAACCCAAGTCTCAGAAAGAGGTCAACCGTGTCGGTCTCCATTAAACCGCTCGAAGATCGCATCGTGATCAAGCAGGTCGAAGCAGAGCAGACCACTGCTTCCGGCCTTGTCATTCCTGATACCGCTAAAGAAAAGCCTCAGGAAGGCGAAGTTGTCGCTGTTGGACCGGGTCGTTTCGACGACAACGGCAACCGCGTTCCCATGGATGTTGCCGTGGGCAATGTGGTGTTGTACTCCAAGTACGGCGGAACCGAAGTGAAGTTTGGGGCAGACGAGTACCTCGTCCTCTCCGCTCGCGACGTTCTCGCCATCGTGGAGCGCTAAGCGCAAAACACTCGCGCAGAAGGCCCGCATACGTGCGGGCCTTCTCGTCGTTAACGGAGTCTTTTCGGGTATAGCCTTGCCCGGTGGATGACGCAAAAACCCGGAGAGATGGGTTCCTCGCGGCGGCTGCCGCCTATGGGTTGTGGGGCCTTTTGCCGGCATTTTTTGTGGCACTGGACCCCAGTGGACCGGTCGAAATTTTGGGGTGGCGCATCGCGCTGTCTCTCGTGTTCTGTGTGGGGATCCTCTTTTTCTTGAAACGTGTCTCAATGACCTTTGGCTTGATCAAGAACCCCGCGATCCGAGGGTTATCCGCGATTGCTGCTGTGTTGATTCTGGTTAATTGGGCGGTCTATGTTTTTGCCTCCCTCAACGAGTTCATTGTGGAAGCGGCACTGGGATACTTCATCAACCCACTGGTGACCGTGGCGCTTGGGGTCGTCGTCTTGAGAGAGAAGTTGCGACCACTCCAGTGGGTGTCTCTGAGCCTTGCGGTTCTTGCCGTGATCGTGCTCGCGGTCGGCTATGGATCCGTACCGGTCATTTCCCTCACCCTCGCGCTGTCCTTTGGGTTTTACGGGTTTGTCAAAAACCGAATGGGTCCGAGGGTCAAAGCCGTTGACAGTCTGACGCTGGAAACACTGTGGTTGAGCCCCATCGCGGTGGGGTTGCTGCTGTGGGTGGCGTTCACTGGCGGCCTCAGCCTGGGGACGCTCGGGGTGGGTCACACCCTGCTGTTGCTCTCGGCGGGTGCTGTGACCAGCGTGCCTCTGCTGTTTTTTGGTGCAGCTGCAAGGCGTTTACCGCTGTCCATCATGGGGTTGATGCAATACATCGCCCCCATCATGCAGTTCGCGTTTGGCGTGTTCATTATGGGCGAGCCGATGCCTTTGGAGCGATGGATCGGGTTTGCCTTGGTGTGGCTAGCGTTGGTGCTGTTGAGCGTCGATGCGTTGCGTTCGCGACGCAACCGGTTGCTCAATCCGACGCACGCCCCCTAGTTGCGCTTCTTTGCAGGCCAGCAAACACTTCTTTCTGTTACCGGGATGTGATGAAACTGGCTTGTATCCGAAACATTTTCCGCTTAAGTTAGATGGTGTGGATGCGCGCTAGCGTGTCCACTTTTCCCAATGTAAACAAATAAGGAGCATCATGAGCGTACTTTCGAAGGCAGGGAGTGGTTTTGCCATTCTTGCTGCTTCAGCGCTAGTGCTCAGCGGCTGTGCAGCCGCTGACGATGAGGCCGCGACGACGACAGAGGACGACACCACGTCGGCAGCTGTTGAGTCTTTGGCTCTCAAGATCGGTACGGCTCTGCCCGTCACCGGTAACCTCGCATTCCTCGGACCCCCCGAAGAAGCTGGTGTGCTTTTGGCACAGGCAGACATCAACGCTGCTGACGCTGGAATCGACCTGGAACTTGTCCTCGGAGACTCCGGTGACACCGACAACAAGGCCTACGAGACTGAAATTCCTCGTCTGCTGAACGAGAACGTCTCCGCAATCGTGGGTGCCGCTTCTTCTGGTGTGTCGTTCCAGTTCATCGACCAGGTGACCAAGGAAGCAGGCGTGATCCAGATTTCGCCCGCCAACACCTCGCCTAACTTCACCGACTACGACGACGATGGACTGTACTTCCGTACCGCTCCTTCCGACGTGTTGCAGGGTGAAGTTCTCGGTAACCTGCTCGCTGCTGATGGTCACGAGACTGTCGCCATGATCGTCATCAACGACGCTTACGGCACCGGTCTGCGCGACAACGCCACCTTGGCGTTCGAAGCAGCAGGTGGATCTGTTGTGGCAACCCCGTCTTACAACGTGGGTGACACCAACTTCACCTCGCAGATCAACGAGATGCTCGCAGAAGACCCTGACGCCATTGTCGTCCTGGCCTTCGACGAGACCAAGACCATCGTTCCCGCGCTGATTGACGCAGGCTTCAGCAACTCTGGCCTGTACTTCACCGACGGTAACCTCGCTGACTACTCGGGTGACTTTGAAGCCGGTCTCATCGAAGGTTCCAAGGGAACTCTCCCCGGTCCCCCCTCCGACACCATCTCGGATGACTTCAAGGAGCGCGCACAGGCCTTGTGGACCGAGAACGGTGGAGATGAGCTGACCTCATGGGCATACAGCACCGAGTCGTATGACGCGGTCGTCCTCCTCGCACTGGCTGCACTCGCAGCAGGCTCTTCTGAGCCCGCTGAAATGGCTGCCAAGATGTCTGAGGTTTCTGGCTTCTCCGGCGGTGGCACCAAGTGTGGCACCTTCGCTGAGTGTGCAGAGATCATCAACGGCGGCGGAGTTGCTGACTATGACGGTCTTTCCGGTGGTATCGCGCTGAACGAAGCCGGTGACCCCACGGAGACCGCTATCGGTATCTACGAGTTCGACGCTGACAACCGTCCTCAGACCTACAAGGGCTAAGAACGATCAGCATGTAACTCTTGTTACAGCACTGTGGGGCTCGAGCATTAGCTCGGGCCCCACAGTCGTTTAAGGAACACACCCCGACCGTTGATAACCGGCAGTGGCAGACGAATCCGCGGCCCAGAAGCATCCCTGTTCGCCCGCGGAGACTTCCCCGGCTGTGGCCCAAAAACTAACGCCCCCAGCAGGCGCTGAGGGCGTTAGGGAGTACGTAGCGGGTTTAGTCGGCCCCGAGGTTACCGAGGTAGAGGCTGATGACTTTCTCGTCGTTCAGCAGCTCACGGCCCGAGCCGGTGTAAGCGTCTGTTCCCTGGTCGAGGACATATCCCCGGTCACAAATCTGCAGGCAACGACGGGCATTCTGTTCCACCATGATCGTGGTGACACCCGCCTGGTTGATTTCCGAGACGCGGATGAAAGCTTCGTCCTGTCGGACCGGTGACAGACCCGCGGAAGGCTCGTCGAGCAGCAGTACCGAAGGGTTCATCATCAGTGCGCGGCCCATGGCGACCATCTGGCGTTCACCGCCCGAGAGGGAACCGGCGCGCTGCTTCAGGCGCTTTCCGAGTTCAGCAAACAAACCGGTCACCAGCTCCAAGCCCTCCTCAAACATTTCAGGCTTCTGGAAGACACCCATTTGGAGGTTTTCTTCGATGGTGAGGCTGGGGAACACGTTGTTGTTCTGGGGGACAAAGCCCACACCCTTAGCCACCAGCTTGTTGGCTTTCAGCCCGGTGATTTCTTCGCCCTTCAAGAAGATGCCACCCTCACGGACGTTCACCTGGCCAAAGATTGCTTTCAACAGGGTCGACTTACCGGCGCCGTTGGGGCCGATGATGCCAATCAGTTCACCCTCGTTAGCCACAAGGTTGCAGCCATTCAGAATATTGACGCCTGGCAGGTAACCGGCGTGGACGTCTTTGACCTCGACGACGGGGGTGTTATCGGCCATTACTTGCCGCCCTTTCCAGATTCATCACCGTGTAATTCTTCGAACAGTGCTGCAGCGGCGGCCGCACTGTCACCTTCGATACGTCCAGTGACCACACCGAGGTCCACCTCTTGGTGGCTACCGAGGTAGGCGTCCACGACGGCGGGGTTCTTCATGACCTCGTCCGGTGGGCCTTCAGCAATCACGGCACCTTCGGCCATGACCACGACCCAGTCAGCGATGTGGCGAACCATGTGCATGTCGTGCTCCACAAACAACACGGTCATGCCCTGTTGCTTGAGATCCAGAATGTGACCCAGAAGCGATTCGGTCAGTGCCGGATTAACACCGGCCATGGGCTCATCGAGCATCACGAGGGTGGGAACAGACATCAGTGCCCGGGCCATTTCGAGAAGCTTGCGCTGACCACCAGAGAGGCTGGCAGCAAACTCGTCCTTCAGCTTGGCGAGTTTGAAGCGCTCGAGGAGCTCCAGGGCTCGGGCTTCGATCTCCTCATCCTGCTTGCGCCAAATGAAGGGAAACAGTGAACGGAAGATGCCTTCTCCGCGCTGGTCTTTTGCCCCGAGCTTCATGTTGTCCATCACGGTGAGCAGACCTAGTGCTTTGGTCAGCTGGAAGGTGCGGACCTGGCCGCGCTGTGCCACTTTGAAGGCAGGAACACCGGCGAGACTGGAACCATCAAACGACCAGGTTCCCGTGTCGGGAGTGTCAAAGCCCGTCATCAGGTTGAACAGGGTGGTCTTGCCGGCGCCATTGGGTCCGATGAGGGCCGTGATAGCGCCGCGAGGAACCTCAAGGTGCTCGACGTTTACGGCGGTCAGACCACCGAAGGTGCGCGAGACGTTATCAACGACCATGATCGGGTCGACTTTGGCGACACCGGGCTCCGCCTCACCGACGTGAAGACCCGTGGTCTTCTCGGGGGTAGGCAGTGATGAGGGGCTACTTGACAAAGGTCAACTCCTTTTTGTCGCCGAGGATTCCCTGCGGACGGAAGATCACAATCAACATCAAGCCGACACCCACCAGCACAAAGCGCAAGGCGCCTGCCTGAGCAGAAGTGAAGTCGCCCAGCGCACCGATCGATACCAAAGCGGGGAGGAAAGATCCGAGGAATGCCTGGAGCACCCAGAAGATCAAAGCTCCGAGCAGTGGACCAAACACGGTGGCGGCACCACCGAGGAGCAGCGCTGTCCAGACGAAGAAGGTCAGCGACGTGATGAATACACCGGGGTTTGTCGAAGACGGAAGGACGTAGATGATGCCTGCGAGCCCACCGAACACACCACCGACGATGAGCGCCTGCATCTTGTAGGCAAAGACGTTCTTTCCGAGCGCGCGGACAGCGTCCTCGTCCTCACGAATACCCTTGATGACGCGACCCCAGGGGCTGTTGATGAGCCTCCAGAGCAGCAGCGCACACAGCGCCAAAATGATGGCTCCAAAGATCAGAACCCACAACTGGTTCTCGGTGTACTGCCACGGGCCAAAGCCGTAGTCACCCTCCGGGAAGGGGTTCACCGAGCGGAAGCTGTCCTGGAATCCTGAGAGGCCATCAGCCGAACCGGTCACGGGTTGCCAGGCCTGGGAGGTGAAGAGGAGGCGAACAATCTCCGCCGCCCCAATCGTCACAATGGCCAGGTAGTCACCGCGGAGCCGAAGGGTAGGAATACCCAGCAGGATGGCAAAGATGATCGAGGCGACAATTCCGACGATCATGGCTGCCCACCAGGGGAAACCAAACGTCAGAGTAGAAATAGCGAAGCCGTATGCGCCCACGGCCATGAAGCCTGCGATACCGAAGTTCAGCAGGCCGACGAAGCCAAAGTGCATGGCGAGCCCGAGGGCAGCCAGCGCGAAAGCCATCGTTGCGGGGCTCAGCATAGAAGCCGCCGTGTTGGTGAAGATTGATCCCCAGTCCATGGTTGTAGCCCCTTAACCTATTCGCTCTTTCCGGCCCAAGATTCCTTGGGGACGGAACATCAGAATGACGATCATGACGACGAGCGCGCCAACATACTTCAAGTCAGAAGGAATGAAGAGTGCTGACGTTTCGATCAGCACACCCACGATGATGGCTCCGACGAGCGCACCAAACGCGGTACCCAAACCACCGAGCACGCCGGCGGCAAAAATAAAGAGCAGGATTTGGGTTCCCATATCCCAGCGGATGCCGGGGCGGAAGTAGGCCCACATCACGCCAGCGAGCGCAGCGAGAGCAGCTGCTGCGATCCACACCACCCGGATCACCTTGTCAACGTCGATACCGGAAGCCGAGGCAAGGGCGGCATTGTCGGAAACCGCACGAGTTGCTTTCCCGATCTTGGTGTTGGTGAGCCACCATGCAAACGCGATGATCACGGTCAGGCTGATACCCATGCTGATGAGGTCAACCACACCCAATGAGACGGTGCGGAAGAGCGGAATCTCGCCGGTACCGCTGGAGTAGGGAAGCTGTTGGGTGTCCCCACCGATAAAGAACTGGAAGAGATAGCGGATGCTCAGCGAGAGACCGATGCTGACAATCATCAGCTGGACGATTCCCATACGTCGATCTCGCAGCGGCTTCCAGAGGCCGGAATCCATTGCCCAACCCGATGCGCCACCGAGGAGGACCGCACCGGGAATCGCAATCCAGAACGGCAAGCCAAAGCTCACGAGCATCAAAGCCATAACTGCACCAAAGGTCACCATCTCGCCGTGGGCGAAGTTAGGAAGTGCCGTTGTGCCAAACACGAGTGAGAGGCCAATGGAGGCGAGGCCGAGGAGCAGACCGAAGTTCAAGCCATCGAAGAGGCGCATCATGAACTGGTCAAAAACGCTGATCGGGGTGCGCTGTCCTTCACCGATGAAGAAGTTCTGCACCACCGTGCCGGTGAGACCAAACGTCACTTCCTGCACAACGCCGCCTTCGAGAACAGCAATTCCGTCGGGGAGAGTGTCCTCCACCAAAGTGACGGAGTAGGTTCCCTTGGAGGGGACGCCGACTGCCCATTTGCCCTCGGCATCGGTGACGACTTCGGCGCTGTAGCCGTTGCCTTCGACCAAGATTTGAACGCCTTCAAGGGCGATTCCATCGTTCTTGATGTTGCCCACAATGGTGTCGGCATACTCGTCACCGACCGAGTCGGCAAGAGCGGGTTGCGCGGCAAACACACTGAAGAAAGCCAACAGCATGGCGACAAGCACCATCAGTGTCTGCTTTCCGAAGCGTGCACGCGTTCGGGTCTGGGTGTTCACGGGGCCTCCGGGGATTCGGAACATCATGGCGTCGTTTGTTGCCCTTGCATCATCGTTGACGCGGTATTGAGTCATCGTATTCACTTCGCAGAGGGATAAAAACTAGCAGTGCCCCATTATGCCCAGGTATAGCGCTGGGGTCGAACCGGATACGATGGAATGCAACCAAATTGCGAGCCAATCCGCCTGCTTGAGCGGTGAAACTGTGGGGAAAACGATGGCAGAAGACAATCCGTTCGGATTTATCGGATTGACCTACGACGATGTGATGTTGCTTCCGGCTCACACGGATGTCATCCCGAGCGCTGCGAATACTGCGTCCCAGGTCACTAAGCGGATCTCTGTAGCCTCCCCGCTGGTCTCTTCCGCAATGGATACGGTGACCGAAGAGCGGATGGCGATCGCCATGGCACGCCAGGGTGGTTTGGGGATTCTCCACCGCAACCTCTCCATCGAGGATCAAGCCACCGCCGTCGACAAAGTCAAGCGCAGCGAATCGGGCATGATTACGAACCCCGTGACGATTACCCCTGAGGAATCTGTCGCCGACGTCGATGAGGTGTGTGCGACATTCCGGGTGTCTGGTGTTCCGGTGGTGACCGGGGACGGCGTGTTGGTGGGAATTATCACCAATAGGGATATGCGCTTTGTGAATAAGGAAGATGCCTCGACAACACTCGTGAAAGACGTGATGACCCGGGAGGGTCTCATTACCGGACATGAGGGCATGTCGGGCGAGGACGCATTGGCTATTTTTGCCAAGCACAAGATCGAAAAGCTCCCGCTCGTCGACAAGCAGGGGCGCCTCACGGGCCTGATCACGGTCAAGGATTTTGATAAGAGCGAGAAGTACCCGCTGGCCACAAAAGACAATGAGGGGCGCCTGCGTGTGGGCGCGGCGATGGGCTTCTTTGGTGACGCGATGGAGCGCGCTGGTGCGCTGCGCGATGCCGGAGTGGATGTCCTCGTCGTCGATACCGCCAACGGCGATTCGAAGGGTGTCCTCGACATCATCGCCGCCCTCAAGAAAGACAAAGCTTTTGCTGACATCGATGTCATCGGCGGCAACATCGCCACGCGCTCCGGTGCGCAAGCCATCATTGATGCCGGTGCCGACGCCATCAAGGTGGGTGTGGGGCCAGGGTCGATCTGCACCACGCGCGTTGTAGCCGGAGTCGGGGTTCCCCAAATCACCGCTGTCTACGAGGCATCGCTTGCGGCAAAGCAGGCCGGCGTTCCGCTGATCGCAGATGGTGGGTTGCAGTATTCCGGCGACATCGCCAAAGCTTTGGTCGCCGGTGCCGACACCGTCATGCTCGGTTCTCTGCTTGCGGGGACAGACGAGAGCCCGGGAGACCTTATCTTTGTCAACGGGAAGCAGTTTAAGAGCTACCGCGGAATGGGCTCGCTCGGCGCGCTCCAAACCCGCGGGAAGAAGACCTCGTACTCGCGGGACCGTTACTTCCAAGCCGATGTCCCGAGCGACGAGCAGTTGATTGCCGAGGGTATCGAAGGCCAGGTGCCCTACCGGGGTCCCGTTTCCTCGGTGGTGTACCAACTAATGGGCGGTCTGCGCCAATCCATGTTTTACACCGGTGCCGCCACGATCACGGAGCTCAAGAAGCGCGGCTCGTTTGTACGGATTACCCCCGCGGGCCTCAAAGAGTCACACCCGCACGACATCCAAATGGTTGTTGAAGCCCCCAACTATCGGCGCTAACGGCCAGAGAGACTCCCGCTGTGAATGAAGTAGAAATTGGTCTGACCAAGCGTGCGACCGTCGGGTATTCCCTGGATGATGTGGCGGTCATCCCTTCTCGTCGAACCCGTGACCCGGAAGATGTCAGCCTCTCCTGGAGCATCGACGCCTTCACGTTCGACACCCCCGTGATTGCCGCACCCATGGATTCGGTGATGTCTCCTGGAACCGCCATTGCGCTGGGGCGCCAGGGTGGTCTGGGGGTACTGAACCTCGAAGGCCTGTGGACGCGCTATGAAGACCCCACTGCGGTGTATCAAGAAATCGCCGGTCTCACCGAGACCGAAGTCACCCGCGGACTGCAGCGCATCTATGCCGAGCCCATCAAGGCAGAGCTCATCACCAGGCGCTTGCAAGAAATCCGCGACAGCGGTGTTCCGGTGGCTGGGTCGTTGAGCCCCCAGCGCACGAAAGAGTTTCACGAGACGGTCGTGAAGGCCGGCGTTGATTTGTTTGTCATTCGCGGCACCACGGTGAGCGCGGAGCATGTCAGTCAAAACCGCGAGCCACTGAACCTCAAAGAATTTATCTACGAGCTGGACGTTCCCGTCATTGTGGGTGGCGCGGCCACCCACACCGCCGCCTTGCACCTGATGCGCACCGGCGCTGCCGGTGTCCTAGTCGGTTTTGGTGGGGGAGCTGCCTCCAGCACACGGGCGTCACTGGGCATTCATGCACCAATGGCCACGGCGATTTCTGATGTGGCGAGTGCGCGACGTGAATACCTTGACGAATCGGGTGGTCGATACGTTCACGTCATCGCGGATGGCGGCCTGGGTCGCAGTGGAGACATTGTTGCCGCCATCGCGACCGGTGCCGATGCCGTCATGGTCGGATCCCTCCTCGCCCGCGCCTCCGAGGCACCCGGTTTGGGATGGCACTGGGGGCAGGAAGCCCACCACGCAACGATGCCCCGGGGTTACCGGGCATTCGTGGGCGAGGGCGGGAGCCTCGAAGAGGTTCTCCACGGCCCCGCGCACTCGGCCGACGGCCGGACGAACCTGATGGGTGCGCTGCGTCACTCCATGGCGACATGCGGGTATTCCGACCTCAAGGAATTCCAGCGGGTCGATGTCGTGATCCAGCGATAATCCCTCACCGATCGCACAGCCCTGCGTTCTATTCTGAAAGCACGATGACCAAGCCGCTGACGTTCTGGAATGTGGCTTTCCGGCCACGGTGGATTGCTGCTTTGGCCCTGGCACTAATCGTTGCGGGAGTGTTTGCGTTCTTGGGGCAGTGGCAACTGGAGCGCAGCATTGCCTCTGCCACCATCATTGAGCGTGACACCGAGACGGTCGTGCCACTGAGCAGTCTCGAGACTCCGCAGTCCACCATCACCACGGAGGGCAGCGGTCGAATGGTGAGCATCACGTGCTCTTTTGACCAACGCGATGATGTGGTCATCACCAATCGTCAAGCAGCTGACCGATCCGGTGCATGGCTCGTCCGCCACTGCTCGAGTACCGAGGGAACGTCGTTAGCGGTGGTGGCCGGCTGGGCACCCGCGAGCGGGTCCGTACCCTCCACGACCACGGAGGTCGTTGGGCGTTATGTTCCCACCGAATCACCCCAGCAGACTGATCTTCGGGCAGGTCAGCGTGAAGCGGTTGCGGTGGCGGAACTCGTGAATCTCTGGCAAGACCCGGGGCCTGTCTATGGCGGCTACCTCGTGATGGCGCAAGCGCCCGCTGACCTAGAAACGGTCACGACTGTGGTTCCGGAGACCGAGAGCAAATTGAATCTGCTTAACCTCTTTTATGCCCTCGAGTGGGCCATCTTCGGTCTATTTGCGCTCTACCTGTGGTACCGATTGGTGCGTGATGCCTGGGAGGGGGAGCTCGAAGAGCTTGCATCCCTTGCCCCTAAACTTGAGGCATGACCTCACCGGTATCCACGCGACCGATTGGCCCTGATCGGCTCGAAAGCGCCCTGTCGTGGTATCGGGTTGCTGCCTACATCACCGGAATCTTGTTGATTCTTTTGACCGTGGAAATCATTGCCAAGTACGGGTACGGCGCTGAGCTCGAAATGAATGGCCCCGAGGGGTTCCTGGCGTTCGTGCCGGACGGCACAACCCAGGCCATCAATCTGTCCTCCCTCATTTTGATTGTTCACGGCTGGTTCT